>JACQER010000115.1 GCA_016200465.1 Gammaproteobacteria bacterium | reverse complement strand
GAACAGGTAAAACGAACCGTTCTCGAGGTAACGCTTCTCGATATTCTGGCGTCGCGCGCGGTTTTTGTAGTCATGATTGACCCCGACCGGTTGACCGTCCGGCCCGTACCGCCAGATGAAGAAATCTTCCACCTCGCAACAGGTCAACAACGAATCGAGCCGTTCGCGTTCGAACTGCGCCAGCGCCCTGTCGAGATCGGAGGGTTCGCGAATCGGCGACGTCGCCTGCATGCCGATGGCGAGATCGACCCTGGTCCCGCCCGTTTCGATCGTGTCGAGGGCATGCAACCACGCAGATTCGGAGCTGGCCTCATCCCCGGATATTTCGGCGGGGCGTTGGATGGGGTTTGCGCCGTGGCTCACGGCCACGTCCAGAATCTCGGCGCTGTCCGAGGTCACCCAGACCGAATCAACGCCGCGGGCGGCGCGCGCCTGGAGAATGGACCAGGCTATCAGCGGTTTTCCGCAAAGATCGGCGATGTTCTTGCGCGGAATTCCTTTCGAGCCCCCGCGCGCAGGAATGATGGCAACGGTGTCACCCATTGACCGATCCTTTAATCACCCTTGCCGTGGGAACGAGAGCGGATATGTTCCGTCACGGACAACTCATGGCTTGCCATGCTTGTAAACCGTGCCCTCGAGCGAATCGGATTCCCAACCGAGATGCGCGCGCAACTTTTTCGCGACCGGCATTTCCTTGGGATTCATGTCGAGCGTGCCGTCACCCAGGGCCTTTTCGATTTTACGCACGGCGCCAACGAGCTGCCGGAAGCCGGCCGGTTCCACCGACGCCGACTGATCGGAACCATACATCGCGCGGCTCAAGGTGATATGCCGTTCCAGCGACGTGGCGCCCAAAGCGACGGCGGCATACGAGAGAGACAAACCGACTTCGTGCCCGCTGTATCCTACCTTGCACCCGTAACGCTCGCGCAGTTTCACGATTCGATACAGGTTGGCGTCCTCTTCCGCCATGGGATAGGTGGACACGCAGTGCATAAGCTCGAATGGGCAACCGGCTTTTTTAAAGATATCGACGGCACGGTCGATATCCCGGGTCGTGCTCATGCCGGTCGAGATATACGTGTATTTTCCTTCCGAGGCGACCTCGCGCAACAATTCCTCGGACACGATCATGGCCGAGGCGATTTTGTTGAATTCGAGGTCAAAGCGCTGAAGAAATCGCTGGCTGTCCAGGTCCCATGCCGAGGCGAACCACTTGATCCCCTTTTCCCTGCAATATCGTCCGATCTCCTGATATTGCTCATAATTGAATTCCAGACCCTCTTTTTGATGCCGTTGGGTCGTGCCCCAGGGGCTTTCGCGGGGCGAATCGAGAAATTCCTTCGTATATACCTTGTCGAGCGTGCGTTTCTGGAACTTGACGGCGTCGGCGCGGCGAATCGAGAAATTCCTTCGTATATACCTTGTCGAGCGTGCGTTTCTGGAACTTGACGGCGTCGGCGCCCGAGTCGGCCGCGACATCGATCAACTGCCTGGCGATCTCCATGTCGCCGTTGTGATTGATTCCCACTTCAGCGATCAAAAACAAGCTCATGCAATTCCTCCTGCGTCATGTCATCAATGCTCAGTAATTTTTCGATCACGGCACGGACGAATCCGTTGCCGCCACTTTGCGCCAACACGACCGAAACCGACTGCTTTACCCTGGGGTGAGCGTCATGGGGCGCTACGGAAAATCCCGCCCGCATGATGACCGGAAGGTCGTTGAGATCGTTCCCCAGATAAACCAGCCCGCCGAAAGGATCGGACTTGTCAGGAAAGCGGGTTCGGAGATACTCGGAGATAAAAGCGAGTTTGTCGCCGATCCCCTGCTTACAGGTCAGTTTTAATTTCCGCGCACGCGCCTCTACCACGGGATTTCGTTCCGTCGACACGATGAAAAAATCCAGGCCGGGCTGCCTGCGATCGCGATATCGCCTGAGGAAATCCAGCGCCAGGCCGTCGGCGCGGTCGCACCGGACATGCTCCTGTCCGTCCTGTGCCACGTAGACCTTGTTGTCAGTGAATACACCGTCAAAATCGAAGATGATCGTGTGTAGATCCCTGACCTGGGGCCAGTCCTTTTTGATGTCACCCATTACGCCGGCAATATCCTCATTTTCTCAATCGCACCGGACATTCCGGCGACAAACGTGAAATCACCTTAATTATACAGTGTCGTCAGCATGTTACCGAGAAGCGATTGCCATTCCATGGTCACGCTACGGCCGCGACAAGGATCTGAAATAGGCAATCGTCTTGGTCAGCCCGCTGCCCAGATCGATCGCGGGCTCCCATCCGAATTGCTGTTTGGCAAGCGCGATATCGGGACAGCGCTGCATCGGATCGTCGCTCGGCAGAGACTTGAAAACAAGCTTTGACTTCGAGCCGGTCATGGCAATCACCTTTTCCGCCAGCTCGCGAATGGTGAATTCGCCGGGATTGCCGAGATTTACAGGGCCGGTAAAATCATCCGGTGTATTCATCAAACGAACAAACCCTTCGATCAGGTCGTCCACGTAACAGAAGGAACGTGTTTGTCTGCCGTCGCCGTAAATCGTGATCGGCTTCCCATTCAGAGCCTGGACGATGAAATTTGACACGACACGACCGTCGTTCGGGTGCATGCGCGGACCATAGGTGTTGAAAATCCGCGCCACCTTGATGCGCAGATTGTGCTGCCGACGATAGTCGAAGAAAAGTGTTTCGGCACAGCGCTTGCCTTCGTCATAGCAGGATCTCAATCCGACGGGATTGACGTGCCCCCAGTAATCCTCGGGTTGCGGATGAACCTTGGGATCGCCATACACCTCGCTGGTCGAGGCCTGGAAAATCTTCGCCTTGATGCGCTTCGCCAGACCCAGCATGTTGATCGCCCCATGAACGCTGGTTTTGGTCGTCTGCACCGGATCGAACTGATAATGGATAGGCGAAGCCGGGCAGGCCAGATTGTAGATTTCATCCACTTCGACATAGAGCGGGAACGTCACGTCGTGACGCAGCGCCTCGAAATGGGGATTACCGATGAGGTGAACGATGTTGTCCTTGGTGCCGGTGAAAAAATTATCCACGCACAGCACGTCATGGCCATCGGCGAGCAGCCGCTCACACAGGTGTGAGCCCAGGAAGCCGGCGCCGCCGGTGACGAGGATACGCTTGCGAATCGGGTTTCTCATGAGTCTGTTTAAGCGGCCTTGGCGACGTTTTGCAGGAAATCCGCGTACGCCTTGGCAATCCCGTCGCGGAAACCGGTCTTGGGCTGCCAGCCCAGGGCCTGGAGGCGCGAGACATCCAGCAGCTTGCGGGGCGTGCCGTCCGGCTTGGAAGCATCGAAAACCAGACTCCCGCGAAAACCCACGACCTCGGCGATCAGCTGGGCGGCTTCGCGGATGGTGATCTCCTTGCCGACCCCGATGTTGATGAATTCCCCGACGTCGGCGGCGTTGTAGCGCTCCATCAGAAACACGCAGGCGTCCGCGAGATCGTCGCTGTAGAGAAATTCGCGCCGCGGTGAACCGGTGCCCCACACGACGACTTCTTTCGCGTTCTGCGCCTTGGCCTCGTGCATCTTGCGAATCAGCGCCGGCAAAACATGCGAGTTCTTCAGATCGTAATTGTCGCCGGGCCCGTACAGATTGGTCGGCATGGCGCTCATGAAATTGGTACCGTACTGGCTGTTGTAAGCGCCGCACATCTTGATGCCGGTGATTTTGGCGATGGCATAAGGTTCGTTGGTGGGCTCGAGCAGCCCCGTCAACAGATATTCCTCTTTCATGGGCTGAGGGGCGCGCTTGGGATAGATGCAACTCGATCCGAGGAACATGAGCTTCTTCACGCCATGCCGGTACGAAGCGTGGATGATGTTCGATTCGATCATCAGGTTCTGATAAATGAAATCGGCGCGGTAGGTATTGTTGGCGTGGATGCCGCCGACCTTGGCGGCCGCCAGAAAAACATATTCCGGTCGCTCGCGTGCGAAAAACTCGTCCACCGCCCGCTGGTCGAGCAAATCCAGGTCGACGTGGGTGCGCAGCAACAGGTTGGAATATCCGCCTGCCCGAAGCCTGCGGGTAATCGCCGAACCCACCAATCCGCGGTGGCCGGCGACATAAATCTTGCCGTCGGATTTCATGATCTATTCGTGATAATCGTACGCAGAATAGCCGAACTTCTTGACGAGGCTGTCGCGCTCCGAGGCGTCGAGGTCGGCGCGCACCATTTCGGTTACCAGTTCCTTGAATTTGATCTTCGGCTTCCAGCCGAGTTTCTTGCGCGCCTTGCTGGCGTCGCCGAGCAGCGTTTCGACCTCAGTGGGGCGGAAATAGCGTGGATCGACACGCACGATCACCTGGCCTTTCTTCGGTCCGGTCTTCCCGCTGCCGTCGATCTGGCTGACGATGCCGGTCTCCTTCAGACCCTTCCCGCGCCACTCGATCACGATACCGAGCTCCTTGGCGACGGCGTTGACGAAATCGCGCACGCTGTACTGCTCGCCGGTGGCGATGACGAAATCCTCCGGCTGTTTCTGTTGCAGAACGTGCCATTGCGCCTCGACGTAATCGCGCGCGTGGCCCCAGTCGCGCTTGGCGTTCAGGTTGCCGAGATACAGGCAGTCCTGCAGTCCGAGCTTGATGCGTGCCATGCCGCGCGTGATCTTCCGGGTCACGAAGGTTTCGCCGCGGATGGGAGATTCGTGGTTGAAAAGAATCCCGTTGCAGGCATACATGCCGTAGGCCTCGCGGTAATTCACCGTGATCCAGTAGGCATATAGTTTGGCCACGGCATAGGGCGAGCGCGGATAGAACGGCGTGGTCTCGCGCTGGGGTATTTCCTGCACCTTGCCGTAGAGTTCGGAGGTCGAGGCCTGGTAGAACCGGGTTTCTTTTCCCAGACCCAAAATACGGATGGCCTCGAGCAGGCGCAGAGCACCCAATGCATCGGAATCCGCCGTGTATTCCGGTTCCTCGAACGACACCGCCACGTGGCTCTGGGCGGCAAGGTTGTAGATCTCGGTGGGCTGCACCTGCTGCACGATGCGTATCAGGCTGCTGGAATCCGTCATATCACCGTAGTGCAGGACGAACTTGCGTCCCTTCATATGCGGATCCTGGTACAAATGATCGATGCGATCCGTGTTGAACAGCGAGGTCCGGCGCTTGATGCCGTGCACCTCGTAACCCTTTTTCAGCAGAAACTCGGCGAGATAAGCCCCGTCCTGTCCGGTAATGCCGGTGATGAGCGCCTTCTTCCCCATTTTCACTTAGCCCGGTTGTACTTGTCTTCGAACCGCACGATATCGTCCTCGCCGAGATAGCTTCCGGATTGCACCTCGACGATTTCGAGCGGTATGTTTCCTGGGTTCTCCAGCCGGTGCGTCGTGCCCAGCGGAATATAGGTGGACTGGTTTTCCGTGAGCATGAAAACCTCCTCCCCCTTCGTCACCTGCGCCGTTCCCTTGACCACGATCCAGTGCTCGGCGCGATGATGATGCATCTGCAACGACAGCGCCGCGCCAGGCTTGACCATCAGGCGCTTCACCTGAAAACGCGGTCCGGCATCGATGCCCTCGTAATAACCCCAGGGCCGGTACACGCGGCGGTGCGTCTGATACTCGCTGCGCTTCTCCTGCTTGAGACGGTTGACCACCTCTTTGACGTTCTGCGCATGGTCCTTGTGCGCGACCAGCACGGCATCGGGCGTTTCCACGACAATGATATCATCAAGTCCCACCGCCGCGAGAAACCGGTGCTGGGAAATAAGCAGTGCGTTCTGCGTTTCATGCATGAAAACGTCGCCCTGGACGACGTTCCCCTGCGGGTCCCTGGCCGAAGCCTCCCACAGCGACGACCAGGCCCCGATATCGGACCACCCGGCATCCAATGCGACCACGGCGGCCCGGTCGGTTTCCTCCATGACCGCGTAATCGATCGAGTTGGACTGACAGCTCGCGAACGCCTGGGCGTTGACCCGGTAGAATTCGCCATCACGCCGACCCTGTTCGTAAGCCGCCTTGCAGGCCTCTAGCATGGCCGGATGAAACCGTTTCAGCTCGTCGAGCCAGACGGACGCGGGCATCATGAACATGCCGCTGTTCCATAAATATTCGCCGGACTTCACGTAGCGATCCGCCGTCTGGGCGTCCGGTTTCTCGACGAAAGCTTCCACGGCGTAACCGTCGCCTTTCTTGATGTAGCCGTATCCCGTTTCCGGCGTCGCGGGAACGATGCCAAACGTCACCAGCAACCCCTTCTCCGCCAGAAGCGCTCCGGCTTTGACGACGGCATGAAACTCGCGAACATCCTGAATGACATGGTCGGCCGGCATCACCAGCATCAGCGCATCGTCCGGCGAAGTCTTCTGAAGCGCGAGCGCCGCCAAGGTCAGCGCCGGCGCGGTATTGCGTCCCACCGGTTCCAATATGATGTCGGCAGGTTTTTTGCCCAGCTGGCGCAACTGTTCGGCGATCAGGAAACGATGTTCCTCGTTGCATACCAGCAGCGGGTCCGCCACGTGATCCATGCCATCCAGACGCGAGACCGTCTGCTGCAGCAACGTCCGTTCACCCATGAGACTGAGCAGTTGCTTCGGATACTGCTCGCGTGATAGCGGCCACAGGCGCGTACCAGAACCGCCCGAGAGTATGACTGGATTGATTTTCATGAATCGGCCACCTTATTCAATACTAAGCCTGAAGACACCTCTCAGGAAACACGGTGGTAGGATTTGTACCACTCCACGAAACGCGCCACGCCCTGTTCAACGGATGTCCGCGGCCTGAAACCGACGTCCTTCTCGAGGCTTTCGACATTGGCCGAGGTCGCCGGCACATCGCCCTCCTGCATGGGCAACATTTGCAGCTTGGCCTTTTTGCCCAGACATTTTTCCAGAACCTCTATATACCGCATCAGCTCCACCGGCTGGTTATTGCCAATATTATAGATACGGTACGGGGCATAGCTCGTGGCCGGGTCAGGGGCCTTGCCCGACCAGTCCGGATTGGGTACTGCGGCATGGTCAATGGCCCGAATAACTCCCTCGACAATGTCATCGACATAAGTGAAGTCACGGACCATCTTCCCGTTGTTGAAAACCGGTATCGGCGTGCCTTCGATTATCCCCATGGTGAATTTGAAAAGCGCCATGTCCGGACGACCCCATGGCCCGTAAACCGTGAAGAAACGCAAACCCGTGCATGGCAGTTTGTACAGATGCGCGTAGCTATGTGCCATCAATTCATTGGCTTTCTTGGTGGCGGCATAAAGCGACACGGGATGATCGACGTTGTCGTGCTCGGAAAACGGCAGCTTGGTATTGGCACCGTAAACCGAACTCGAGGAGGCGAATACCAGATGTTTCACGCCGTTGTGCCGGCACCCCTCGAGAACATTTCCGAACCCGACGAGGTTGGAATCGATGTAGGCCAGGGGATTGGTGATCGAGTACCTCACGCCGGCCTGTGCCGCGAGATGCATCACGGCATCGAATCTTTGCGTGCGAAACAGCGCCGCCATGCCGTCGCGGTCGACGATATCCAGTTTGTGGAATTGAAAGCGGGGATGGCTCATCGCGCGATCGAGACGCGCCTGTTTCAGCCGCACGTCGTAATAATCATTCATATTATCGATGCCGACCACCGCGTCGCCCCGCTCCAACAATCTGAGCGCGAGCGCAGAACCGATAAAACCGGCTGCCCCCGTGACGAGTATTTTCATTTTCAATAAATCTCTGTTATTTAGATAACGGTATTCTGGCACGCTACCGCCATGCAGAACATTAATAGTTCCGCACATATCTGTCCCCCCGCTCCGATACGGGGCCTGCCTGACAACCGCCTAAGCCAAAACTACTCGAGCCGCAGGATATCCGGAACCAGCACGCGTTCCTTGTCGATTTCCTTGAGTAATTGCTCGTAGCTGACCAAGGGTGAATTCAACTCGGTCAACACACAGACATCAAAGGGCACGGCCTGACTGAAACTCCGCCACACCGGCAAACCGGCAAACCGGCGACGCTCGGTATGCGGGTCCAGTATCCCGACGATCTCGATGTCCTGATCCTGCACCCTCAGGGTGGCGATTTCAGCGAGGTCCGACATGCCGTACAACACTATCCGGCGCCAGCCATGGGCTTCGCATTCATGGAATACGTCCATGCAGGAATCACCCGCCTTGCGATAAAAGGCGAACGATGAAGACAGGTATTTCGCCGTGAGCCGGCTCTTCTCGGCAAAGCCCTTGGGCGTCAGATAGTAGAGATAACGGTTGGCGGGTGCTTCGCTGATCTTGATAAAGCCCTTGCGGATGCAGCGCTTGAGATAGGAATTGGCCAGCCCCAGGGCGATGCCCATGTCGCTCGCCAGGTGGCGCTGGCTGACGTTGCTTTGCTTGCCGACCGCGTCCAGCAGCTCCAACACCAGCTGTTCTTCCCTGTCAGCCTTTGTGTTCATATTATGAACACTATAACCCGTCGGCCGTCCGGTCAAGAATTTTCTTTGATTTTCAGGCAGGTTCGATCGAAGCGCTATCGACGGTGGTACGGGCATCCCGGCCAAGGATATCGAGCAGCACCGTGACACGGTCACGGCCGCTGGCCGCCTGAAAAATACCCTCGTAGCCGGCGAAACTGCCTTGCGTAATTCGCACCCGGCTCCCCGGTTTGTACTCCTCGACCGGCAGAATCTGGACTCCCTGCGCATCCTCGCGCGAGCGCAACGCCGACATCAGACCGTCCGGGACACGCGCCGCTTCGCGGCCAAACCGCACGATCGAAACAACCCCCAGCGTGGAACGGATCGGACCCCAGTTGTCGGTCTGGCTGCTCAGGTGGATGAACAGATAGCGGGGAAACATCGGCGCGATGACGGTGGTGCGCCGGCCTTGGCGGCGGCGCGCATCGCGCATGAACGGCAGATAGGTTTCGTAACCCTGGCGGGCGAGGTTTTCCCTGGCAACGGTTTCCTGCCTTGGCTTGCAGTAGACCAGATACCAGCTGCGTGAATCAACCTTGCTTGTCACCTCGCTCAATTCGGGATCAGAGCCTCCATACCTGCACGCCGGCGGAAACAAACGCCTTCGTGTCGAAACGTGATTTGACGTCTATGAAGCTGCCGTTCTTTTCCAATTTCTTGAGGAATTCGTCCGTGCCTTTTTTGAGGAACTCCTTATGCGCCACCGCCGCGACGATCGCCTTGGCCCTCGGTAGCTTCTCCCAAGAATGCAGCTCCAGACCGTATTCATGCCGTGCCTCTTCCACGTCGGCGACCGGATCGTGGACCCAGACATTGACGCCGTATGTCTTAAGCTCATTCACCACGTCGATCACGCGAGTATTGCGCGAATCGGGACAATCTTCCTTGAAAGTGATGCCCAGCACGATCACATGGCTGCCATTGACTGAATGTCCCGCCTGGATGATCTGCTTGATGGTCTGCTCCGCCACATATTTGCCCATGCTGTCGTTGATGCGGCGGCCCGCCAGAATCACCTCGGGGTGATAGCCGATTCTCTCCGCCTTCTGCGTGAGATAGTAAGGATCGACACCAATACAATGCCCGCCGACCAGTCCCGGCCTGAACGGCAGAAAGTTCCATTTGGTGCCGGCGGCTTCCAGCACCTCGAGCGTGTCGATGCCCAGCTTGTGAAAGATGATGGCGAGCTCGTTCATCAGGGCGATGTTCAGATCGCGCTGGGTGTTCTCGATGACCTTGGCCGCTTCCGCCGCCTTGATGCTGGAGGTGCGGCAAACACCGGCCTTGACGATGAGTTCATACAGCTGTGCCACCGTTTCCAGCGTGGGGGCGTCATCGCCGGAAACGACTTTCTTGATGGTCGTCAGAGTGTGTTCCTTGTCGCCCGGATTGATGCGTTCGGGCGAGTAGCCGACATGAAAATCCTTCATCCAGCGCATGCCCGAACCCTTTTCAAGCACCGGGATGCACTCCTCCTCCGTGGCGCCCGGATAAACCGTGGATTCGAAGATGACGATGGCGCCCTTCTTCATATGCGGCGCTATCATCTGGCAAGCGGAGTGCAGGGGTGTGAAGTCAGGCTGGTGCGCATCATCCACCGGGGTGGGAACGGCTACGATAATAAAATCCGCCGGCGCCATGTCCGCCGGGTTGCTCGAGTATTTGAGCTTGCTGGCGGCGCGCAAATCATCCTCACCCACGCCACCGGTCGGGTCCTGGCAACGGCGATAGCTGGCGAGTTTGGCCTCGTTCAGGTCGTACCCGATCGTAGCCATCCGTTTTCCAAATTCTACTGCGAGCGGTAAACCCACATAACCGAGACCGACGACGGCAACTGTTTTGTTTTCCAGCGCTGTTTTTTGCATGCGTTATTGCTATTCGTTGTGATGATTTAAAAAACCCGCTTACAAACCGGGGACGACGCCTTCCTTGCCGGCCAGGCGGTCGATGTACCGGCCCACCCCCTCCTCCACGGTGAGGAAAGGTTTTTTGTAACCTGCGCGGCGTAACGTCGCGATGTCCGCCTGCGTGAAACTCTGATATTTGCCTTTCAAGGCCTCGGGAAAATTGATATAGACGATCTGTCCGTCTTTTTGAAGGGTTTTGAGGTCGGCCGGCGACTTGCCGGACCGGCGCCGGAAACTGTTGATCACCGCCGCCGCCACGTCGTTGAAGGGCTGGGCGCGGCCGGTGCCGACGTTGAAAATCCCGCTCTTCTGCGGATGCTCGAGAAAATACAGATTCACCGCCGCCACGTCCTCGACGGAAATGAAATCCCGCCGCTGCTCGCCGTTGCCGTAACCGTCGCAGCCCTCGAACAACTTCACCTTGCCGGACTCGCGGAACTGGTTGAAGTGATGGAACGCCACCGAGGCCATGCGGCCCTTGTGCTGCTCGCGGTCGCCGTAAACGTTGAAATAACGGAAGCCTACGATCTGCGCCGTGCGTTTCGAAAACAGGCGGCGCACGTATTGATCGAACAGCCACTTGGAGTATCCGTAAACATTCAGCGGCCCCTCGTGCTCGCGCGATTCGCGGAAAACCTTGCCCGCGCCGTAAACCGCCGCCGACGAGGCGTAAAGATAGGGGATGCGTTTGTTCTGACAGTAATGCAGCAGCGCCTTGGAGTATTCGTAATTGTTGCCCATCATGTAGACGCCGTTGTGCTCCATGGTGTCGGAACACGCACCTTCATGCAGGATCGCCTTGAACTTCTTCTTGAACTCACCGTTGCCGATCCGGTCGAGGAAATCGCGCTTGTCCAGGTAATCCGCGATTTCGCAATCGACCAGGTTGCGGAACTTATCGCCGTGCTCGAGATCGTCGACGACGAGAATATCCTTCTCGCCGCGCTCGTTGAGCGCCTTGACCAGATTGGCACCGATGAAACCCGCTCCACCCGTGACGACGTACATCATCCCTCCTGTGCGGACAACTCATGCATGATTTCGGCGGGCGTCGCGGTCGCCGCGCCCAGCTTGCCGACGACGATACTGGCGGCCACGTTGGCCAGATGCACCGCGTCTTCCAGCCTGCCGCCGACAGCCCAGGCGCAGCCGACGGCGGCAATCACCGTGTCGCCGGCGCCGGTCACATCGAATACTTCCCGGGCGCGCGCTTTGACATGCAGCACTTGCCCGCTCCGTTGCACGAGACTCATGCCATCCTCGCCGCGTGTCACCAGAATGCCGCCCAGGTCGAGATCCTGAACCAGCTTCGCGGCCCGGCGTTCGAGATCGGCGTTGTCGCGAAAACGGCCGGCGACCTGCTCGAACTCCTTGCGATTCGGCGTGATCAGGCTCGCGCCACGGTAGCCGCTATAGTCGTCGCCCTTGGGATCGATCACCACCGGACGTGATGCGGCGCGCGCGGCCTGGATCATTTCCTGGATGTAACCCAACCCGCCCTTGCCGTAGTCCGAAATAATCACGGCGTCGTATTCCGGGAGATGCTTGAGGTAGTCGTCGAGCAGCTTCACGCGCGCGTCCTTGCTGACCGGGCCATCGAAATCGATGCGCAACATTTGCTGGTGCAGATGCTTGGAGATGACGCGCAGCTTGACGGTGGTATTCAGCAACTTGTCCCGCTCGAGGCGGCAGTGAATGTCGTCCTTGCCCAGGAGTTGCTCGAGGCTGTCCGCCTCGCGATCGTCCCCGCTGATGGAAAACAAGGTGCACTGGGCGCCCAACGCCCGCACGCTGCGCGCTACGTTGGCGGCGCCGCCGGGGAGCTCTTTCGCTTCCTTCACGGCCACCACGGGCACCGGCGCCTCGGGCGAGATGCGCTCGACGTCGCCGTACCAGTAGCGGTCCAGCATGGCGTCCCCGATCACCAGCACTTTGGCGCGGGTGATTTTTTCAAGCAGTTGCGGCAGCACTTTGTCTAGTTATCCTGATTCGGCATATCACGGACGTCGCGGACGGCTATTATCCGGGCATTTCCCGTTACTGTCGATTGGTGCCGTTCCAACTTATTTTGGCCACTCATCTGTTTTACACGAATTTAGCGCTCCTGGAATCCAAGCCATCCAGGCTGGGAAAACAAATTTGGAACGGCATTGGCGACGCATGGGCGATTCAGGCGGTTTCGATTTCGCGATTGATGGCCGCGAGAGCCGAAACGGGGTCGGGCGCGCGCGTGATCGGACGACCGATCACCAGGTAATCCGAACCATCGGCCATGGCTTCGGCCGGCGTGCGCGTGCGGCTCTGATCATCGGTCGCGGCGCCCGCCGGCCGCACACCGGGTGTGACCAGCAGAAAATCACGGCCGAAGCGCCGACGCAATTCCACGGTCTCCCGGGGCGAACAGACGACGCCATCCAGCCCGGCCGCATGAACGAGCGTCGCCAGACGCGCGACATGGCCGGTCGCGCCGGGCCCCCATCCGATGTCGGCCAGATCGTCCTCGCCATGGCTGGTCAGCAGCGTAACGCCGATGAGGAAAGGACGGTGTTTCGAGCGTTCGACCGCCTCGCGCGCCGCCAGCAGCATTTTCTTCCCGCCCAGGGCGTGCACGTTCAGCATCCACACGCCCAGCTCCGCCGCCTGGGCGCAGGCGCGCGCCACCGTGGTGGGGATATCGTGATATTTGAGATCGAGAAACACGTCGAAGCCGCGGGACACGAGGCTCGAAACCACGCCGGGGCCGGCCGCGGTGAACAGCTCCATGCCGACCTTGAGCCGACAGTGCGCGGGCGCGACGCGCGCGGCGAATGCGAGCGCGGAATCGGCGTCGGGATAATCGAGGGCGACGATGACACGCGGATCCGCCATCATTCCTCCCGCACCGGCTTGATGGTGTTCCAGCGGTTGCAGCCCGGACACAGCCAGTGCAAGGTCTTGCCCTTGAAGCCGCACTGGCCGCAGGCATAGCCGAGATGCTGCGCGCGCAGGTCCTCGATGATGCCCTTCAGCAGCAGCAGATCGTTGCGCCCCGAATCGGGCGCCTTGACCAGGTTGAGCTCCAGCAGCTTGTGCAATCCATGGACGTTGGGCGTGCGCCGCAACCAGTCGACGATGAATTTCTCCGCCGCCGGGACACCATCACGATGGCTGATGACATCCGCGAAGGCGAGCGCCAGCGACACCCCGCCGTGCCGCTGTAACGAGTCCCGGAAATAATCGTAGAGACCCTGTTCGTCGTTCAGCTGCTTGTAAGCCTCGGCGATCCTTCCCGCCACCTCGCCGAGATAATGCATGTCCTGTTCCTCGACCCGGCACCAGTACCCGATTGCGTCGCGATACTTTTCTTCCTGTGCCGCGATGTCGCCGAGCAGCATGCTGGCGCGCACGCACTTGTCATCGGACGCCAGCGCGCGTTTCAGATGTTCGCGGGCACCGGCGTAGTTCCTGCGCGCATAATCCTGGTCCGCCAACTCGCAATAAAACTGCGCGATCGTGTCGTCCATGTTCCTGCCCGACACACGCGCCAGCCGGCGCGTGATGGAGATGGCCTTCTCCCACTCCTTTTCCTGCTGGTAGATGTGCAGCAGCAGTTTCAGAACCTGCTCGCTGTGAACGCGGATTTCGGCCAGTTCGAGAAACAGATTTTCGGCGCGGTCGAACAGGCCGGCCTTGAGATAATCCTGCGCCAGCTCCAGCAGCGCCTGACTGCGCTGGTCCCGGTCGAGCGTGGGCCGGGCGATGAGGTTCTGGTGGATGCGGATGGCGCGCTCGACCTCGCCGCGCCGGCGGAAAAGGTTGCCCAACGCCAGATGCGTTTCGACGGTGTCCGAATTGACTTCCAGCACGCGTATGAAGACTTCGATCGCCTTGTCCGGCTGCTCGTTCAGCAGGAAGTTGAGGCCCTTGAAATACGCCGACGGCAGATCGAGCGATTGCCGGGCGTGACGTTTCTGTTCGAACCGGGCTGCGAGCCATCCGGAAGCCGCCGCCAGCGGTAACAACAGCCACAGCAAATCATGAGCATCAAATGACATCTTTGATCGGCAGGGAGCGCAGGTTGACGACTTCCTGCTCGATATGACGGATTTCCTTGCGCGCCTGAACCAGTTGCCGCTGCATCCGTACCACGGTGCGCAGGCTCGCGAGGTATCCCGCCACCACGCCGAATGCGAAGGCGGTCAGCAGCGCCAGCGATAAAGGCCCGGTCCATTTCAGCCCGAAGTAATAACTCAGTTCCACCACCTGCCGGTTCTGCACGGCGAATGCGATGCCGATGAGCAGGATGAGAACCGCGAAAATCGTGTAAAAAACCCGTTTCATGATGCCTCCTTTGTCGTGGCAGCCCGGCATACTCGCTTCGAAAGGGCGGCCACTTCTCGACCGGCGGCTAGTTTGTCTTATTTTTGGTCATAAAAAAACGACATGGGTGACCCGCATGCCGTTTCCTGTCCCGCACAAAGCGAAAGCGCCTACTCCGTGCCGTTGTTGACGCGCTCCCTCAGCTCCTTGCCGGGTTTGAAATGGGGAACAAACTTGTCCGGAACCTGTACTGCGGCGCCGGTCTTGGGATTGCGGCCGGTGCGCGGCGGACGATAGTGCAGGGAAAAACTGCCGAAACCGCGGACCTCGATGCGGTCGCCCGAGGACAGGGCGCCGGACATCTGCTCCAGCAGCTCCTTGACCGCGAGTTCGACGTCCCGGTAATCCAGTTGCGGCTGCTTGGCCGCCAGCAGGCTGATGAGTTCAGATTTTGTCATAGTCACTCTACCTATAGAAAATAAGTAGAAAGATTTCAAGCAGTTTCACGGGATTTGACCAAAAATATTCCAGTCAAACCCCCTTGCCTGCATTACCAAAATCACCGTTGTTCCGGCCGCCAGACCCGGGAAACCTCCAGCCGCCGGCTTCGGAGGCGCCGGGCGCTAGGTGTCGGAACTGTCGTGACCGCCCAGCTTTTCCTTGAGCTTGTCGCCCAGCGACGAAGTGGCGGCACCGCCCTTGCGGGCATATTCCTGCACCGCCTCGTTTTCCTCCTCCATGTCCTTGGCGCGGATGGAAAGCGAAATCTTGCGGTTCTTGCGGTCGATGGTGGTGATCTTGGCCTCGACACTGTCGCCGTCCTTCAGCACGGAACGGGCGTCTTCGATGCGGTCGCGCGCGATTTCAGAAGCACGCAAGTAACCTTCTATCTCGTCCCCGAGTTTGACGACCGCGCCCTTGGCCTCGACGCTCGTCACCGTACCTTTCACGATCGAGCCCTTGCCATGAGCCGTCACGAAGTTCGCGAACGGATCGCCTTCCAGCTGCTTCACGCCCAGCGAAATGCGCTCGCGTTCGGGGTCGACGGCGAGGATCATGGCCTCGATCTCGTCGCCCTTCTTGTAATTGCGCACCGCTTCCTCGCCCGGCATGGCCCAGGACAGGTCGGACAGGTGGATCAGGCCGTCTATGCCGCCTTCCAGGCCGACGAAGATGCCGAAGTCGGTGATCGACTTGATCTTGCCGCTGATCTTGTCGTTCTTGTTGTGGTTGGCGGCGAACTCTTCCCACGGATTCGGCTGGCACTGCTTCATGCCCAGCGAAATGCGGCGGCGCTCGGTGTCGATGTCGAGAATCATCACCTCGACCTCGTCGCCCAGCTGCACGACCTTGGTCGGGTGGATATTCTTGTTGGTCCAGTCCATTTCGGACACGTGCACCAGGCCTTCCACGCCCGGTTCGATTTCCACGAACGCGCCGTAGTCGGTGATGTTGGTGACCTTGCCGAACAGGCGCGTACCTTCCGGATAGCGGCGCTGGATGTCGACCCACGGATCATCGCCCAGTTGCTTGAGACCCAGCGAGACGCGGTTGCGTTCGCGGTCGTAGCGCAGCACCTTGGCTTCGATCTCGTCGCCGATTTTGAGCACTTCGCTCGGATGCTTGACGCGCTTCCACGCCAGGTCGGTGATGTGCAGCAGGCCGTCGATGCCGCCGAGGTCGATGAACGCGCCGTAATCGGTGAGGTTCTTGACCACGCCCTTGACGGTCTGGCCTTCTTCGAGGCCCGAGAGCAGCGCTTCGCGCTCGGCGGAGATTTCCTTCTCGACCACCGCGCGACGCGAAACCACGACGTTGTTGCGCTTGCGGTCGATCTTGATGACTTTGAATTCGAGCTCTTTGCCTTCGAGGTAGCTGGGATCGCGTACCGGGCGGACGTCGACGAGGGAGCTGGGGAGGAACGCGCGGATGGTGTTCATGGCGACGGTGTAGCCGCCCTTCACCTTGCCGGTCATGACGCCGGTGACGATGGTCTGCGCTTCGAAGGCTTTCTCGAGATCTTCCCAGGCCTTGGCGCGGCAGGCCTTCTCGCGCGACAGGCGGGTTTCGCCGGAACCGTCTTCCAGCATTTCGATCACGACTTCCACGATGTCGCCGACCTTGACGGTGACTTCGCCGCGGCCGTCCTGGAATTCGGCGACCGGGATCACGGCTTCGGACTTCAGTCCGGCGTTGACCACCACCACGTTGTCGTCCACGTGCACCACTTCACCGGTGATCAGCTCGCCGGATTGCAGGTGGATTTTATTCAGACTCTCTTCGAATAGTTGCGCAAAACTTTCAGTCATAAAGGTTAGTTGGTTCCCATCGCCGGGCCCCCTTGTCGGGACGCATCGCGGCGTGCAGTTACTCGGGTCAGGTTGAAAAAGAGATCGCGGCGTCCTCTCCGATACGCCGAAGAAGCGTGGCTACCCCGGCCGCCGCTGTTGCAGCAGGCCGTATATACGCTCAACCACCCCGGAAATGTCGAGCTGAGAGGTATCCAGGATGCACGCATCACTCGCCGGTTTGAGCGGAGAAGCCTCTCGCCCGGCGTCGCGCGCATCGCGCTCACGGATCTCGTCCAAAAGCCGGCGAAGGTTAACATCGAACCCCTTGTCTTTCAACTGTTTATAGCGCCTCTCGGCGCGCACTTCGGCGGAAGCGGTGAGGAATACCTTAAGTATGGCGTCGGGGAATACCGTGCTGCCCATGTCCCGCCCGTCCGCCACCAGGCCAGGCATCTGGCGGAACGAGTGCTGTTTCTGCAACAGCGCCCGCCGGACCTCGGGGACGGCTGCGAGGATCGACGCGCGGCGTCCGCTTTCCTCGGTCCGCAGCCGGTCACCGATTTCCTGGCCGTTCAGCAGTACGTCCACCACGTCACCACCGCCGCGGGGGACGAAACGGATATCCATGTCCACAGCCAACTGCGCCAGCCGGGGTTTATCGCCCAGGTCGACCGACGCGGCATCGGCGGCCACGGCCAGCGCCCGGTAAAGCGCCCCGCTGTCCAGAAAATGCCAGCCCAGCCGCTGCGCCAACAACTGGCCGACGGTGCCTTTGCCGGAACCGCTCGGGCCGTCGATGGCCAGCACAGGCACTACGATAACGCTCGTCATTGACCGTCCTGCTCTTCAATCGCCAGGCCCGCGCCCGCAGCCAGCGTGGCGAAACCCGGGAATGAGGTATCCACGTTCTTGCAGTCACGCACTGTAATCGGGCCGGAAGCGGCCAGCGCCGCCATGGCGAACGACATCGCGATCCGGTGGTCGCCGTGACTGTCGACATCCCCGCCCTGCAGACGGCCGCCCTGGATAACGATGCCGTCCGGCGTTTCACGCGCGTCGACGCCGAGACGTTTCAGGCCCTGCGCCATCACCGCAATGCGGTCCGATTCCTTCACGCGCAATTCATGCGCACCGGTCAGCACCGTCTCGCCCCGCGCGCAGGCGGCGGCGATGAACAGCGCCGGAAATTCGTCGATGGCGAGCGGCACCTGATCCTCGGGAATGCGAATGCCATGCAGCTGTGCGGCGCGCACGCGGATGTCAGCCACCGGTTCGCCGCCGACTTCGCGCGGGTTCAGCAACTCCAGATTCGCGCCCATGAGTTTCAAAATATTGATCACGCCGATGCGCGTCGGGTTGATGCCGACATGTTCGAGGGTGATGTCGGAATCCGGCGCGATGCTGGCGCCGACGAGAAAGAACGTCGCCGAGGAAATATCCGCCGGCACGTCGATGTCGCAGGCCTTGAGCCGGCCGCCGCTCTGCAGGCTGACGCGCGCGCCGGCGGTCTGCACCGCGTAACCAAATCCGCGCAGCATGCGCTCGGTATGATCGCGCGTCGGTGCGGGCTCGGTCACCGCCGTCTCGCCGTCGGCGTACAGTCCGGCGAACAGCAGACAGGATTTCACCTGCGCGCTGGCCATCGGCATTTGGTAATCGATCCCGCGTAATTTCCGACCGCCCTTGATGCGCAGCGGCGGTCGTCCGCCTTCGGCGGTAGCGATCACTGCGCCCATGGCGCCGAGCGGATCGGACACGCGCTTCATCGGGCGCTTGCTCAGCGATTCGTCGCCGATCAATTCGGAATCGAACGCCTGGCCGGCGAGGATGCCGGCCATGAGCCGCATCGCGGTGCCGGAGTTGCCCATGTCGAGCGATTGTTTCGGCGCTTTCAGTCCGTGCAGGCCGACGCCGTGAATCACCAGCTTGCCGCGATCCGGTCCCTCGGCGCGCACGCCCATGGCGCGGAATGCGCCCAGCGTCGACAACACGTCCTCGCCTTCGAGCAGACCGGTCACGCGCGTCGTGCCCTCGGCGAGCGAGCCGAGCATCACCGAGCGGTGTGAAATGGATTTGTCGCCCGGCACGCGGATCCGGCCAGCCAGCCGGCCGCCGGGGCGCACCCGATAATCGATAGTCTTGCTCACTGTTCTTTCCGGAAACTGAATAGAGGATCTCGGGATTGACCGCGCGGACGATGGCGCTACGCCCTGCTCCGCGAAGCCGCGTCAGGCTTGGACATCGTATTTCTTGTTCAGCGCCGCGCGCGCATGCTTGGCGCGGTTGAAGGTCTCGCACAACAGCTTGCCGTCGCCCTTCTCGATCGCCGCCATCAGCGCACCGAGGTCGTCCTGATACTGACGCAGCGCCGCCAGCAGCGCATCGCGGTTCGCGAGGCAGATGTCGCGCCACATCACCGGGTCGCTCGCCGCGATGCGCGTGGTGTCGCGGAAACCGCCGGCGGAACATTCCAGAATCGCGCGATGGTCGTCGTGCCGCACCACCATGTCCATCAGGCAATAGGCCAGCATGTGCGGCAGGTGGCTGCTCACCGCGAGGATACGGTCATGGTCCGCGGCGGAGAGCGTCACGACCTCAGCGCCCGTCGCTTCCCACATCTCACGCACGCGCGCCGTCGCCTCGGCGTCGGTCTCCGGTTCCGGCGACAGAATCACGCGCCGCCCCTGGAACATGTCCGCCTGCGACGCCGCCACGCCCGACTGCTCGGTGCCGGCCAAGGGATGTCCGGGCACAAAGTGCACGAAGCGCGCGCCCAACGCGCCGCGCGCCGCCGCGATCACGCTGCCCTTGACGCTGCCCACGTCGGTCACGACCGCGCGATTCGTCAGCGCCGGTCCAAGCTCGCCGAGGATTTCCGCCATGCAACCCACCGGCACCGCCAGCACCACCATGTCGGCGTGGCGCACCGCGTCAGTCAGCGAGACTTCCGCGCGATCGATCACGCCGAGCTCGACCGCCTGCTCCAGATTCCCGACGCTGCGGCCGTAGCCGATGATTTCGTGCACGTAACCGGCCGCGCGCAGCGCGCGCGCCAGCGATCCGCCGATCAGTCCGATGCCGATGATAGTTAGTTTATTAATCATAAATAAGCTATCGGCCATCAGCTTTCAGCTAACAGCGGCTATTGCTGACCGCTGACAGCTGATTGCTGACGGCTATCTCAATACCCTTTTCAACGCCTCCAGAAACCGTGCATTTTCTTCGGGCAATCCGATTGTTACCCGGAGATGATTCGGCATGCCGTAATTGGCCACCGGGCGCACGATCACACCCTCGCGCAGCAACGCTTCGTAAACCGGCGCGGCCGGACGGCCGAAATCCACGCACACGAAATTGCCGACCGAAGGAATGAATTTCAGCCCCAGCGATTGAAACGCGCCGACAAGCAACTGCATGCCCTCGCGATTGGCCTGAACGGCGCGCTTCACGTGCAGCTCGTCGCTCAGCGCCGCCGCGGCCGCGGCCAACGCGATGCTGTTCACGTTGAACGGCTGGCGCACGCGGTTGAGCACATCGGCCATCTGCGGACTGGATACGGCATAACCCGCGCGCAACCCGGCCAGGCCGTAGGCCTTGGAAAAGGTCCGCGTCGTGACGAGATTCGGGTATTTCGCGCTCCAAGCGATGGTATCTGGATATTCCCGTTCCTCGACGTATTCGAAATAGGCCTCATCCACGGCGACGATCACATGCGCCGGCAGCGCCTGAATGAACGCTTCGAGCTCGCCGGCCTTGAGCCAGGTGCCGGTGGGATTGTTGGGATTGGCGATGAAAACCAGACGCGTGCGCGCGTTCACCGCCGCGCGCATGGCCGCGAGATCGTGGCCCCAGTTTTTGGCCGGCGTGACCACGGGTTTGGCGCCGACCGCGCGCGTCACGATGGGATAAACCGCGAACGCGTGATCCGAAAACACGACTTCGTTTTCCGGCTGCACGAAAGCGCGCGCCAGAAATTCAAGAATGTCGTTCGAGCCGTTGCCGAGCGTGATGTGGTCCGGCGCGACGCCATGCTTGCGCGCCAGCGCCTGCTTCAGCGCGAAGCCGTTGCCGTCGGGATAACGATTAATGTCGCGCAGCGCCTTTTGCGCCGCTTCCAGCGCGCGCGGACTCGGGCCGAGCGGATTCTCGTTGCTCGCGAGCTTGATCGCGTTGCTGACGCCGTATTCGCGTTCGAGTTCCTCGATCGGCTTGCCCGGCTGATAAGGCGACAATCCCTGCACACCGGGATTCGCCAGACGCAGGATATCCGCCGCCACGGCCGTCACAGCACCGCCCGCGGATAGGAACCGAGCCGCTTGAGGAACGCCGCTTCCTTCTCCAGCTCGGCCAGTGCCTTGGCCAGCTTGCGGTCCTTCGCGTGGCCGTCGATGTCGATGAAGAACACGTACTCCCACATGCTCTGGCGCGACGGGCGCGACTCGATGCGCGTCATGTTGATCTTGTTCTTGGCCAGCGGTGCGAGCAGCCGCTGCAAGGCGCCGGGACGGTTGCGGCTCGACAGCAACAAGCTGGTCTTGTCGTTGCCGCTCGGCGCGGTTTCGAGCGTGCCGATCACGAGGAAACGCGTGGTGTTGTCCGGCCGGTCCTCGATGTTGGAGGCGAAGGTCTTGAGCTCATAGAGGCGCGCCGCCGAGTCGCCGGCGATCGCGACCACGCCGACGTCGGCCGCCGCCATGCGCGCGGCCTCGGCGTTGCTCGCCACCGCCACGCGCTCGATGCCGGACAGGTTGGCGTCGAGCCACTCGCGGCACTGCGCCAGCGACTGCTGATGCGACACCACGCGTCGCGCGGCGGAAGGATTGTCGCCCTTGCCGAGCAGATGATGATGGATGCGCAACTCCACCTCGCCGCAGATCTTGAGCGGCGAGGTCATGAACATGTCGAGCGTGTGGTTGATCACGCCCTCGGTGGAGTTCTCCACCGGCACCAGGCCGAACTGCGCGCTGCCGGATTCCACCTCGCGGAACACTTCATCGATCGCCGCGAGCGGCACGGTTTCGACGAAGTGGCCGAAATGCTTGAGCGCCGCCTCCTGCGTGAACGTCCCCTCGGGGCCGAGGAACGCGACGCGCAGACGCGATTCCAGCGCCAGGCACGCGGACATGATCTCGCGGAACAGCCGCGCCATGGCCTCCCCGGACAGCGGTCCCTGGTGGCGCGCCATCACCTGGCGCAACACCTCGGCCTCGCGCTCCGGTCGGTAAAAGTTGTTGCTGCCTTCCCGCTGTTTGGTTTCGGCGATTTCCAGCGCCAGCTTCGCGCGCTCGTTAATCAGCGCCTGGAGCTTCACGTCCAGCGCGTCGATTTTTTCGCGCAGGATTTTTATCTGCGCCGCGGCTCCGCTGTTTTTGCCTTTTTTGCCCATATCCTCAAACGATGCGCGCCATCAGCACGCCGCCGATACCCGCCACCTTCAGACGCACATCTTCCGTGATCGGGCTGTCGAGGTCCACCACCGTGTACGCGTAATCGCCGCGCGAGCGGTTGATCATGTCATGGATGTTGAGCTTCGCCTGTCCCAGGGTTTCGGAAATCAGGCCGAGCATGTTCGGCACGTTGGCGTTGGCCACCACCAGCCTATGCGTCGTCTCGCGCGCCATCACCACCTCCGGGTAATTCACCGAGTTGCGGATATTGCCGTTCTGGAGAAAATCCTTCACCTGCTCCGCCACCATGATGGCGCAGTTGTCCTCGGCCTCGGCGGTCGAGGCGCCGAGATGCGGCAGCGTGATGACGCGCTCGTGGTTCTTGAGCAGATTGCTCGGGAAGTCGCAAACGTAGCCGTACACCTTGCCGAGCTTGATCGCGGCGCTGACCGCGGTGTCGTCCACGATCCCCTCGCGCGCGAAATTGAGGATGATGACGCCGTCCTTCATGTGCTTCAGGCGCTCGGTGTTGATCAGATTCTTGGTCGCCTCCATGAGCGGCACGTGGAAGGTCACGAAATCGGCGGCGCGCAGCGCCTCGTCCACGCTGTTCGCCTTCTTCACGTCGGCCGACAACTGCCACGCGCCCTCGACGGTCAGTCCCGGATCAAAGCCGATCACCTTCATGCCGAGCGCGATGCCCATGTTGGCGACGTTGCGCCCGATGGCGCCGAGGCCGATGACTGCGAGCGTGCGTCCGGGCAATTCGAAGCCGGCGAAATTCTTCTTGCCCGCCTCCACCGCCTTGCTGATCTCCGGGTCGGTGCCGGACAGTCCGCGCGCGAACTCCCACGACGCGGGAATGTGGCGACAGGCGAGCAGCATGCCCGCGAGCACCAGTTCCTTCACCGCGTTGGCGTTGGCGCCGGGCGCGTTGAACACCGGAATGCCCATCTTGGTCAGCTTCTCGACCGGAATGTTGTTCACGCCCGCGCCGGCCCGGCCGACGGCCTTGAGGCTCTTCGGGATTTCCATGTCGTGCATCTTGAACGAGCGCAGCAGGATCGCATCCGGGTCCTTCATGTCGTTCGAGACCTGGAACTGTTCCTTGGGCAGGCGCGCCAGCCCGAGCGCGGAGATGTTGTTGAGTGTCTGAATCTTGAACATTTGTCCAATCCTAAATTAGTTTTTACCGCCAGGACGCCAGGAGCGCCAAGGGAATCACTTCTACAGAAACCTCTTTAAACTCGTTGCTGTCATTCCGGCGGAAGCCGGAATCCAGATATTTTATGTAACTGGATGCCGGCTTTCGCCGGCATGACGGCATATTGCTGATGGTTCAACCATTCTTGCCCATAAAGTCCCGCATGTAGGCGATCAGCGCGTCGACGCCGGCCTCGGGCATGGCGTTGTAGATACTCGCGCGCATGCCACCGACCGAGCGGTGCCCCTTGAGCTGCACCAGGCCCGCCGCCTTCGTGCCCTTGAGGAAGGGTTCGTCGAGCGCCGCGTCCTTGAGCGTGAACGGCACGTTCATCCACGAGCGGCTGTGTTTTTCGACCGGGTTCTTGTAGAAGCCGCCGGTCGAATCGATGTAGGCGTAGAGCTTCCCGGCCTTGCGCTGGTTGACCTCGGCCATGGCCTTGAGCCCGCCCTTTTTCAGCAGCATCTCGAACACCAGCCCGGCGATGTACCACGCGTAGGTCGGCGGGGTGTTGTACATCGAGCCGTTCTCGGCGTGAATCTTGTAATCCATGGTCGAGGGCGTGGTCGGCGGCGCCTGGCCGATCAGGTCCTCGCGCACGATCGCGATCGTCAGCCCCGCCGGGCCGATATTCTTCTGCGCCCCGGCGTAGATAAGCCCGAATTTCGTCACGTCGATCGGACGCGACAATATCGTCGAGGACATGTCCGCCACCAGCGGCACGCTTCCCGTCTCCGGCACGAAGCTGAATTCCACGCCGCCGATGGTTTCGTTCGGCGTGTAGTGCACGTAGGCCGCGTCGGGGTCGAGCTTCCAGTCCTTCTGCGGCGGCACCGTCGAGAAGTTCGTCGCTTCCGAAGTCGCCGCGACGTTCACGCCGCCGAATTTCTTGGCTTCCTTGATGGCCTTCTTCGACCATTCGCCGGTGTTGACGTAGTCGGCGGATTTTTTTCCGCGCAACAGGTTCATCGGCACCATGGCGAATTGCGCCGAGGCACCGCCTTGCAGGAACAGCACCTTGTAATTCGCCGGAATGTTCATGAGGCTGCGCAGATCGGCCTCGGCCTTCTCGGCGATGGCGATGAATTCCTTGCCGCGATGGCTCATCTCCATCACCGACATGCCGCTGCCGTGCCAGTCGAGCAGCTCTTCCTGCGCCTGCTTCAAAACTTCCTCTGGCAACACCGCCGGTCCCGCGCTGAAATTAAATACTCTGGTCATTTACGTAATACCTTAAGTAATAAAAAAATTTCACAGGATTAACAGGATTTTTCAGGATTTACAGGATTACTTAAAAATAATCTTTAATCTTGTTAATCCTGTCTATTCTTATTCGTCTTCCGACTCAGCAACACGCTCCAAACCGGCGAGATGCTCGCCCTCTTCGAGTCCGATCAGGCGCACGCCCTGGGTGTTGCGTCCGACGATGGAGACTTCCTTCACGCGCGTGCGGATCAAGGTGCCGCCGCTGGTGATCAGCATCGCCTGATCCTCGTCGCCGACGACGCAGGCGCTGATCACGGAACCGTTGCGCTCGTTCACCTGGATCGAGATCACGCCCTGGCCGCCGCGGCGGTGCTTCGGGTAATCCTCGAGTGGCGTGCGCTTGCCGTAGCCGTTCTTCGTCGCCGTCAGCACCGTGGTCGCGGCGCTCACCGCGTCCGGACAGGCGATGATCAGCGCGATCACCGACTGGTCTTTCTTGAGCATGAGGCCGCGCACGCCGCGCGCGGTGCGGCCCATGGGCCGCACGTCTTCTTCGCCGAAGCGCACCACCTTGCCGGTATCGCTGAACAGCAGGATGTCGCACTTGCCATTGGTCAGGCCGACGCCGACGAGCCGGTTGCCATGCTCGAGTTCGATGGCGCGGATGCCGTTGGAACGCGGACGGCTGAATTCGGTAAGTTCGGTCTTCTTCACCGTGCCGTCGGACGTGGCCATGAACACGTAGCCGCCCTGCGCGAAGTCCTTCACCGGCAGGATGGCGCTGACGTGCTCGCCCTCGTCGAGCGACAGCAGGTTCACGATCGGCTTGCCGCGCGCGCCGCGCCCGGCCTGCGGGATTTCGTACACTTTCTTCCAGTACACCTTGCCCAGGCTGGTAAAACACAGGATCGTGGCGTGGGTGCTGGCGATCAGCAGCTTGTCCACGAAATCCTCTTCTTTCATGCTGGTCGCGCTCTTGCCGCGACCGCCGCGGCGCTGCGCGCGGTACGCGGTCAGCGGCTGGGACTTGATATAGCCGGCGTGCGACATGGTCACGACCACGTCCTCGTCGGCGATCAGGTCTTCCATCGACAGGCTCACGCGGCTCTGCACGATTTCCGTGCGGCGCTTGTCGCCGTACTGCTCGCGGATCGCGATCAGCTCGTCGCGGATCACCTTCATCAGGCGCTCGGGGTTACCGAGAATATCGAGCAGGTCGGCGATGGTCTTGAGAATCTCGGCGTACTCGCTGCGCAGCTTTTCCTGCTCCAGTCCCGTAAGGCGATGCAACCGCAAGTCGAGAATCGCCTGCGCCTGCACTTCCGTCAGGCGATAGCCCTTGGGCGTCAGGCCGAAGGCCTTGTCCAATCCTTCCGGCCGCGTCAGGTCGGCGTCGCCCGCCGCCAGCATTTTCGTCACCAGCTTCGCCGGCCAGGTGCGCGCCAGCATTTTCACGCGCGCGTCGTCCGGGTCCTTGGCTGCCTTGATCAGCGCGATCATCTCGTCGATGCTTTCGAGCGCGACCGCCAGGCCTTCGAGCACGTGGGCGCGATCGCGCGACTTGCGCAGATCGTAGATCGAACGCCGCGTGACGACTTCGCGCCGGTGACGGATGAAGGCTTCGAGCAGCTCCTTGAGATTCAACAGGCGCGGCTGGCCGTTGACCAGCGCCACCGCGTTGATGCCGAACACGCTCTGCATCGCCGTGTGTTCGTACAGGTTGTTCAGGATCACGTCGGAGACCGCGCCGCGCTTGAGGTCGATCACCATGCGCATGCCGGACTTGTCCGATTCGTCGCGCAGCTCGGCGACGTCTTCGATCTTGCCTTCCTGCACCAGCTCGGCGATGCGCTCCAGCAACAGCGCCTTGTTCACCTGATACGGCAGTTCGGTGACGACGATGGACTGGCGGTTGCGCTTCTCGTCGGTCTCGATCTCGACCCGCGCGCGCACGTACACGCGTCCGCGCCCGGTGCGGTAGGCCTCGTGGATGCCGTCGACGCCGGTGATGATGCCCGCGGTCGGAAAATCCGGGCCGGGGATGTGTTTGATCAGTTCATCGATCGTGATTTCTTCGTTGTCGATGAGCGCGAGGCAGGCGCTGATGACCTCGTTCAGGTTGTGCGGCGGGATGTTGGTCGCCATGCCGACCGCGATGCCCGAGGAACCGTTGACCAGCAGGTTCGGCACCTTGGCCGGCAGCACCAGCGGCTCGTGCTCGCTACCGTCGTAGTTCGGGCCGTAGTCGACCGTCTCCTTGTCGAGGTCGGCGAGCATCTCGTGGGCGATGCGCGCCATGCGGATTTCGGTGTAACGCATCGCCGCCGGGGCGTCGCCGTCCACCGAGCCGAAGTTGCCCTGGCCGTCGATCAGCATGTAGCGCAGCGAGAAGTCCTGCGCCATGCGCACGATGGTGTCGTACACCGCGGTATCGCCGTGCGGGTGGTATTTACCGATGACGTCACCGACCACGCGCGCGGATTTCTTGTAGGCCTTGTTCCAGTCATTGCCGAGTTCGTGCATAGCAAACAGCACGCGCCGGTGCACCGGCTTCAGGCCGTCGCGCACGTCCGGCAGCGCCCGGCCCACGATCACGCTCATGGCGTAATCGAGGTAGGAGCGCTTCATCTCGTCTTCGAGATTGACCGGAATGGTTTCTTTGGCGAATTGTTCCATGTCGAAATCAGTTAACCGATCGCGGTTAACTTATTGATAAATAACTTATAAGTAATTGTTATTTTGCCTGTTTCGGAACCGGTGGAAGCGCGGAATTCTAGCACGCCTACCCCCCTATCTGCACTTAAAAACCGGGGGCTTGGGCGACGCGAGAGGCGGTAAAAACAAGCCTAAAACAAGGCAGTTTCGTAGGGCGCGTACCACGCGCCATCTCCGACACGCCGCTTAACCTTGGATCGGCGCGTGGTACGCGCCCTACGTTGATTACTTCTGCATCATCGCGACCATCTTGTCGCGGGTGGGGTTCGTGACCACGCCTTTTTCGGTCACGATGGCGTCGATCAGCTCCGCCGGGGTGATGTCGAAGGCCGGATTCCAGGCCTGTATGCCCTCCGGCGCGGTGCGGGTGCCGCCGAAGTTGAGCACCTCGGCCTCGGCCCGGGTCTCGATGGGGATCGCCGCGCCGTCGGGGGTATTCATGTCCACGGTGCTGGTGGGCGCCACCACCATGAATTTCACGCCGTGGTGGCGCGCCGCCACCGCCGTCATGTAGGTGCCGATCTTGTTGGCGGTGTCGCCGTTGGCGGCGATCCGGTCCGCGCCCACGATCACCCACGCCACCTTGCCCTGCTTCATTAAATAGGTCGCGGCGCTGTCGGCGATCAGCGTCGCCGGGATGCCCTCCTGCACCAATTCCCACGCCGTCAGGCGCGCGCCCTGGAGCCAGGGGCGGGTCTCG
>JACQER010000090.1 GCA_016200465.1 Gammaproteobacteria bacterium | reverse complement strand
GGCTGATGCGACTGCACCGGCCGATCGGCATCCTGCTGTTGCTCTGGCCGACGCTGTGGGCGCTGTGGATCGCCGCGCAGGGCCGGCCCGGTCTGCATATCTTCGCGGTGTTCGTGCTGGGCGTGGTGCTGATGCGTTCTGCCGGTTGCGTGATCAACGACTACGCCGACCGCGATTTCGACCCGCACGTGGAGCGCACACGCGACCGTCCGATCGCGGCTGGACGCGTCACGCCGCGTGAGGCGCTCGCGCTTTTTGCGGTGCTGTGCCTGATCGCGTTCGCGCTGGTGCTGACGCTGAACCGCCTTACCATCCTGCTCTCCTTCGCCGGCGCGTTTCTCGCCGCGACCTATCCCTTCGTCAAGCGCTTCACGCACCTGCCGCAGTTCTATCTCGGCGCGGCGTTCGGCTGGGGCATCCCCATGGCGTTCGCCGCCGCGACCGGCGCCGTGCCGCCCGCGGGCTGGGTGCTGTTCGCCGCCAACGTGTGCTGGTCGGTGGCCTACGACACTGCCTATGCCATGGTCGACCGTGACGATGACCTCAAGGTCGGAGTGAAATCCACCGCCATCCTGTTCGGCCGATACGACCGGCTGATGATCTTCCTGTTTCACGCCCTGACGCTGGCGCTGCTGGCGTGGACCGGCGCGCTCGCCGGCCTCGGATTGCGGTATCATGCCGGCCTGGTCGCGGCGCTCGGTTTCGCACTGTATCAGCAGCGCCTGATGCGCGGCCGCACGCGTGACGGCTGTTTCCGCGCGTTTCTGAACAACAACTGGTTCGGCGCCGCGGTGTTCGCCGGACTGCTGTGGCATTACTACGGAAGATGATGCGATGAAACTCTATGGCTCGTTGACGTCGCCCTACGTGCGCAAGGCGCGCGCGCTGATCCGCGAAAAGAATCTCGCCTGCGAATTCGTCGTCGCCGATGCCTGGGCCGCCGACAGCCCGATCCCGGCGCTCAATCCGCTCGGCAAGGTGCCGGTGCTGGCGCTCGACAACGGCGAGGTGCTGTTCGATTCGCCGGTGATCGTCGAGTATCTCGACACGCTCAAGGCGCCGGCGCTGCTGCCCGCTTCGGGGGCGGCGCGCTGGGAGACGTTGCGCTGGCAGGCGCTGGCCGACGGCATGCTCGACGCCGCCGTGAGCCGCCTGCTCGAGTCGCGGCGCCCCGCGGAACAGCAATCGGCGGAAAACATCCGGCGCCAGGAAGAGAAGATCGCGCGCTCGATTGAATACACCGAGCGCTGCCTCGGCCAGGGGCCATGGCTCATGGAGAATCGCTTCAGTCTCGCGGATCTCGTCATGGCGGTGGCACTCGAATACATCGACTTCCGCTACCCGCACGACTGGCGCGGCCGCCACGCGCGGCTGGCGCCGTGGCTCGCCGGCGTGAGCGCGCGCCCGTCGCTGATCGGAACCCGGCCGCCAGGCATGGAAAAGAAATAGGAATCAAAAAGGACTTCGGCACATGACCCTCGGCATACTCCTCATCGCGCTGCTGGTGATCCTGATCGGCGCGGAAATCTTCACCAACGCTCTGGAACATCTCGGACAGCGTCTCAAGATTTCCGAAGGCGTGACCGGCTCGATTTTTGCCGCCGTCGGCACGGCCCTGCCCGAGACCATGGTCCCGGTGGTGGCGGTCCTGTCCACCGCGAGCACGCAGGAGGTGCGCGAGGAAGTGGGCGTGGGCGCGATCCTGGGTGCGCCGCTGATGCTGTCGACGCTTACGTTGTTCCTGATGGCGGTGTTCGCGATTCACAAGCGCGGCTGGCAGGACGAGTTCCATCCCGAGCGCACCGGACTGACCCGCGACTTGCAGTGGTTCCTGCTCTCCTTCGGCATGAGCACGGTCGCGATTTTCGTGCCGCACCACGTGACCTGGGTGCGCGTTCTGATCGCGCTGTCGCTGGTGTTCGTGTATTTCATTTACATCATGCTCACCATCCGCGCCTCGGCGCGACTGGTCGCCGACGGGCACGGCACCAAGGCGGACGAGCCGCTGTTCCTGGTGCGGCTGATGGGGCGCATCAATGTTCCGGAAAACCTGTTCACGGTATTGGTGCAGTTGGGCATGGGGTTCGCGCTTATCATCTTCGGCGCGCACGGGTTCGTGCAGGGCGTGGAGCAACTGTCCGAGTGGCTCGGCATCACGGCGCTGGTGCTGTCGCTGCTGATCGTGCCGATCGCCACCGAGTTGCCGGAAAAGGTGAACAGCATTCTCTGGATCCGCAAGCGCAAGGACACGCTCGCCTTCGGCAATATCACCGGCGCCATGGTGTTCCAGGGCGCGCTGCTGCCGGCGCTCGGCATCCTGCTGACGCCGTGGGAGCCGCGCCGGGAGGTGATCGCGGGGCTGATTCTCACGATCGTCGCCAGCACTTATCTGCTGCTGATGCTGCGCCGCGGGGCCCTGCGCCCGGTGCATCTTTTCTTCAACGGTTGCTGTTATCTCGCCTATCTGATCACCGTGCTCGTCTAGCCCGCGTGCCGTTCGCCGGGCAATCGCCTAGTGCCGTTCCAACTCAACATTAGCAACCCTGTTCTCTTTAGCGACCGGCGTAGTGCGGGCCTCGGCTGTTCAAGTTAAGGAAAATAAGTTGGAACGGCACTAGAATAGGCGCGCATGCATATTCAGGGTGGACAAGTGGCGACCAAAGCGGATAAAGACACGGCTCCGGCGCGCTATGCGGTGATGGGCAATCCCGTCGCCCACAGCAAGTCGCCCGCGATCCACAAACAGTTCGCGCACCAGTTCGGGCATAACCTCGAATACACCGCATTGTGGGTCGATACCGACGGGTTCGCCGAGGCAGTGGAGCAGTTCCGCGCCGAGGGCGGCAAGGGATTCAATATCACCGTGCCGTTCAAGCTTGAAGCCTTCGAGCTCGCGGACAACCTCAGCGACCGCGCCAGGCTCGCCGGCGCGGTCAACACCATCCGGTTCGAGTCCGACGGGAAAATCTTCGGCGACAACACCGATGGCACCGGCCTGGTGCACGATCTCACCAAGAACCTGGGCGTGCATCTGCGCGGCAGGAAAATTCTGGTGCTGGGCGCGGGCGGCGCGGTGCGTGGCGTGCTCGGACCGCTGCTCAAGCAGAACCCCGCGGCGCTCGTCATTGCCAACCGCACTGTTTCCAAGGCGAAAGATCTCGCCAAGGCCTTCGCCCAGCTCGGCAAGATCGAGGCGGTGGGTTATGACGATCTCGTGGGCAAGCGCTTCGACGTCGTGATCAACGGCACCAGCGCGAGCCTCAAAGGCGAGGTGCCGCCGCTGCCGGTGAACCTGTTCGCCAGCAACGCGGTGGCCTACGACATGATGTACGGCGACAAGCCGACGCCGTTCCTGGAATGGGCGATGTTGCACGGCGCCGAAACCGCCGCCGACGGCCTCGGCATGCTGGTGGAACAGGCGGCGGAGTCGTATCTGTTATGGCGCGGCGTGCGTCCGGAGACGAAGCATGTGATCGCGGCGCTGCGCAAGGGCGGGTAGTCAGTTGTCGCACGCACGCGCCAGCAATGGCGGTTTCATCCCGCTATCGCTGGCGTCCCCGGGATCCATTTTGCGCAACACGTGGTAAACCGCTCCCTGTGTCACGCCCAGCCGCTGGGCGATCAGTGAATTCGACAATCCCTGTTGTTTGAGTTTGACGACCTTCATCGGGTCGAGCTTGCGGAACGTTCTGGCCATGATCACTCCCTGATCTGGACAACAATGGAAATTTTTCGCGTGGGTCCGGTTTGGGCGTGGTTCACGCCCGGCCGCTGTTGCGGTTTTTTTCCAGCATGCCGGAGCCGTCCAGCCGCCGGCGCGGTTTCGGCGGCGGATAGCGGTCCGGGAACAGCACCTCCAGCGGAATGCCGGTGATTTCGGAAACGCGTCGTTCGACGCGGGCGCTGATGTATTTGCGCGTCAGCACCTGTTGTACCGATTGCGGCCCGAACAGTCCCAGCTCCTCGGCCACACGCGTGAGGGTATAACCTTTTTTGGCCAGCGCGTATTTCAGATCGAGATAATCCATTCTTGTTCTTCCTTGTGTTACGATTTAGCTGAATAAATTCAGCTTTACCTATCCCTGTTCCAGTCGAGAGAGCATGGTGCTAAAAAATACACCTGTCAATAAAAAAGGTGAAAAAATTTCATCTTCGGCACGATTGAAGGAAGAACGCACCCGGCTCGGTCTGAGCCAGGTGGTGCTGGGCAAGGCGCTGGGGGTGACCAAATGGACGGTCATCAACTATGAGCGGGCGGGCGGGCGCGGCACGCCGATCCCGGCCGACCTGCTTTCCGCCTGCGCGCGGCTGGGCATGGACGTGCAGTACATCCTCACCGGCGTGGCGTCCGCGAACCTGAACCGGGTGGCCGAGGAGGCCGGGGACTACCGGGTGGAACGCAAGGCAGCGGATTCCCTGTCGCAGGAGGAGCGGCGTCTGCTGGAAAAATACCGCCGGCTCAAGCCGCCGCAGCGCCACCACGCGCAGGCGATCGTGGCCACGCTGGTGTCGACGGAAGGGGCGGGGAAAGGCAAACCGGCACGGCGCAAATCGCGCGCAAAACGCTGAAGGCGGTAGGTTGGGGTGAGCGTAGCGAACCCCAACGTTCAGACCCGTGTATCATCATGTTGGGGTTCACTTCGTTCACCCCAACCTACTTCAAATAATCGTTTTTTAGTTGCACGTAATGCCTGGCGGAGTACTCGAACCAGGCCTTTTCCTCTTCGTTCAGCTCACGCACCCGTTTCGCGGGCCGACCCATCCACAGATAGCCGCCTTCCAGTTCCTTGCCTTCCGTGACCAGGCTGCCGGCGCCGAGGAATACGCCGCTGCGCAGCACCGCACCGTCGAGTATCGCTGAGCCCATGCCGATGAGGCAGCGTGACTCGACAGTGCAGCCGTGGATGATGCACTGATGGCCGATGGTGACGTCGTCGCCGACGATCACCGCCCAGCCGCCCGGCACGCCTTCGTAATCGTGGGTGCCGTGGAGAATGCTGCCGTCCTGGATGTTGGTGCGCGCACCGATGCGGATGTAATTCACGTCGCCGCGCACCGAGCACATGGGCCAGATGGACGTGTCCGCGCCGACGACCACGTCGCCGATGACAGTCGCCGCCTCGTCGATGTAAACCCGGGGCCCGATGGTGGGCAGAATGTTCTTGTAAGGACGAATCGCCATGGCGCGATTATAGGAAGAAAAAGCCGGCTTACGCCATCCACGCCAGCGGTGGTTCGTCGAGCGCCGCCGCCTGCTGCTTAAGCGCGAGCACCTGCTCCTCCCAGTAACGCCGCGTGTTGAACCAGGGGAAGTTGCGCGGAAACGCGGGATCGTCCCAGCGCTCGGCGAGCCAGGCCATGTAGCGCAGCATCCGCAGCGTGCGCAGCGGCTCGATCAGGCGCAGCTCGGCGGCGTTGAATTCCATGAACTCGGTGTAGCCGGACAGCACGTCGGCCAGCTGGAGTTCCATTTCCTCGCGCTCGCCGGAAAGCAGCATCCACAAATCCTGCACCGCCGGCCCGGTGAGGCAGTCGTCGAAATCCACCAGATGCGGGCCGGTGCCGGTCCAGAGAATGTTGCCGAGGTGGCAGTCGCCGTGCAGGCGTATCCACGCGGCATCGTCGGCGGCGCGAAACGCGGCTTCGACGGGCGGGAAAAGATATTCCGTGATCGTGAAGAAGGATGTGCGCAATTCCTCCGGCACGATGTCGTGCTCTTTGAGATAACGCACCGAGCGGCGGCCGAACTCCTCGATGCCCAGTCGCGCGCGGTGGCGAAACGGCTCGGCCGCGCCCAAGCGGTGCAAGCGCCCGAGATAGCGGCCGAGCAGGGCGCGATCCTCGCGTGAGTTCAGCTCGGGCGCGCGCCCCGGTTGCCATGGGAACAACGCGAAACGAAAACCGCCGTGGTGGTTGAGCGTGGCGCCGTCACGGTGTGCCAGCGGCGCCACGGCGGGGATTTCGTGCTCGGCCAATTGCTGTGCGAAGGCATGTTCTTCCAGGATCGCGGCCTCGTCCCAGCGGCCGGGGCGGTAGAACTTGGCCACACAGGGCGCGCCGTCCTCGATATCCACGCGGTAGACGCGGTTTTCGTAGCTGTTGAGTGCGAGCAGCCCTCCGGTGCAGCGCAGGCCGTAGGTTTCCACCGCTTCGAGGATGACCTCGGGTGTGAGCGCGTCGTAGGGGTGAGCCGGAGAAGTAGCGACGACACTTAACGTGTCGTCGCCCGGCGAACGCCCGACCAAGGATGGTCGGGCTGGGGTATCCGATGAACTATTGCGTTTCGCCATGGATGGCAGTCCGGATTTCAGTAAATTCGGTATGTTATAGCGTTGTCAGGGCTTCGGTCGTCACGGCGGCACGTTATAATAGTTCTACATGGAAAACACCTCTCCCGCCGCCAACCCCCTGCTCGATGTTTCGCAACCGCCCCGTTTCGGCGCGATTCGCCCGGAGCATGTCGGCCCGGCGCTCGACGGCGTACTGGCGGAAAACCGCGCCGCCCTCGAACGCCTGGTCGCCGCCGGCGGAATCGCCACGTGGGACGGCTTCGCCCAGCCGATCGAGGACATGCGCGAGCGACTCGCGCGCCTGTGGTCGCCGGTGTCGCACCTGCACGCGGTCATGGACAGCGAGCCGCTGCGCACGGCGTACAATGCCGGCCTGCCAAAGATCACCGACTATTTCACCGAGCTGGCGCAGGACGAACGTGTGTACGCCGGTTACAAATCCATCGCCGCCAGTTCCGGGTTCGCGCAACTGACCCAGGCGCAGAAAAAAATCGTCGAGAACACGCTGCGCGATTTTCGTCTTGCCGGCGCGGAACTACCGCCGAAGGAAAAGGCGCGCTTCAAGCAGTTGCAGCAGGAGATTGCGGCGCTGCACAGCAAGTTCACGGAAAACGTGCTCGATGCCACCCAGGCGTGGGACTTGCGCCTCAGCGATGAAACCGACCTGGCCGGCCTGCCCGAGTCGGCGCGCGCCATGGCGAAACAGGATGCGCAGGAAAAAAATCCGGAAGGCTGGCGCTTCACCCTCGAAGGACCGTCGTATATCGGCTTCATGACTTATGCCGACAACCGCGAGCTGCGGAGGCAAATGTATGAGGCCTTCGTCACGCGCGCCAGCGACCAGGGACCGACGGCGGGGCGGTGGGACAACGGCGATTTGATCGTGCAACTGTTGCGGCGGCGGTGCGAGTCGGCGCGGCTGCTCGGGTTTGCGAACTACGCCGAGTACGCCTTGCAAACGCGCATGGCCAAGACCGTCCCCGAGGTGATGGATTTTCTGAATGACCTCGCGGCGCGCGCCAGGCCCGCGGCGCGGAAGGATTTCGATGAGCTCAAACGCTTCGCCCGCGAGGCGCATGGCGTGGAGCAGCTCGAGGTTTGGGACATCGCGTACTATTCCGAGAAGCTCCAACAAGCCAAGTACTATTTCTCACAGGAAGATTTGCGTCCGTATTTCCCGGAAACCAAGGTCGTACCCGGCATGTTTGAAGTGGTCGAGCGTCTTTATGGTCTGAAGATTACCGAAGTCAAAGGCGTCGAGGCGTGGCACCCGGACGTGCGCTTCTACGAAATCCGCGACGGTGCGGACGAAGTGCGCGGGCGGTTCTACATGGACCTGTACGCGCGGGCGCACAAGCGCGGCGGCGCGTGGATGGACGATTGCATCAATCGCAAGCGCACCGCCGGCGGGGTGCAGGTGCCGGTGGCGTATCTGGTGTGCAATTTCACCCCGCCCGTGGGCGGAAAACCGGCGCTGTTTACCCACGACGAGGTGACCACGCTGTTTCACGAGTTCGGCCACGGCCTGCATCACATGCTCACGCGGGTGGATTACGTCGGCGTCGCCGGCATCAACGGCGTGGCCTGGGACGCGGTCGAGCTGCCGAGCCAGTTCATGGAGAACTGGTGCTGGGAGCGCGAGGCGCTGGATCTCATCGCCGCGCATCACCAGAGCGGCGACAGGATTCCGGATGATCTGTATAAAAAAATGATCGCCGCAAAAAATTTCCAGTCGGGAATGCAATTCGTGCGGCAGCTGGAGTTTTCCCTGTTCGACATGCGCCTGCACGCCGGTTTCGACCCGGACGGAAGAAAGAACGTGCAGGAGGTGCTGGATGAGGTGCGTGCCGAGGTTGCCGTGATGATGCCGCCCGCGTTCAATCGTTTCCAGAATGGTTTTTCGCACATTTTCGCCGGCGGTTATGCCGCCGGTTACTACAGCTACAAATGGGCCGAGGTGCTCTCGGCGGATGCGTTCAGCAAGTTCGAGGAGCGCGGAGTTTTCGATCGCGCCACCGGACTCGAATTCCTGCGCAATATCCTCGAGCAGGGCGGTTCGCGCGAGCCGATGGAATTGTTCGTGAACTTCCGCGGGCGCGCGCCCCGGATCGATGCGCTGCTGCGGCATTCCGGTTTGACGGTTTGAGGGAGGAATCATGACAGGAAGTCATCGCGCTCTACTCGCCCTGGCCCTGCTGGTTTTTTTTTCCAGCGCCCGGGCGGAAACCTTGTACGTCGCCGAACGCCTGCGCATCGGCCTGCGCGCCGAAGCCACGGAAACCGGCGCGGTGGTGAAAACCGTCGAGACCGGCACGCCCCTGGAGGCGATCCAGCGGACGGAGAGTTTCGTGCAGGTGCGCGATCCGCAGGGAACCGTGGGTTGGGTCGAAACGCGCTACCTCACCCCCGACGCGCCGGCTCGTTTGCGGCTCGGCAAGCTTGAGGAAGAACTGACCAAGAGCCGCAAGGTCGCGACCGACGCGCAAGCGCAACTCAAGAAATCCCAGGCGACCGTGGCCGAGCAGACAGCCAGGATCGAAGCGCTGGAAAAGGAAACGGCCGACAATCCGGCGCCGCCGCCCGCGGCCGTCCCTTCTCCGCCGCCGGTGGCGCCACCGGTCGGCAAAACCTCGCGGGACGCCGGTTTTACCTTCAGCTATGCGTGGCTTGGAATTTCCTTTGCTATGCTAGGGATTGGGTTCGCCGCCGGCGTCAGATGGCTGCGCGAATCCATACGCAAACGGTCAGGCGGCATGTACTTGAGGGTTTAATCATGGGAAGGATTAATCAATGGCTTGTCGTGGCGCTGGCGGCGATCGGATTTTCCGCGGCGCAGGCGGGCACGCTGTACAAATGGGTTGACAAGAACGGTAACGTTTCCTATCACGACCAGCCGCCGCCGGACGGCGCCGGCTATCGCGTCGAGGAAAAGGTCATCGGCGACGGCAAGAAATCCAGGGAGAAGGAAGATGAGACGCTTGCCAAAATCGCGGAAAAATTTCCCGTTGTCCTTTACTCGGTTCCCGACTGCGGTTCCTGCGACCTCGCACGCGTCTATCTGCAAAAGCGCAAGGTGCCGTTTACCGAGCAGAATCTGAATGCCAATCCGGACTTGCAACAGACCCTTAAGAAGAAAATCGGGTCCTTGTCGGCACCTACCATCATGGTTGGCGAGAAAGTCATGAAGGGTTACGTCGAATCCTTGCTGGATGGAGAGCTGGACACGGCCGGCTATCCGAAAATGGAGACGTCCGGGGCTTCCGCCGGCGAGAACCCGGAGAAGGAAAATTCACCGGCACCGATCGAATCCGGTTACCGCCCCACGCGCCGCTACTGAATCGGGCTCAATGCGAAGCCGGAAGTTTTATGATGGAGATCGCGATGTTCGAACCGTGACATCATTCGATATTGTGCCGCCGGTAAAGTCATAAAATAATAACCTGCGGAACGAAGATGAATTCAAAAAAGAATCTAGACCCCCTCCCAATCCCCCCGATCGAGAAGATGTCGCTGGAAGGATCAGCGGCGGCAATGCGCCAGCTGGCGCTGACATATTTACAGGGCAATAGAACGGATAGAGACCAAGAATATGGGCGCCAACTGTTGTTGACGGCAGGGCGCTCTGCAGATCGCGCCGCTTCGAGACTTCTGGCGGATTATTATCTGTCCGGCCGGTTTGGTTTTCCGAAAGACAGGGAACAGTCGACCTACTGGTGGTTGCGATCGGAAAGGCGTCTCTGGTCCGAACAGTCGCCCTTGTATCGCTACAAACTGTGGAAGCTTTCATGGGAAATCGGCGCAGACATGAGCACTCTGATGTGATCGTTGGCGACGGAAAATAAAAATTCGTAAATTCTGGAAACCTTCCCGTTTCGTTTCGACGCGAGAAATCTTCAGGCCATTCCCGTAAGATACGGCTACGACCCAACCGGCTGAGCAGTTCATGACGACATGAAAATCGCGACGTGGAATGTGAATTCCATTCGCGTGCGCCTGCCACAGGTTCTTGAATGGCTGCACCGGGAAGCCCCTGACATCCTGTGCCTGCAGGAAACCAAGATCACCGACGAGGAATTTCCCGTGGCGGCGTTCCGCGACGCAGGTTACCAGGCCGTTTACGCCGGCCAGAAAACCTACAATGGCGTGGCGACGTTGAGCCGTCGTACAGCCGAAAAGATTGTCACTTCATTGCCCGGCGCGGACGGCGCGCAGAAGCGACTGCTGGCGGCCACCATTGGCAAAGTGCGCGTGATCAATGTGTACGTGCCGAATGGTGAAGAGGTCGGGTCGGAGAAATACTCATACAAGCTTTCCTGGCTCGCGGCGCTGGGAAAATACCTGGCCAGGGAATTGAAAGCTCATCCGAAACTGGCGCTGCTGGGCGATTACAACATCGCGCCGGATGAGCGCGACGTGCACGACCCGAAGCGCTGGGCGGGGCATGTGTTGTTCAGCGACCGCGAACGCGCGGCATTTCAGGAACTGGCGAAGCTGGGACTCGTGGATGTATTCCGGAAATTCGACCAGCCGGAAAAAAGCTTCAGCTGGTGGGATTATCGTGCCGGCGCTTTCCATCGCAATCACGGTCTGCGCATCGACCATATCCTGTGCAGCGCCAAACTGACCGCGGAATGTCGCGAGTGCCGCATCGATATCGAACCGCGAAAACACGAACGCCCTTCCGATCATGCTCCGGTTTTTGCTGAATTCCATGCCGCGCCATAAGCGCATTTCCTCGGTACCGCTTTTCGTTTTACCGATGTTGACGATGCTGTCGGTTCATCCGGGCAAGGCGAGCGCGGAGTGGATGGAACATTCCGACGCCCGCCCCCTGATGGGCACGCTGGTAAGCGTGGCGGTCGAAGGGCCACGACGCGACGTTCTGGAACGGGGCGTGAACTACGCTTACCGCGAAATGTCGCGTCTGTCGGATATGATGAATCATTACAATCCGGACAGCGTGGTAAGCGCGATCAACCGTCGGGCCGGCAGACAGCCGGTGAAGGTTCCGCGTGAATTGATGGAGGTGCTGTTCGCGGCGCGGCGGGTGTCGGAACGCAGCGACGGCGCCTTCGATATCACGGTCGGCTCGCTGACAGGCTGGCGTTTCAATCCGGAAAAACCCGATATCCCGTCGCCGGAACATACCCGGCGCGTGCTGCCGCTGGTGAATTTCCGTCACGTGATTCTGGATGAAAATGGCCGGACCGTGATGCTTGCGCAGCCCGGTACGCGTATCGACCTCGGTGGTATCGCCAAGCTCTATATTCTTGACGCCGGGATGCGGACGCTGAAGCAGCACGGCATCGCACACGCGATGATCAACGGCGGCGGCGATGTCGTCGTCTTGGGGGAGCATCTGGGGCGTCCCTGGCGCATCGGCATTCGTCATCCGCGGCGCGACGGTACGCTGTTGGGCGCGGTTGAATTGACCCGCGGCTGGGTGGTGACCTCCGGCGACTACGAGCGCTATTTTCTCAGGGACGGGAAACGCTATCACCACATTCTCGACCCACGCACCGGTTATCCCACCGAAGGCCCGCAGCAGGTGACGCTGGTGGCGGACGATGTCGGGCTAGTCAACGGTTATTCCTTGGCCATTATGGTCCAGGGGGAGGAGTGGGGCCGGGACCTGATTGCGCGAACACCGGGTCTCTCCGGTCTCATCGTCAGCCACGATGGAGAAGTGTGGACCTCGCCCGGCATGGACAAATTCCGTTTAGTTATTTCGTCTCCCCAAGCCAAATAAAAATATTCCAGATCAATCAGTTGCCCAGCTTCCCGACAAGTTCAGTGGCAGGCACGGGTTTTATACTTAATCTAATTGAGAACGATTTGCATTTAGATTAAGATTATGGAACAATGTGTGCGTGTCGTAAAAACTAGACTCCAAAGGGTAGAGATCATGAACTTTAAATCTTCCGTGGTGCTGGCGCTGTTGCTGGGCATGGCGCAACCGCTGCACGCCGAGAACCTGCCGGCTTTCAACCTCACCATCAAGGACGGGCGTTATTCGCCAGAGATGGTGGAGGTCCCGGCTGACCAGAAGATCAAGCTGGTCATCAAGAATGAAGGACCGGGTCCGGAAGAATTCGAAAGCTCGGATCTCAACCGGGAAAAGCTTATCAAGGCTGGAAAGACCGCTGAGGTCACCATTGGCCCGCTGAAGCCGGGAACGTACAAGTTCATCGGCGAATTTAATCCCAAGACGGCCCAAGGCCGGATCGTCGCCAAGTAGGCCGTCAGTTTCGGGAGCAAGTCATGTTGGCAACCGCGATAATCGTTTTCCGTGAAGTGCTGGAAGCGGCGCTCATCATCGGCATCGTGCTTGCCGCCACCCAGGGTCTCGCCCGGCGCGCCAGCTGGGTCAGTGCCGGTATCATGGCCGGCGTGGCCGGAGCGGGCCTGGTGGCCTGGTTTGCCGATGCGATTTCCGCCGCTCTCGCCGGCGTCGGGCAGGAAGTGTTCAATGCGGGAATCATGTTGTTCGCGGTGCTGATGCTCGGCTGGCATAACGTATGGATGAAACGCCACGGTCGTGAGATGGCGCAAGAGATGCGTGACATGGGTCAGGCCGTCAAGCACGGCACCCGTTCGATGACCATGCTGGCGGTGGTGATCGGCCTTGCCGTGTTGCGTGAAGGTTCGGAAGTCGTGCTGTTCCTTTATGGCGTCGCTGTCGCGCAGCAGGATTCTCCGGGGCTGATGTTGTCCGGCGGTCTGTTCGGACTGCTGTCGGGCGCGATCGCGGGCCTGCTCATGTATCGTGGCCTGCTCCGCGTTTCGAGCCGCCATCTGTTCACGGTCACGACGTGGATGATCACGCTGCTGGCAGCCGGCATGGCCGCGCAGGCGGCTGCGTTCCTGACGCAGGCGGATCTGCTGCCGCCGCTGGTGCAATCCATGTGGGACACGTCCGGCATCGTGGCGCAGAACAGCGTTTTTGGACGCGTGTTGCAGACGCTGATCGGTTATGCCGACCATCCCAACGGCATGCAGGTTCTGTTTTACGCCGCCACGTTCATCAGCATTGCCGTATTCATGCGTCTGTACGGCAACGTTCCTTCCTCGAAAGTTCAGCCGGTAAACGCCATCGGAGCATAGCCGAGCGGAAACTTGTTCATTCCGCCGGCATTTTTTGCCTTCTAAATGTAAATAATTCTCATTTCTATATAAAGGACAAAACAATCATGAAATTCAATCTGCCGAAATCCATCGCTTGGCACGCCAGCCAGACGCTGTTGGGAGCATCGACGCTGTTGCTAAGCCAGACTGCCCACGCGCTGAATTATTTTGAGCTTGAAGTCTATCCCTACAAAACCGCGGCGCAGGGCGAAGTGGAGCTGGAAAATTTCAGTACCTACACCCGCCGCGGAACGCAGGACGCGCCGGCGCCGGACAACAACAAGGGACTCACCCGCAGCTCATTCGAGGCCAGTTACGGCGTCACCGAAAAAACCGAAGTCGCCGGCTACGTCGATTATTCACGCGCCCGCAGCCAAGGCGACTGGGACCTCAAGGCGAGCCGTCTGCACGCGCGCACGCGTTTCGCCGAAAAAGGCGAATTGCCGGTTGATCTCGGCCTGTACGCCGAGGTCGAATTCCCGCGCAAGGACGAAAACGACGCCGAGCTGGAGTTGCGCGGCATTATCGAGAAGGACTTGGGGCAATGGACGCTTGATGTCAATCCGATTTTCGAGAAAGTGTTGAAGGGGGCGGAAAAGAACGAAGGCTGGGAGCTGCAATACGCGGCTTCGGTCATCTATCGGCTCGATGAGCGCTGGCACCCGCGCCTGGATTTTTTCGGCGACTTCGGGACGTTGCGGGATTTCGAAGGCCGGGACGAGCAGAAGCATCTGATTTCTCCGGCGCTCGACATCATGTTCGGGCATGGATTGTCCGCCGGTTTTGGGGTTGCCTTCGGACAGAGCAAGGCGAGCGAGCAACAACTGGTGCGCGCCCGGGTCGAGTGGGAATTTTTTTAAGCAGGTTCATGGCGATACGACCGCTTAATCACGAGCACCAAATGATTTTACTGAAGGAGATTTAAAGGAGATCGATGATGACTTCATTTAACAAAAGAGTGGCTGTTTACACATTTCTGGTTTTAACGAGTCTGCCCGGTATCGCGGCGGCGGTGGAGTATCCGGTCGGCACACCGCAGCAGCAGTACGGCATGGAGATCGCGGCGGTGTATCTGCAGCCGATTGAGATGGAACCGGAGGGCATGATGCGCAAGGCCGCCGAGTCCGACGTCCATCTTGAGGCCGACATTCATGCTCTGTCGAGCAACCCGAATGGGTTCGACGAAGGCGCATGGATTCCAAATCTGCTGGTCAAATACGAGCTGACCAAAGTCGGCAGCGACTGGAAAGTCGCCGGCGATTTCATGGCCATGGTCGCCAACGACGGCCCGCACTACGGTGACAACGTCAAGCTCTCCGGCCCCGGCAAGTATCATCTTAAGTACACCATCTATTCTCCGGGAGCCCCGGAGAACCTCAACGGCAAGCACTTCGGGCGCCACACCGACCGTCTCACCGGCGTACGGCCCTGGTTCAAGACCTTCGCGGCTGAGTACGACTTCACCTTTGCCGGCATCGGTAAGAAGGGAGGTTATTAATATGGGTGAACGAATGAGCGCAGCGAGTAGGGCTTCTTTGTCGGGTGCGACGCTGATTCATCGCGGCGCCCTCGCCATCGCGGTCGGCTTCGCGCTCGGCGCCTCCGCACCGGTGCGCGCCGCCGAAACGCCGAACGCGGAAATGCTCAAGCGCATCGAGCGGCTTGAGAAAAAGAACGAGGAACTGGAGAAAGCGCTCAGCGGCGAGCGCGTGAGCGAGGAGGAACCCGAACTCGCCACGCGTCTCAAGGCCGTAGAGTTCCAGGCGCTGTCCATGCAGAAGCAGGCGCGCACGATCGAAGCGCTCCAGGGCGTGACGGCAGGCGTCTCCTTCACCACCGTCGTGCAGCACGCAGGCGGCGGTTCCACCAGCGACGGATCGAGCGAGACCCAGTGGAATTACCGGGCGGACGCGGCGGTGGGTCTGCCGGGCGGAGAGATCGGCAACGCCGAAGGCAAGATCTTCGCACAGTTCCGCATGGGCCAGGGCGACGGCCTTACGCGTACCCTATCTGCCTTCGGCGGTGCGAACGCCACCGGCTTCCGCGTGCAGGGCGCGCGTCCGGACGATGATGCCACGGTACTGCTGGCGCAGGCGTGGTACCAGCTGGACGTGCCGCTGCCGCTCGGCGGCTTCAAGCCGCGCTCGCGCGAGACGCTCTCGTTCAACTTCGGCAAGATGGACCCGTTCCTGTTCTTCGACCAGAACAGCATCGCCGATGATGAAACCACGCGCTTTCTCAACACCGCGTTCGTACATAATCCGCTGCTCGATGCCGGTGGGGATGTGGGTGTGGACACCTTCGGCTTCACGCCCGGGCTGCGCCTCGCCTACAAGAACGAGACCGCCAAGCCGATCGCTTGGGGTGCCTCGCTCGCCATGTTCGGCGCCGGCAGTGGCGCGACCTTTACCGACTCCTTCGAAAAACCGTTTCTCATTGCCCAGTTCGATACCGAGCAGCGTTTCTTCGGCGGTCTCGCCGGCAACTACCGGCTGTATTTCTGGCGCAACGGCCAGGCCACGCCCTACGCCAACGAGGCCGACACTACGACCGAGGTCCACAGCGGTTGGGGGCTGAGCGCGGATCAGCGCGTTGGCGACGCCATGACCATGTTTGGCCGTTACGGTCACCAGACCAAGGGCAAGGTGCGTTTCGACCGGGCGCTTACGCTGGGTGCCGAGTTCGGCGGCAGCTACTGGAGTCGCGGCGCCGACGCCCTGGGCGTCGCCTTCGGGCAACTTAACACAAGCGCGGATTTCCGGCGCGATGCGCCCACCCTCGACGCCGATGCCGACGGCACGCCCGACTTCGGCTACGCGGCGAGCGGTTCCGAGCAGATCGCCGAGGTGTATTACCGCCAACGCATCAACAAGCAGTTCGAGATCTCGCCCGACCTGCAACACGTGAGCCGCCCCGCCGGCAACGGCGCCAAAGACATGAATCTGGTCGGCCTGCGTGCGCAGATCACATTCTGATCGCAACGTGGCATAGCGTTTTGTTGCGGATATTAATGACACGACAAACAAGGAGAGATCGCATGGCTGAACTTGACCTTAAAAAGAGCTACCGCATGAATACCGACCACGATACCGGAGATAGACAGATTCTGGCCCGTTGTACCGTGTGCCAGGTCGAGCGCTGCGCCGACTGCGATACCGTGCATCTGCACGTCGGCCACGCCAGTCTGCGCCTCACCATGGCCGCGTTCCTGTCGCTTTGCGCCACCTTGCTCGAAGCGGCGCAAACCGCCACTCAGGGCGCGGTCATGCCCGCGACGCCGCGCCAGGCGGCAAACTGAGGCGCGCCATGATCACCCGTCGCACCCAGTTCATCGTCGCCACCGCGTTGTGGCTCGCCGCCGGCCCAGGGCTTGCGGCGGCCGAGGAGCTGCTGACGCTGAAACTCACGGCCAGAAACGGCCGTTTCTATCCGGAGATCATCGAGGTACCTGCCGGCACGCGTTTCAAGATCGTTATTACCAACGAAGGCCCCGGACCGGAGGAATTCGAGAGCAGCGATCTCAACAAGGAAAAAGTGCTTGCCTCGGGCGCGACCTCGTTTCTCGTTTTTGCTCCCCTGAAGCCGGGCACGTACCGTTTCTTCGGCGAGTTTCATCCCGAGACGGCGAAGGGCCGGATCGTCGCCAAGTGATTTGAGGGGCAAGGCGGATATTCGCACATGGATACGCAGGTCGACAGCGTTGTCGTAAGTCCGGTCACGTTCACCCGGCGTAAAACTGGATGGCTGCAGGCCCTGGGTGATGCCATGCAACGGCGCCGTTCCGTCATCCAGGCCATCCAGTGGACGGTGGTCGTGGTTTATTTTGCGCTGGTGATCATTCCGGCGTTCCTGCCTCTGCCAACGGACTCGGCGCACGTTTATGACAATCTCACGCGTCTGGCGCAATTCGCGTTCTGGGGCGTATGGTGGCCGTTCGTGATGGTGTCGATGATGCTCATGGGACGCGTGTGGTGCGGTGTGTTCTGTCCGGAAGGCTCGCTTACGGAACTCGCCAGCCGCCGGGGAATGCAGTTGCGCATTCCGCGCT
>JACQER010000089.1 GCA_016200465.1 Gammaproteobacteria bacterium | reverse complement strand
CGGCTTTCTCGGCCCCAACGGCGCCGGCAAAACCACCACGATGCAGATCATCAGCGGCAATCTCGCGCCCTCGGACGGGAGCGTGACCATCGCCGGCCACGACCTGCTCGACGATCCGCGCGCCGCCAAGAGCCAGATCGGTTACCTGCCGGAACAGCCGCCGCTCTACCGCGAACTCACGGTGAACGAATACCTCGATTACTGCGCGGCGCTGAACCGCATTCCGCGCGCGCAACGCCGCCGCGCGCGCGACACCGCCAAGGAACGCTGCGGCCTGCAAGACAGCGGCCGGCGTCTCATCGGCAACCTGTCCAAGGGTTTTCAGCAGCGCGTCGGCATCGCGCAGGCGATCATCCATCTGCCGCCGGTGGTGATCCTGGACGAGCCCACGGTCGGGCTCGATCCGATCCAGATCCGCGAAATCCGCGCGCTCATCCGCGAGTTGGGCCGCGAACACGGCGTGATCCTGTCCACGCACATCCTGCCCGAAGTCCAGACCACCTGCGACCACGTGCAGATCATCAACCAGGGCGAACTGGTGCTGAACGAAAGCATCGAGGGCCTGGAGCATCACATGAAGTCCGCTTCGATCACCGTCGCGTTCCGTCAGCCGCCCGCGGTCGAGACGCTGCAAAATCTTCCAGGCGTGAAAACGGTGCGGACGGGAAAAGACGGGCGCATGCACGTCTTCCATGAAACCGGACACAACCCGACCGACGATATCCTGCGCCTGGCGGTGGAAAAAAACTGGGGGCTGTATGAAATCCGTCCCGGACGGCTTTCGCTCGAACAGGTGTTTCTGGAATTGACCTCGGCCGCGAGCGACGCCATCACGACGGAACCGCCCATCACGGACAGGCTGGAGGCCCGACCGTGATATTCACCATCGGTCTGCGCGAACTGAAATCGCTGTTTCTCTCGCCGCTCGCCTGGTCCATTCTCGCCGTGGTACAGCTGATACTCGCTTACCTGTTCCTCGGCCGCATTGAAATCATCCAGATGTACCAATCGCAGCTCATGGCGATGGACAGCGCGCCCGGCGTGACCGAGATCATCCTGCCCGACCTGCTCGGCAACGCCGCAATCATCCTGCTGCTGGTGGTGCCGCTGCTGACCATGCGTCTCGTCGCCGAGGAACGGCGCAACCGCACGCTGTCGCTGCTGTTCAGCTCGCCGGTATCGATGACCGAGATCGTGCTCGGAAAATATCTCGGCATCGTGCTGTTCCTGCTGGTGCTGCTGGTGCTGATCGCGCTCATGCCGCTGTCGCTGCTCGCCGGGGCGCGGCTGGATTTCGGCCTGCTGGCCGCGGGTTTTCTGGGGCTGGCGCTGCTGCTCGCGGGCTTCGCCGCCGTCGGGCTGTTCATGTCCACGCTCACGCAATACACCACCGTCGCGGCGATCAGCACCTTCGGCGCACTGCTGCTGTTCTGGATTCTCGACTGGTCGGGACAGGGATTCGCCGGCGGCAACTGGCTCGCGTATCTCTCGCTGTTCAATCATTACAAACCGTTTCTCGACGGCATCTTCGACAGCGCCGACGCGGTTTACCACGCGCTGCTCATCGTCACCTTCCTCGTGCTCAGCATCCACCGCCTGGATGCCGACCGGCTCGGAGGGTGAAATGGGAATTCGGAGTTGACCATGCGCCGCACTCCTCGAGCCCACTGGCAGCTCCGGCTCATGAACATGAGTTTCGTGGTGCTGTTTCTGATCGCCGTCGGACTGCTGCAGTGGCTGGCGCACGAATACCATCTGCAGTTCGACTGGACCCAGGCGCGTCGCCACACGCTCGCGCCGGCCAGCATCGCGGTCATCGAACGTCTCAAGGAACCGCTCAAGATCACCGCCTTTGCCAGCCCGCGCGGCGAAACCCGGCGCGTGATCCAGGACATGGTGACGCGCTATCAGAAATACAAACCGGACATACGGATCGAGTTCGTCAATCCGGACACCGCGCCGGAACGGGTGCGTGCCGCCGGCGTGCAGTCCGACGGCGAACTGGTGCTGGAGTACGGCGAGGCCAGGGAGAATCTCCCGCCGGCGCAATTCAACGAGGAGAATTTCACCAACACACTCACGCGCCTCGGGCATCGCGGCGAACGCTGGATGGTGTTCCTGAGCGGTCACGGCGAGCGCAGCCCTGACCGGCAGGCGAACTTCGATTTCTCGACCTGGGCGTCGCAACTGCACAAGCGCGGCTTCAAGACTCGCACGCTTTCGCTCGGCGATCATCCACAGATCCCATCCAATACTACAGTACTGGTGATCGCCGGTCCGCGCACGCGCCTGCTGCCGGGCGAAGTCAGGGAAATCCAGAACTATCTCAATCACGGCGGCAACCTGTTGTGGCTGCACGATCCGGGCCCGTCATTCGGACTGGAACCGCTTGCGGAATCGCTCGGCGTCGAGTTCCAGCCGGGCGTGATCGTCGATCCGCTGTCGGAAGCCATCACCGGCAATGCGGCGGCGATCGTGATCGCCAAATATGGCGCGCACCCGGTGGTGCGCAATTTCGGTGATAACACGGTATTCCCCCAAGCCGGCGGCATCAGCCTGAGCGCGCCCGACGGCTGGCAGGGATCGGTGCTGATGGACACGCGTGCCTCGAGCTGGTCGGAAACCGGATCGCTCAACGGCCCGATCCGGTTCGACAAGGGCAGGGACATTCGCGGCCCGCTCAATCTCGCGGTGGCGCTGACGCATCCGCTGGACAAGCGCGAACAGCGCGTCGTCGTCTTCGGCAACGGCGACTTCCTGGCGAACAGCTACATCGCCAACGCCGGCAATCTCGATCTCGGCATGAGCCTCGTCAACTGGCTGTCGCAGGACGATGCTTACGTCAACATTCCGGTCAGAACCGCGCGCGACCGTGCACTGAATCTGTCGCGCAGCGTCCAGATCGCCGTCGCCGCCGGATTCCTCGTGGTTCTGCCGCTGCTGATGGTCAGCAGCGGAATATTTATCTGGCTGCGCCGGCGCAAACGCTGAACGGAGGCAGGGATGCCCGAAGCTGAAAAGACCGACAAACCCGAATCAGCCGTTGGCCAGGTTGCCTCCGGCCTCAGGCAACGCTGGCTGCTCAACGCCGGTTTGCTGGCGCTGATCGCCGCGCTCGGCTGGATCGTGACGCAACGGATGAGCCAGCAACAAGTGGCTCCGAGCCCGCCGTTGACCAGTCTGCCGGCCGTGGCGGTGGCACATGTTCGCATCGAGCGACCGGAACAGCCTGAGATCGTGCTGGAAAAACCCGGCGCGGCATGGCGACTTACCGCGCCGATACCGGCGCGTGCCAACAACCTGAACGTCGAAAACCTGCTGCGCGTGCTGGCGGCGCCGGCCGAGACGCGTTTTCCGGCCGTGCCCACGCAACTGGCCCAGTACGGTCTCGAAAAACCGCTGGCGCGTGTACGCCTGGAAAACGAGGAGATCGCCTTCGGCGCGCTGCATCCACTCAAGAATCAGATCTACGTCCTGCACAATAACGAGGTGGTACTGATCCCCGGTTATCTTCTCTCGGACGCGGCCGCTCCCTACACGCGGTTCATCGACAGCCACCTGTTCGAGGACAATCGCAAGCTCGGCTCGCTGCAGCTCCCCGGTTTCAGCGTCAGCCTGAAGGACGGCGTCTGGCGGCGACAGCCGGCGGACAAGAAGCTGACCTCGGATCAAAGCAACGATTTCGCGTCGGAATGGCAGAACGCCAGCGCGCTCAGCGTGGAAAAGTACTCCGGCAAGGAGGCGGTCGATCATATCGATATCATCGGCACGCGCGACGGCAAGAGCGAAAAGATGCGCCTCGGCATCCTGGCTTACAAACCGGATTTCGTTCTGTACCGGCCGGATGAAAACCTGGAATACCATTTCACGGAAGAGACCGGCAAGCGCCTGCTGAACCTGAGCGGCCAATAAAACATTCTTGATTCCTCATAGCCGCCGCTTCGCGGCGCGAACATATTCCGCGACTCGTCCATGCCCGAACTTCCCGAAGTCGAAACCACGCGCCGCGGCATCGAGCCACACGTAGTCGGCAGGGTCGTGACACGTCTGGTCGTGCGCAATCCGCGCCTGCGCTGGCGCGTGCCGGCAAAACTCGAAAGGGAACTGGCCGGACAAACCATCACGTCCGTCACGCGGCGCGGGAAATACCTGCTGCTCGCCACCGCCGCGGGCACCGCGATCCTGCATCTCGGCATGTCCGGCAGCCTGCGCGTGGTGGCGTGTTCGCAAGCGGCGGACAAATACGATCATGTGGACATCGTGCTCGACAGCGGCGACTGTCTGCGCCTGCGCGATCCGCGCCGGTTCGGTTCGCTGCTCTGGACCCGCGACGAACCGCTGCGCCACAAGCTGCTCAGGGACCTCGGTCCGGAACCGCTGTCGCCGGATTTCAGCGGCGGTTATCTGCATGAAATACTACGTGGCCGCCGACGTAACATCCGCGACACGCTGCTCGACAGCCGTCTCGTTGCCGGCGTCGGCAACATTTACGCGAATGAAGCCTTGTTCGCGGCCGGCCTCCGCCCCACGCGTCCGGCCGGAAAGATCACCCGGACTCAGTGTGACCGGCTGGTCACAGCGATCCGCGAAACGCTGCTACGCGCGCTGCGCGCTGGCGGCACCACCCTGCGCGACTTCCGCGACAGTCGCGGCCGGCCCGGCTATTTTCAGCAGTCCCTCAAGGTCTATGGCCGTGAGGACGAACCCTGCCGGCGTTGCCACACCCCCGTCCGGCTCAAACGCCTGGGACAGCGCAGCGCGTTTTACTGCCCAAAATGCCAGCGATGAGTAGCCGCCGAATCCCGAGGCGAAGGGCGACTCCCTTCCGAGGCGAAGCTTTTTCGAAGGGAGTACGCCGGGCTGCCATTCCAGAGCCTCACTCCTTGAGTCGCCCCGGCTGCCATCTCCGAAAGCCTTCGTCTCGGGATCTGGCAGCCCCTTCGGAGACGGCGGCAGAAGCACCCAAGGGATATGGCCATCGCGTTTACGGGCACCCATCATGAAAGTGGCGTGCGACTCGGGCACTGGGTGCTGGACTTAAGGTGCCGACGGATGTAACTTATCGAAGCCGTTGATCGTGCATGGGTTTTGCTTCGAGAGCCCCAAACAGGCGACGGATTTTGTGCAAAAAAAGCCGGCTCACAGGGAGGAGTTTTCCTGAAGGGAAACTATATTTCTTAAGATGCAACCCGCCGTCAAAAATCAGAACCTGGAGCAGCATTTCGAGGCCTACAGCGAGTGGCGCACCGCGCTCGCGTCGGGCGTCACCGAACTGAAGTCCTGGCTGCAAAGCCAGGAACTGAGTGACACCCAGGTCGACCAGCGACTCGATCACGTGCTCTCGACGCTGCGCGACGACAAGCTGTACGTCGCCTTCGTCGCCGAATTCTCGCGCGGCAAATCGGAACTGATCAACGCCATCTTCTTCGCCAACTTCGGAAGCCGCATCCTGCCGTCGAGCGCCGGTCGCACCACCATGTGTCCGACCGAAGTCCAGTACGAACCGGGCAGCCAGCCGAGTCTGCGACTGCTGCCGATCGAGACGCGCAAGAGCGGAACCACCATCGCCGAATTCCGCGGCTTTCCCGAGGAGTGGCAGACGCTGCCGCTGGACACCAAGTCGCCGGAAGCGATGATCCAGACGCTGCAACACATCACCGAGGTCAAGCACGTGGCGCGCGAGGAAGCCCAGTCCATGGGTTTCCACGTTGCCGAAGAGGAATCCCAGAACGGCATGCGCCTTGCCGAGGACGGGCTGGTGGAAATCCCGATGTGGCGCCACGCGATCATCAACATACCGCATCCGCTGTTGGAGCAGGGCCTGGTCATCCTCGACACGCCCGGCCTCAACGCGCTCGGCGCCGAACCGGAGCTGACGCTCAACATGCTGCCTTCGGCGCACGCGGTGCTGTTCATCCTCGCCGCCGACGCCGGCGTGACGAAATCGGACATCGACGTCTGGCACGACCACATCGGCGTGCGCAAGGACGGCGCCAACAAGGGCCGGCTCGTGGTGCTCAACAAGATCGACGGCCTGTGGGACGAATTGCGCAACGCCGAAGAGGTCAACCGCGAGATCGACCGGCAGATCCACGACACGGCGAAGCATCTGGCCATTCCCGAACATAATATTTTTCCGGTGTCGGCGCAGAAGGCGCTGCTCGGAAAGGTAAAGAAGGACAACAAGGTGCTGGAGCGCTCGCGCATCCTGGCACTGGAACAGGCGCTGGGCAGCGAAATCGTCCCGGCCAAGCGCGAGATCGTGCGCGACAACATCAGCGGCGACATGGAAGACGTCATCAAGGCGATGCGCCTGATCATCACGCAGCGCCTGAAAAACGTGTACGAACACATGGATGAACTCGGCGGCCTGTCGGGCAAGAACATGGACGTCATCGAACACATGATGAAGAAGGTCAAGGCGGACAAGGAGGTCTTCGAGAAAAGCCTGCAGCGCTTCCAGGCCACGCGCAGTATTTTCTCGCAGCAGACCAACGTGCTGTACACGCACCTGAACCTGAAAAACCTGGACACCCAGATCGCCCAGACCAAGAAGGACATGGATATCAGCATGACCACGGCCGGGCTCAAGACGTGCATGGAAAATTTCTTCAAGCACGCGCATGCCACCATGGAAGAGGCCGCCAAGCAGGCCCAGGAAATCAAGGCGATGATGGAAGGCGTGTACAAGAAATTCCAGGAGGAACACGGCCTCTCGGACATCAAGCCGAGCGGCTTTTCGGTCACGCGCTACCTGCGCGAGATCAAGCGGCTCCAGGAAAAGCATGACCAGTACATGAAGGGCGTGTCGCTGGTCTTCACCGAGCAGCGCGCGCTGACCAAGAAGTTCTTCGAGTCCTCCGTGGCCAAGATCCGCGCCATCTACAAGATGGCCAACCGCGACGCGGACAACTGGCTCAAGACCATCATGTCGCCGATGGAATCCCAGGTGCGCGAACACCAGGTGCAGCTGCGCCGGCGCCTGGAATCCATCAAGCGCATCCACCAGGCGAGCGATACCCTGGAGGAACGCGTCAACGAACTTGAGCAGATCCGCGACGGCATCCGCGAACAGGAACGCAGCCTGGAAAGCCGCGTCGAAGCGGTCATGAAAGTCCTGAGTTTCGACAAAACCGGTGACGAACCCGCTGCGGCATCTGCCTGATTTCGGCAGTTCCCGAGGATTTTGATCGGCTTTCAGCCGCTGGATAGCGCCCTGCTATCCTTAAAGACCGAGACCGGAAAACACCCCAATATCCCGTATTCCCAAACCTGACTGTGGGGAAGGGTATCCAACGTGCTCCTCTCCGGTCCCATGGCAGAAAACTTGCATGCCATGCTGAGCAGATCAGGGGAAGATATGGGCAAATCAAGGAACTCAGGACACGGTGCCCGCCGCGGACCGGCGGGGGCTATGCATGGCCGCGGCTCCTCAAGCGTGCCGGCCAAGCTGGTGCGTGCGCCTGTCAAACGCGGAGACAGCAGCGCACCGCTCACGACCCGCGCCCTGGATTACGAAGGCCGCATCGCCGACCTGCGGGCGAAAATCCACGAACTCGAGGAAAGCCGCGGCACCCTCGCCACCCTGCTGCGCGATCTGGAAACAAAGGAAGGACGGATCGAGCATATCCATCAAAGTTGGGTGGCTATCTTTGACGCCATTCGCGATCCCATTTTCATGCACGACCGGCAGGGACGCGTTGTGCGCGCCAACCGTGCTTACGCGGAGCGGGCCGGCATGGACATCAAGGACGTCATCGGCAGACTTTACTGGCAAGTCTTCCCGCGCCTTGAAGGACCGCCGCCAAGTTTCGTGGCGGTGGTCTCGGGAAAAAGCGAAACCGGCGAAGAAGAACTCGTGCTTGAAGGGGGACAAACCTATCGGTGCCGCCATTTCGCGATCACGGACCTTGTCAACAGGCATTCCGCCTCCGTGCATATCATGCAAGATGTCACCGAACACAAGCGGATCGAAGCCGCGCTGCGCGAGAGCGAGGAGAAATTTTACCAGATAAGCGTTTGCGCCCAGGACGCCATTCTCATGCTGGACAGCGACGGGCTTGTCACTTTCTGGAATCCGGCGGCGGCACGGATGTTCGGTTATGCCGCCGAGGAAACCATGGGTCAGTCCCTGCATGATCTCATCGCCCCGCAACGCTATCACGAAGCCTTCCGGAAAGGCTTCGACCATTTCAGGGAAACCGGCGAGGGCGCTGTCGTTGGCAGAACGCTCGAGCTGACCGCCCTGAAACGGGGCGGCGGTGAATTTCCCGTCGATCTGTCCGTCTCGGCGATCCGGCTGAACGACAAATGGAGCGCGGTCGCCATCCTGCGCGACATTACCGAACGCAAACGGGCGGAGACGGCGCTCCAGCATGAGAGCAACTTCATCTCCGCCATCATGAATACTTCCGGCGCCTTGATCGTGGTGCTCGACAAGGAAGGACGCATCGTGCGCTTTAACCAGGCGTGCGAAAGAATCACCGGTTACAGCCAGGACGAGGCACGCGGCGGTACTGTCTGGGACCTGTTGCTCCTGCCCGAGGAGAGGGACGGCGTCAAAACGGTATTCGCTCATCTCCTCGCGCGGCAGTTTCCCAACCAGCATCAGAACTACTGGCGCACCAAGGACGGTCGCCAGCGCCTGATAATGTGGTCGAACACCGCCCTGCTCGACGAACACGACAACGTCGAATACATCATCGCCACCGGCATTGACGTCACCGAGCACAAGGCCGCGGAAGACGCGCTGCGCGACAGCGAGGCGCGATTCCGCACGATGATCGAGAACTCCTCGGACATCATGGCCGTTCTGGACCGCAACGGCATCATAGGTTATACCAGCCCGTCGATCGAGCGTCTGCTCGGATACGGCGCCGACGAACTGGTCGGCCAGGATGCCTTTACGCTGGTCCACCCCGATGACCTGACACGTGTGCAGCACGCGCTCGCACGCGCCATCGAAAATCCGGGGCAGGCGCAAAACGTCGAATTCCGCTTCCGGGACAAGGACAACAACTGGCGCTATCTCGACAGCATCGGCAAATATCTGCTCGACGATTCGCCGGTGACAGGCATCGTCGTCAACTCCCGCGACGTTACCGCCCGCAAGCACGTGGAAGAATCCCTGCGCAAGACCAACCGGGCATTGCGAACGATCAGCGCCGGCAACGAATCGCTGGTGCATGCCATGGACGAGCAGGAACTGCTCAACGCCATCTGCCGGGTGATCGTGAACACCGGCGGTTATCGCCTCGCCTGGGTAGGATACGCCGAGAGCGACGAGAACAAATCGGTGCGTCCCATGGCCTATGCCGGCGAGGAAGCAGGCTTTCTGCATACGGCGCGCTTCGGCTGGGGCGACAACGAACTCGGGCGAGGTCCGATCGGCATGGCGATCCGTACCGGCACGCCCCAGGGAATCCACCACATCAATGACGATCCCGGCTTTCCGTCACCGCACAAGGAAGCGCTCAGTCGCGGTTATGCCTCGTGCATCGCCCTGCCGTTGCGCGCCAGCGACAAGGTGCTGGGCGCGCTCGCGATTTACGCGACCGAGGTCGATGCCTTCGACGACGGGGAAATAAAGCTGCTGATGGAGATGGCGGACGACCTCACTTACGGCATCATCGCACTGCGCACCCACGCCGAACGCGAACACGCCATGGAGGAGAACCGCCAGAATGCCGCCAGGCTGAGCAAGGCCCTGCTCGAAACCATCGAGGCGATCGGCTCGGCGCTGGAAAAACGCGATCCCTACACCGCGGGTCACCAGCGCCAGGTCGCGAAACTGGCGCGCGCCATCGCACAGGAAATGAACCTGCCGCACGAGGTCGTCGAGGGAATCCACATGGGCGGCCTGATCCACGATATCGGCAAGATCTACGTGCCCGCCGAGATATTGAGCCGGCCGGGAAGGCTGTCCGAGCCCGAGTTCAACCTGATCAAGACCCACTCGCAGGTCGGTTACGACATCATCAAGGGGATTGAATTTCCCTGGCCGATCGCGCTGATGGTCCTGCAACACCATGAACGCCTGGACGGCACCGGCTACCCGCAGGGACTGAAGGGGGATGATATCTGTCCGGAAGCGAGGATTCTGGCGGTCGCGGATGTCGTCGAAGCCATGGCCTCGCACCGTCCCTACCGGCCCGGGCTCGGCATCGACAAGGCGCTGGAGGAAATCAGCCGTCACCGCGGCACCCACTACGATTCATCCGCCGTGGACGCCTGTGTACGCCTGTTCCGGGAAAAAGGTTTTACGTTCGAATCCTGACCCGCCTCACTTGACCTGCGCGAACCCCTCGCCGCGCGGGTCCGAGGTCGCTTCCACTCCTCCGGTCTTCTTGTTCCACACCACCGCCTGCATGTTGCCGTAACCACCGCGCACGGCCTCGAGCCGGTAGCCGCGCTGTTGCAGCGCGCGCTTTTCGGCGTCATCGAAGGCAGGCGGCTCGTATTCCACGACATCGGGCGAATACTGATGATGAAACCGCGGCAGGCTGGCCCAGTCCTTCGGTCCACCACGCCCGTGGGCGAATTCGAGCGTCGCGAGCAGCACCATGCTGATGATGCGGCTGCCGCCGGGCGTGCCGAGCACGACCACCGTGTCGTCGTTTTCCAGGAACGTCGGAGTCATGCTCGACAGCGGCCGCTTGCCGGGCGCAATGGCGTTGGCGTTGGAACCCGTGAGACCGTAGTTGTTGGGAGCATCCGGCTTGACGGCGAAATCGTCCATCTCGTTGTTGAGCACGACGCCGGTTCCGGGCGGCATGAAACCCGAACCGAAGGGGGTGTTGAGGCTCAGGGTGACCGCGACGCGATTGCCGTCGCGGTCGATCACCGAAAGATGCGTGGTGTTGCCTCCTTCCCCCGTCTTCGCGGGTGCGGCGGAAGCCGGCTTCAATGCCGGCATTTCCTCGCGCAGTTTTGCCGCGTAGGCCGGATCGATCAGGCGCGCAACGTCCACGTTCACGAAATCCGGGTCGCCGAGATAGCGCGCGCGGTCGCGGTAAGCGAGGCGCATCGCCTCGATCACGGTCTGGTCGCGGCGCGGCTTGTCCATCGAATCCAGGTCGAGCCCCTGCAACAGGTTCAGTATCTGCACCAGCACCACGCCTCCGGACGACGGCAACGCGGCGGAAGTCACGCGCACGTTGCGATAAACCCCGCGCACCGGCTCGCGCTCAATCACGCGATAGTCAGTCAGATCCTTCAGACTCCAGAGGCCGCCGGCGACACGCACGCCGTCCACCAGGCGTTTGGCGACGTCGCCGTCGTAAAATCCCTCGCGGCCGGCGGCGGCGAGACGTTCGAGGGTGCGCGCGAGTTCCGGCTGACGCAGTTTTTCCCCGGCGCCATAGATGAAACCGTCATGGAAAAACACGCGCGCGGTTTCCGGAAAGTTTTCCAGCCGGTCATGCTGACGGAGACACATCTTGCCGTACTGCGCGGTCACGGGAAATCCGTCGCGCGCGAGCCGGATCGCCGGCGCGAGACTCTGCTTCAACGGCAGACGGCCGTATTTTTCGGCGAGATGCACGAGGCCCGCGGGAGTGCCGGGGATGCCCGCCGCCAGCACGCCGTCGATGGACCGTCCGGGAACCGAGCGGCCATCGCGGTCGAGATACATGTCGCGGGTTGCGGCGAGCGGCGCACGCTCGCGCGCGTCGATCATGATCTCGAAGCCATCGCGTGCGCGGTGCAGGAGAAAAAAACCGCCGCCGCCGAGGCCGGAATTATAGGGCTCGACCACGGCCAGGGTGGCGGCCACGGCGACCGCCGCATCGAAGGCGTTGCCGCCGTGCGCGAGGATTTCGTGACCGGCCTGCGTCGCCAGCGGATGCGCGCTGGCGATACCGGCGGCCGCTAGCCGCGGCTCTGCCGCCCAAGCACTGAGCGGTAAAACTGTGATCAGAAATATCAGAAAACGCAGCAGATGAAGCATGTCACGCGAATTTTAAACTAAATGTTCAAAATAATAATGTCGAGCGGCCTATGCCACAATCAAAAACTAATGACGGGATGCTCCTCCCCTGCGCCCATTTTCATGTCATGTCGAATCGCCTTCGGCGATGATGAAAACCTACTTGTGGGTGGCTGACCCACGGCAGGTGACTTTCTCTTGTGCGCACAAGAGAAAGTCACCAAAGAGAATGCGCCCCGGTCGCTTCGCCGCGCAAGATACGCGCGGTGCCCTGCGCGCCTCGCTGCGGCCGGGCGCTCGCCTAACTCGCCGGGCGCTATACAACGCGCCTCGGGCTCGATCAGGAGTCTCGCGAAGTCTCCCGGCCTGGCTCGGTGCTCGGCTCGCTCCGACGGGGAGTTGAGTCACCACCTCAGGTCAGTATGCGGAGGTGTTTTCAAACCCCGTAGCCGCCGCCGAGCATCGCAGTCGGCCATCGGGGTTGTCGCGTGCCTCGTGTTCGAGCCCGAGCCGTGTTGTGGACGGCCGGCGAGTTGGGGCACGCGCCGATGGCTGGCGAGAAGCGCAAGAGGTATTCGGCGGCTCCGGGCGTGCTTTCTCTTGGTGACTTCTCTTTGCACGAGCAAAGAGAAGTCACCAAGAGTGCCGGGGCGGAGCATCCCGGATTCAAATCACGCGGCCGTAGGCCGCTCGACTTCAGTCACGCCAAAACAAAAAGGCGGCCGAAGCCGCCTTTTTTTAGATACGGAAAATCTGAATCAGGCCGTTTTCCGGATCAGCGCCTGATATTTCTGCTGCAATTCCTCTTTGGACTCCGCATGGTCCGGATCGGGGATGATGCAGTCCACCGGGCAGACGTCCACGCACTGCGAGGTTTCGAAGTGCCCGACGCATTCGGTGCAGAGATCGGGGTTGATCTGGTAGATCTCCTCGCCCTGGGTGATCGCCCCGTTCGGGCATTCGGGTTCGCAGACATCACAGTTGATGCACTCGTCGGTAATCAGCAAAGACATAAAATACCTGCAAAATAAGTCTGGTTAAAGCACCGTCATCTTAGCGTATTTTGGCGGCCATCGCAGCCGCCACGCGTGCGTCCACGAAATCCGCGACGTTGCCGCCGAGCAGCGCGATCTCCTTCACCAGCGACGCGGAGATGAACATCTCCTGTTCCGAGGGCGTCATGAACACCGTCTCCACCTCCGGCGCAAGCCGCCGGTTCATCCCGGCGAGCTGAAACTCGTACTCGAAATCCGAAGCCGCGCGCAATCCGCGCAGAATCACCTTGGCCTTGTGGCTCCGCACGCAATCGACCAGCAGATTGTCGAAGCCCGTTACTTTCACGTTCGGGACATCCGCCAGCACCGCGCGCGCCAGTTCCACGCGTTCCGTCAGGTTGAACAACGGCTGCTTCTGTGGATTCGCCGCCACCGCGACGATCACCTCGTCGAACAGGCGCGCGGCGCGGCGCACCAGATCCGTATGGCCGTTAGTGATCGGGTCAAACGTGCCGGGATACAACGCGCTGACTTTCATCACGTCCTCGGAACTGTATAAAGCATATCATTGCCCATAGCTGCCTCATTGATCAAAATCAAGATCACCTCCGACTCATCCGGCTTTTCGCGCCAGATGATACCCGACCTGCCCGGCTTTCTTGCTGCGAATCAATTCCCACGTCCCCGGCAAGGGCAAGGCTTCGAGCTGGCTCGGCGCCTCGACGTAGACCAGCCCGCCGCGCTTGAGCCAGCCGTTCGCCTCCACCAGCTCGGCGCAACGCGCGATCAAATCGCTTTTGAAGGGCGGGTCGAGAAAGATGATATCGAACGGCTGCGGCGTCTGGCGCAAAAAGTCGACGGCATCCGCCTGCACCACCTCCGCGTTGCGCGCCTCCAGCGTCGTCACGTGCAGGCGCAGGCGCTGTACCACGTGCGCCGCTTTTTCAACCATGACCACGTGCCCGGCGCCGCGCGACAGCGCTTCCAGGCACAAGGCGCCGGTCCCGGCGAAAAGGTCGAGACATCTTGCGCCGGCGATATGGGGTTGCAGCCAGTTGAAAAGTGTCTCGCGCACGCGATCGGGCGTGGGCCGCAGGCCTTCCGCCTCGGAAACGCTCAGGCGCCGGCCGCGCCAGCGCCCACCGATGATGCGTAGCGTACCCGGATAGGACGAACCCGTTTTTACGGTCGCGCGACGTCGCGGGGACTTGCGATCAGCGGCTGCCACCGACGACGACCGTCACCATCTGGTTCGGATGCACGCGCTGCCAGAAGGCCTTGCGGATCTGCTCGACGGTCACGGCTTCGACGCGCGGGATGAAGTCATCGAGATAGGTCAGCGGCAGGTCGTAGAAAGCGATCACCGCCAGGTTCTCGGCGATCTTGGCGTTGCTGTCGAGCCGCAGCGGGAAACCGCCGGTAATATGTTTCTTTGCCGCGTTGAGTTCCTTTTCTGTCGGTCCTTTCGCGACAAAATCCGAAATGACCTTGCGCACGACATTGAGCGCCTGATCGCGCTGTGTGTTCTTGGTCTGCAATCCCACGATCATCGGCCCGGCCTTGCGCAACGGCAGGAAATAACTGTAAACGCTGTAGGACAGACCCTGCTTCTCCCTCACCTCCGTCGACAGTCGCGACACCAGTCCGCCGCCGCCGAGAATGTAGTTGCCGACGTAGAGCGGGAAGTAATCCGGATCGCCGCGCCGCATTCCGGTCTGCCCCAGCAAAATATGCGTTTGCGTGGCGGCGGGAAATGCCACCTGCTTCTGCAGCGGCGCGTAAAGCGTGCGCACCAGTGGAATGGGGAGCGCGGCGCGGCCCGCCGGCAGCTGACCCATGGTACGCTCGGCGATTTTGCGCGCCTGACGCTTGCTCGCATCACCGACGATTACCAGCCAGGCGTTGGCTCCGACGTAGTAGCTGCGGTAATGCGCCAGCAGATCTTCGCGCGTGATCGCCTTGACGCTCGTCATGTCGCCCAACGGATCGTGGGCATAGGGATGATCTCCGTAAAGCTCGCGATAGAATGTCTTGTCGGCGACCGCGCCGGGAGACTGCATGTCCTTTTGCAGGGCCACCAGCACCTGCTCGCGCTGACGCTCGAGACTTGCCGCCGGGAAAGACGGCGCCGCCAGGATTTTGGCGAACAGGTCGAGTGCCGGATCGAGCAGTGCGGCGTCGGAGAGGCTGCGCAGATCCACCGTCGCCATGTCGCGATCGGCGCCGGCGCCGAACTCGGCGCCGAGGCCCTCGAACTGCCCGGCGATATCGTCCGCGCCCAGATTGCCCGTGCCTTCGTCGAGCATGGAGCTCGTGAGGCGCGCGAGTCCGGCTTTCCCGGCAGGGTCACGGCTCGAACCGGCGTCGAACACCGCCCGAATCTGCAGCATGGGCAACTCGTGGGCTTCGACGAAATAGATACGCGCGCCGTTCTCCAGCGTCCAGTGGTGGATTTTCGGGCCCGCGGACGCGGCGACCGATATGAAAAGCAGGCCGAGGAATACCAGTGTTCTAGCGAACATCGCCGCCTCCCTGAGGCCGCGGCATGCGCCGCTGCCCCTTGGCCATCGGCAGCGGATCGAGCACCGCCACCGTCAAGTTCGTGTCCACGAGATACTTGCGCGCCACCGTCTGCACCTGCTCCGCGGTCACGGCCTTGAGCTTGTCGGCGTAGCCGTCGAGCATGCGCCAGTCGAGCCCGACCGCCGCCAGCCGGCCGATCTGCATCGCCTGATAGAACACCGAATCGCGGCTGAAAACATTGCTCGCCACCACCTGTGCCTTGACGCGTTTCAATTCCTCGGCGGTGGCCGGCTCCTGCTTGATGCGCTCGATCTGCGCCCGGATCGCCCGCTCCAGTTCCGCGACGCTGTGGCCGTTGGCCGGCGTGGCGTCGATCATCAGCATGCCCGGTGAACGCGCCACGGCCGAGTAGTCGATATCGACGGCGACGGCGAGTTTTTTCTCGCGCACCAGTTCGCGCTCGAAACGCGCCGCCTGGCCGCCGTCGAGGATGCCGGTCAACACGCTCAGCGCATAGGGCTCCCATTCGGCGACGTTGCCACCGTGGCCCACGGAGGTATGCACCGGCACGTGATAACCCATGAGAACGTAGGGCACTTCCGCCGGCACCGCGACACGTACGCGTCGCTCACTCTTCTGCTCCGGCTCCACGACTTCCCTGGCCCTTTCGACCGCGCGCGCCGGAACCGGTCCGAAATATTTCCGCGCCTGCTCGATGACTTCCTTCGGCGCCACGTCGCCCACCACCACCAGTATCGCGTCGGACGGCGTATACCAGCGGCCATACCAGTCGCGCAGCTGTTTCGAGGTCATCGATTCCAGGTCGGTCATCCAGCCGATCACCGGGTGGCGATACGGATGCGCCTGATACGCGGTGGTCATGAATTTCTCCTGCACGACCGCCTCGGGCTGATCGTCGGTGCGCCAACGGCGTTCCTCCATCACCACTTTGATCTCGCGGCGAAACTCCTCGTCGGCCAGAGTCAGGTTCTGCATGCGGTCGGCTTCGAGCTCGAAGGAGACCGGGAGACGGGATTTTTCCAGCTGCTGGAAATAGGCGGTGTAGTCGTAACTGGTGAAGGCGTTCTCGCGCCCGCCGTTCTCGGCGATGATGCGCGAGAACTCGTTGGGGCCGTGCTGGGCTGTACCCTTGAACATCATGTGCTCGAGAACGTGCGAAATGCCGGTGCTGCGTTCGGGTTCGTCCTGGCTGCCGACCCGGTACCAGATCTGCGACACCACCACCGGCGAGCGGTGATCCTCCTTGACGATGATGCGCAGGCCGTTGGCGAGCGTGGTTTCCTGCGTCTGGCTGCAGGCCGCGAGCCACAGGCCGAGCAGCGGAATCAGGAGTCGGCGGATTTTACGAAGCATGGGGTTTCCGTAGTGATTCTTTTATACTATTGTGCCACAGCTTCGATCGGCATCGCCGGAAAAAATTCCATCAGGATTGAATTTTGACCCAGTCCCATCCACCGCACCAGACAGAAAAACGGCCCGCGGGCCTGTTCGGCCGCCTGCGCGAAAAGCTGGCTGCCACGCAGCGCGGTTTCACCCGCGGCCTGAGCGATCTGCTGCTCGGCGGCCGCGCGCTCGATGACAGCCTGTTCGAAGAACTCGAAACCCTGCTGCTGTCCGCCGACGTCGGCGTGGAAACCACCCAGTACCTGCTGAAAGGTATCACGGAACAAGTCTCGCGCAAGCAGCTGAAGGACACGCGCGCCGTGTACCACGCCCTGCATCAGAGCATCCTTGCGATCATGACGCCGGTCAGCCGGCGGCTGGAAATCGTCCCGGCCCGGCCCTTCGTCATCATGGTGGTCGGGGTCAACGGCGTCGGCAAAACCACCACCATCGCCAAGCTCGCCCACCGCCTCAAGAACGACGGCCACGCGGTCATGGTCGGCGCCGCCGACACGTTCCGCGCCGCCGCCATCGAACAGCTGAAAACCTGGGCCGGCCGGCTGGATATTCCGGTGATCGCGCAGCACACCGGGGCCGACGCGGCGGCCGTGGTGCACGACGCCCTGAACGCCGCCGCGGCGCGCGCCAGCGATATCCTGATCGTGGACACCGCCGGACGGCAGCATACGCAGGCCGGCCTGATGGACGAGCTGAAGAAGATCCGGCGCGTGATCGCCAAAACCAACCCCGCCGCGCCGCACGAAGTGCTGCTGG
>JACQER010000088.1 GCA_016200465.1 Gammaproteobacteria bacterium | reverse complement strand
GGATTCAATGGCGCCCACCTTTTCCACCAGGGTGTCCCGCAGCTCCTGGCGCTCCCGCTCGTTAAGGGATGCGGTCCTGATCCTGAAGGCTCGGGGGCCCTGCTGGTCTATGGCAAACCTCTCCAGAGCCAGTCCTTGCAGAGCGCCATGCAGTTTCTCGACAGTTACATCGCCTTTGAACACCACCTCGCTGCGTGAGCCGCTGGCGCCGGGAAGCTGCACGATAACCCGGTCATCCCCGAACTGTTGGATGATCGGCTCCTCGGTGCCGAAAAGGTTCACCCGGCGCTTGATGGTGTTCACCACCCCTTCCATCTGCTCGGGTGTGGGGATCGGTTGCTCCTTGACCTGGAAAGAGCTGATGCTGCCGATCCTTTCTCCCAGGGCGCTGCGCAACTGCTGTCCGCGGCCGGCGTCCCGTTGGACCAGTTTGACGGTGAACGTACGGTCACTGCGGGATACGACGCTGAAGTCGGCAAGGCCCAGGCTCCCCAGCACCTCCTGTATCTTGGACATCTCCGCCGGCTGGGCAAAGGTCACCTCGACGCGCGGGTCGGTATCCGCCTGGTAGACCAGGTGCCCCCCGCCCCGCAGGTCCAGACCTAGCTTCAAGCCCAGGGGGCCGGTACCGGCCCGGTCCAACCGAGGGAAGCCTGGGACGTGGACGTGCAACTCCCTGAAGCCCAAGGCTACCAGGGCAACGCCCAGGATCAGCAAGGTCAGGGTGAATACTCGGACCGCTCTCCGCCTCATTCGATTATTCCCCTCTCATGGGACTGTTACAGAGCCTTGTATAAAGAACTAAACCTCCATACTGCTTGGAGCACTTCACCCCCATCCTAACCTTCCCCCATCAAGGGCTGACTGGGGTAGGCATTGTATCTGGAGAACCGCCAGAACCATGTCATTCTGAGGGAGTCCTTCCGGGGAAGGACGACCGAAGAATCTGGGGCGGGGCTACCCAACCCCACCAGATTCTTCGCTTCGCTCAGAGCTTGTGAACAAATCGCCCGCTGCTCGTCCTTCCGCGGAAGGATTCGGCCGAAGTCCAAGAGGGCGAACAACCATTGTTGTCATTGCGAGGCTCCGCGAAGCAATCTGAAGCAGGAGGGGTCCGATGCCCCACTCCCCAGGTTGCCACGCTCG
>JACQER010000087.1 GCA_016200465.1 Gammaproteobacteria bacterium | reverse complement strand
GGCGAAGCGCGGGATCACGTGCCAGTGCAGATGCGGCACTTGATTGCCGAGCGATGCGAGATTGATCTTGTCGGGGTTCATCAATGCGCGCAGTACCTGCTCCACGGCGAATACCACGGCCATGAAACGAGCGCGATCCGCCTCCACCAAATCGGTCATTTCTTTCGCGTGCTGCTGCCAGATGACGCGGCAGAAACCGGCGTAATCCGGATCGTCCACCAGGATTACCCGGCAGCGGGCATCGCTCCACAGTACGGTTTCCTTCTCCGGCCGGCAAAGCGGACAATCCGTCATGACCGTCGTCGGTTCAGGCCTTGACCGGCCGGATCTTGGAAGCCGCGAGCTTGGCGCGGGCGCGGGCTTCGTTCGTGTCGGCACCGTTGGCCAGCGCCACGCCCATGCGCCGGCGCGTGAACGCTTCCGGCTTGCCGAACAGGCGCAGGTCCGATTGCGGCACGCGCAGCGCCTCGTCCACGCCTTCGAATGCGATGCCCTTGGCGTCCATGCCGCCATAGATAACCGCGCTCGCGCCCGGCGCGCGCATCGCCACCGACACCGGCAGGCCCAGGATCGCGCGCGCGTGCAGTTCGAATTCATTCTGGACCTGGCTGATCAGGGTCACCATGCCGGTGTCGTGCGGCCGCGGGCTGACCTCGCTGAACCACACTTGGTCGCCGCGGACAAACAGTTCCACGCCGAAGATGCCGCGCCCGCCGAGATTGTCGGTGACTTTCCTGGCGATCTCGCGCGAGCGCTTCAGCGCCTTGTCGCTCATCGGCTGCGGCTGCCAGGACTCGACGTAATCGCCCTTGACCTGCACGTGGCCGATGGGATCGCAGAAAAAAGTCTCGACCTGGCCGGAATCGCCGACGGCGCGCACGGTTAATTGGGTGATCTCGTAATCGAACTTGATCATCTCCTCGACGATCACGCGCGTCTGGTTCACGCGCGCGCCGCTCATGGCGTAATCCCAGGCCCTGGCCACGTCCTCCGGACCGTTCACCGTGGACTGACCCTTGCCCGACGACGACATCACCGGCTTGATGATGCACGGATATCCGATGCCGCCGTCGATGGCTTCCTTCAATTCGCCGAGACTGACGGCGAAAGCGTAGCGCGAGGTCGGCAGCTCCAGCGTCTCGGCCGCGAGCCGGCGGATGCCTTCGCGGTTCATGGTGAGCTGCGCCGCGCGTGCCACGGGAATGACCTCGGCGAGTTTGTCGCGCTCGATCTGCGCCAGCATGTCGGTCGCGATCGCTTCGATTTCGGGAACAATGATATGCGGCCGTTCCTTTTCCACCAGCGCCCTTAGAGCGGCGCCGTCGGCCATGTTGATCACGTGCGCACGATGCGCGACCTGATGCCCCGGCGCGTCGGGATAGCGATCCACCGCGATCACTTCGACGCCCAATCGCTGCAGGGCAATGATCACTTCCTTGCCCAGTTCTCCCGCTCCCAGCAGCATCACGCGCGTGGCACCGGGGCTCAATGGCGTACCGATTTTCATGTGGCTCCTTATTTTGGTTTGGCGAAATGATCGTGGCCTGTGAAGGATGGCCTGTAGGGTTTACCCAATTCATCCACGATGCGCAGGCCGGGTTCTGCTTCGATCTCCCCGATGCAATGCACTCCGCAGGCAAACCGGAGTTTCTCGAGGGCACCGGTATCCTGCGCTGGAACGGTGAAACACAGTTCGTAATCGTCACCCATGGCCAGCGCCGCTTCCCAGCCGAATTTCCCGACATGCGTCCGGCAAATCGGCGACAACGGTATTTTATCCAGGAAAATACGCGCGCCGACGCCGCTCATTTCCAGGATATGCCCGAGATCCGCCAGCAGCCCGTCGGAAATATCGATCGCGCCGGTCGCGATGCCGCGCAGCGCCATGCCTTCGCGCACCCGCGGCACGGGCCGATCGAGACGTTCCACCAGCGCCGCGAAGTCACTCCCGGAAAGCGGCTGCTTTCCCAGCCGGTGCAACAGCGCCACGGCGGCGTCGCCGAGCGTACCGGTCACGTAAATCCGGTCGCCGGCGCGCGCGCCGGCGCGCCGCAAAGCCACAGTTTCGGGCACAAAGCCGTGCGCCTCGATCCCGATCGTCAGCGGTCCACGCGAGGTGTCGCCGCCCACGAGTTGTACGTTGTATTGGCGCGCGAGCTCGAACATTCCCCGGCAGAAACGCTCGAGCCAGACCGCATCCGCTTCGGGCAACACCAGATTCAACAGGAACCATGCCGGTTCCGCGCCCATGGCCGCAAGATCGCTGAGATTGACCGCCAGCGCCTTGTGGCCGAGGGAGGCCGGATCGACGTCCGGCAGAAAATGCACGCCCGACACCAGCAGGTCGGAGGTCACCGCGAGCGATTGGCCCACGGGCGGGCGCAGCAACGCGCAATCGTCGCCGATGCCGACGGCCACGTCGGCGCGCGACACCGGCTGGCGCGCGAAGAAGTGGCGGATCAGCTCGAACTCCGTCATACAGGATATTTTGACCGACTCCCCCTCTCCCTTGAGGGGAGAGGGCAAGGGGTGAGGGTGATACAACCACGATTAGGACACAACATTAATTATTTTGCTCTGGGCATTTCTGTTCCCCCTCACCCTATCCCCTCTCCCGCAAGGGGAGAGGGGATACTGCATCCTAACTTCCCAATATTCCGTCAGGCCGTGGAATGGGCCGACTTGATTTCGCTCGCGCGCAGACCGGCGGCGACCTTGTCGAGAATGGCATTCACGTACTTGTGGCCGTGCTCGGCGCCGAAGGTTTTGGCCAGCTCCACGGATTCGTTGAGGATGACCTTGTAGGGAATCTCGGGATGAAACTCGAACTCGTAGGTGCCGATGCGCAGGCAGGCGAGCTCGACCGGGTCCACGTCGTTCAGCTTGCGGTCGAGATGCGGGGAAATGTGGTCGTCCAGCTCGTGAATGTGCAGCGGAATCTCGCGCACCAGATGATGGAAATAATCGACGTCGACGTCATTCATCTCGTGGTCGAGGATGAAATGATCTTCAATGTCTCCCGGCGGCTGCTGGGTCAGCTGCCACTGATACAGGGCCTGCACGGCGGCACGACGTGCTTTGTGACGACTGCCCTTGTTCATGGGGCCCCCTCAAACGCGAAGTTTCTTGAGAAGATTGACCATCTCGATGGCGGTCAACGCGGCATCCACGCCCTTGTTGCCGGCCTTGGTGCCGGCGCGCTCGATCGCCTGCTCGATAGTATCCACCGTCAGCACGCCAAAAGCCACCGGCAGGTCGAACTGCATGCCCACCTGCGACACGCCCTTGGCGCACTCGCCGGCGACGTATTCGAAGTGCGGTGTCTCGCCGCGTATCACCGCGCCCAGCGCGATCAGCGCGTCGTATTTTCTGGACGCCGCCATGGTCTTGAGCGCGAGCGGCATTTCGAACGCACCGGGCACGCGCACCACCTCGATATTGGCCGCTTCGGCGCCGTGACGCAACAGCGTGTCGACCGCGCCTTCGAGCAGCCGTTCGCCGATGAAACCGTTGAAACGTCCAAGCGCGATACCGAAACGCGCGGTGCGGGCGATCAGATCGCCGTCAATGCTTTTTATGTCACTCATCCGGATACCTTTTTCTCTTTGTTCTGATTGCGCCGATTACCTGAGAGCAGCGCCGGGTTGTTTTCCACGTACGCGACGATTTCCAGTCCGAAACCGGACAGGCCGGGCGCCTTCATCGCATGACCCAGCACGCGCATCTTGCCCACGCCGAGGTCGGCGAGGATCTGGCTGCCGAGACCGTAGGTGCGCATTTCAGCCCGCCCCGGCTTGCTGGAAGCGGATTCTAATGCTTTGCCCTGCGTCTGAAAATGCCGGATGCGTTGCACGAGTTCGGCGGGTTTTTCCTCTTGCTGCAGGATGACCACGATGCCGGCGCCTTCCTCCGTGACATGTGCCAACGCTTCATGCAGCGTCCAGGAACCGGCGCGATGCGCGGTGGTGACGAGATCGAGCAGGCTTTCCTGCACGTGCACCCGCACCAGCACCGGCCGGTCGCGCTGGATGTCGCCGCGCACCAGCGCGAGATGCACCGCGTCGCCGATGTCGTCGTGATACGCCACGACGCGGAAGTCGCCGAATTCCGTCGGCATCGTGCATTCGCCGACGCGCTGAATCGTGGACTCGTGCTCGGTGCGGTAGCGGATGAGATCAGCGATCGTGCCGATCTTGAGTCCATGCCGGCGCGCGAACTCTTCGAGCTCCGGCAGGCGCGCCATGGTGCCGTCTTCGTTCATGATTTCGCAGATCACGCTCGCCGGCTCCAGTCCCGCGAGGCGCGCGAGGTCCACGCCGGCCTCGGTGTGCCCGGCGCGCGCGAGCACGCCGCCGCGTTGCGCCATCAACGGAAAGATATGTCCCGGCTGGACGATGTCGCCCGGTCGGGCGTCCTTCCTGACCGCCGCCTGGATGGTGCGCGCGCGGTCGGCGGCGGAGATGCCGGTGGTCACGCCCTCGGCGGCTTCGATGGAAACGGTGAAATTGGTCGCGCGCCGGTGATGCGTGTCGCTGACCATGAGCGGCAACTGCAACTGCCGGCAACGATCCTGCGTCAGCGTGAGGCAGATCAGCCCGCGGCCGTAACGCGCCATGAAATTGACGTCCTCCGGGCGCGCGTGCACCGCGGCCATGACCAGGTCGCCTTCGTTCTCGCGGTCTTCGTCGTCCATCAGCACGACCATGCGACCGCGTTTCAGCTCGTCAATAATCTCAACTGCCGGGCTTATCGGCATAAATCCTTTAATAATTCCGGGATTGGGCGTGCATTATCACCTATTTTCGCGCCGGATGCGCTGATCTCAGCCGGATCAAGCCCTTAAGGACGGGCTGCCGCTTGTCGGAGTATCCTCGTCTTCCGTCCCGCCCCGTCACGCGTTTCCGCTAACCCGCGCCATACTCAAAGAGTACGCGGGTACTGCCAGGGAGGGCGGAATCCGCGGGTTTTTCCCGGTTCCAGACACAAAAAACCATGCCCGCCAAAGCCGACAAGTTGCAAAGCACCGTCATTATCTCCGACCGTTTCACCGAAAGGCGGGCGCAGATCGCCGCGACACGCCCGGGCGACGAACCGGCGCCGGAAGTGCTCGAGCCCGGCAGTATGGTTGGACGTTATCTGACGTTGAACCGCGTGGGTGTCGGCGGCATGGGCGTGGTGTACCGCGCCCACGATACCGAACTGAACCGCACCGTGGCGCTCAAGGTGTTGCCGCCGCAACTCTGCCAGCATTCCGAATACCTCAAGCGGTTCCGCACCGAGGCCCAGGCCCAGGCGCGGCTGAACAGCCCCCACATCATCACTCTCTACGAATTAATGGAGCATCCGGCCGGAGAAATCCTGGTGCTCGAATACGTCGAAGGGGAAACGCTGGAGAGCCGCCTGCGTCACTACGGTCCGCTGCCCGTCTCCGAGGCGATACGCATTTTCGATCAGGCGCTGCGCGGCGTGGAACACGTCCATCAGATGGGCGTGGTGCACCGCGACCTCAAGCCGAGCAACATTTTCATCACCCGCGACGGCGTCATCAAGCTGATGGACTTCGGCGTCGCGCGGCTCGTGGACAACCACGACCCGTCCCAGAAAGGCGTCATGGTCGGGACGCTTCTCTATATATCGCCGGAACAGATCAACGGCCGCGAGACCGATTGCCGTTCCGATGTGTACACGCTGGGTGTCAGTCTGTTCGAGGCGGTCACCGGGCGGCTGCCGTTCGAACGTCGCAGCGATTACGGGCTCATGCACGCGCACGTGCAGGAAAATCCCCCGAGCCCGAAGGAATTCCAGCGGCGGCTGCCGCACGAACTGGAAACGGTCATTCTCAAGGCGATGGAGAAAGACCCGGATCGGCGCTTCCAGACCGCGGCCGAATTCCGCACCGCCCTGCTCAAGCTCGGTCTCGTGGAGCGTCGCCATTCCGCCCTCGCCGGCGACATGGGTCTCCGGAAACGCCGTCTCTGGAAGCGCAAGGACGAATCGGCGCGGCAGCGCATCTGGGGCGGGGCATGGCTGGAGCTTTCGCTGGTCGCGATGGCGCTGTTGCTGGTGACGGCGCTCGACATCTACCCGTTGCACAAAACACCGCAGAATAATATTCTTGCGATCAATGTCGCCACTCAAAGAAACGCTCAGCAAAAACCGGACCTGTCGGCACGCAATCAACCGGTTTCCCCGTCGTCCGACATCGGGGCAAGATCGCTCAGCGGCAAAAAACCCCGTGACAAATACGATACAGTGCGTCAAGCCTGGGGCGACTGAATCAGCACGGAGCATCACCGTTGCTTGACATGATACGCGCCCGGCGCTTCCTTCATCCGCGCCGGCTGACCTCGGCAATTCTTATCGGACTAAGCCTGTTCGCCTCCGGCTGCGCGACGCATCGCGAGGAAACCTGCGCGCAATTCGAGGAATCCCGCAAGGATCAGGATTATTCGACGCAATACCGGTTCTCCGAAACCGACACCGAATCCGCCGCGCGCAACTTCAAACCGCTGCCGCGCGGCGCCAAAGCCGTCGTCCGCCTGTACCGGATGCAACTCGAACCGGTCGGGATCAAGCCCTGTCACCACCTCACCATCCGCAGGGAAATTTATCTGCAGCAGAACGCGCGCTTGGGCCGGACGCTGGAGGAAGTGCGCGAAATCTACACGGCCGACGGCATGCTGGTCGCGACCAAGGCGGAACCGGTCGGCGATCAGCTGCGCACCAGCGGTTACTACACGGGTGAAACGCGGCTGCCGATACCCGAGAATGCGCCGCTCGGAAAATATCGCGTCGTCAGCAAGCTGGTCATGAAGACCGGCAAGAAATCCAAAACCGTCGTGCTCGCCAAAACCAGCGCCAAATTCCAGGTGCTGTCGCGGCAATAAAACCGGTTATTTCGTGAACCCGTGCCTGGCGAGAAATTCGCGGGTGATCGCCGAACCGCCCTCCGCCGCACGCCCCCCCAGCATCAACCGCTCCAGGTAACGCGCCAGAACATCCACTTCGAGATTGACCTCGGCGTTGCTCCGGAGCGCACCGAGCGTCGTTTCCGTCAGCGTGTGCGGGACGATATTGACTTCGAACTCCGCGCCGTGAACGGCGTTCACGGTCAGGCTCACGCCATCGACGCAGACGGAGCCCTTTTCCGCGATGTATTTGGCCAGTGTCGCCGGCGCTTTGAACCGGAACTGCACCGAGCGGCCGGCGTCGCGCCGGCCGACGACGGCGCCGACGCCATCCACGTGACCGCTCACCAGATGCCCGCCCAGCGGCGTGGACAACGTCAGGGCCTTTTCCAGATTCACGGCGTCGCCCGCGCGCAACCGGCCGAGCGTGGTGCGTGACAGGGTTTCGCTGGAAACGTCCGCGGAAAACCCCTCCGCGGAATGCTCAACGACTGTCAAACAGACACCACTGACGGCAATACTGTCGCCGGTCTTGACGTCCGACATATCGAGCTTGCCGGCGGCGATGCGCAGGCGTGCGTCGTCGCCCTTCTGCTCGAGGGCGGCGATTTTTCCGATTGATTGAACGATTCCGGTGAACATGTCGCGCGCCTTACTTTTCGCTCACCCGGGCGATCATCCGCCAATCCTTGCCGATGGGCCGGACATCCT
>JACQER010000086.1 GCA_016200465.1 Gammaproteobacteria bacterium | reverse complement strand
CTTGATGATCGTCCACGCCTGTTCCCAGATCAGGAAACGCGTCAAGCCGGCGGCTTCAGGGTCAATCAGGGACAGCATGCGCGCGGTCGTCTTGCCTTGCGCCACGAGATTTCCCGCAACCAATCCGCTCACGACGAGGACAACGAGCGTCACGATCGCTCGACGTGGCGCGCGCCCCCAGGCGACGCCGATCAATATCGCCATGCCCGTCACCAGTACGACCATGGCACCCCGGCCGGCGGTCAGGGCAACGGCAAAAACCAGCACGAACACGGCGCCACCGAACATGAGCGTCATGTTGTCGCGCTTGGCGCGGGCGATGAAACTCGCAAGAAAATAACCGGCGGTGGGCAAGGCAATCAACGCGATGAATGCCGCATGCGAGTTCAGATCGAGAAAGACCGATTTTGGCTCCAGCTCCCTGATCACGAGCTGGTAGCCCGCCTGCAGCGACAGGACAAGCGCCAGAATCAGAATCAGCAGCGCCGCCCAACGCCAGAGCGCTTCGCGTTCGGGGCTGACGGTATAGAGCCAGAACGCGAGCGGCATGCCGCACAACCACCAAAAGCTGATGACGTTATAGTTGGGAACCGTTCCCCATGTGAGCGTCACGGCAAGCCAACCGATGTAGGCCACCAGGGACAGACTCAGAGCGGTCCCGGGCAGGGAAACAGGCTCCCGTCCACGGAGCCACAACGCCGTGAGGAGCCAAAACAGCAGGAGAACCTGCGTAATACAGAAAAAATCGGCGACGAAACCGTGGTAATACAGCGCCGAGGAGACAGCGAGAAAAAACAGAACGGCGCCGATCCATGGCATCTGTGAAGAATGCTTCACAAGCAACTCCTCTCCGCTATTCCATTTCGCTATGCACCGGATAGCCGGGGTAAAAAAGAAAGAGACGAACGCGGCACGTTCGTCTCTTTATCCTGGAAAGACAGGTTCCGGTTAGCAACCGCTGGAGGTCACCGTTATCTGTGGAAACGCACCTGCAACCGAGTTGGCATAAGTCACCGTACAGTTGGTCAGCAGCGTAAACACCCCGCCGGCGAAGGTGTATCCGGTGTAGTCCGTGAGCACGTTGCTGACGCTGGCGGCCGTGGGCCAGCCGTTGGTCATGGCAATGCTCGTGTTATCGAGAGACACGGCGATATTCGAGGCGGTGCCGTTGACCAGTTGGGTCGCGTGCGCGATGGAGGCGGCGCTGCGCAGGCTGCCGGCGACGCCGTTGAGCGAGGCCACGCGCGCGCTCTGCGTCAGGTTCGAGAACCGTGGCAGAGCGGTGGCCGCCAGCAGGCCGAGAATGACGATCACGATGACGAGTTCGATAAGGGTGAAACCGCTTTGGTGTTT
>JACQER010000085.1 GCA_016200465.1 Gammaproteobacteria bacterium | reverse complement strand
TGGTATCCCACATTTGGCGCGCGTACTGCAAGGCAAGAGGCAAGGGCCGGAATATCTTTAAGGCGTTCCGATTTGTGCCACCCTCGTCCTCTGTTAGCGTCTGCGGGTGAATGTGCGCGGATGCCCTGCGGCTTTGGGTGCGGCTGGTGTATTGGTGGCGCCGTTCCTTGCCGAGGGTGTACAGTTAACTGTGTAACTGGTTATTCTCTTACGGCGAACGAGAGGAGACAGCGATGGCCAGTGTCAACAAGAAACAAGACGCTCTCTTGGACGAACTGCTGAAAGATTCTACCGATCCGAAGGATATGCTCGGCGCACATGGTGTGCTGAGACAGCGGACCAAGCGGGTGGTGGAGCGTGCGCTGGAAGCAGAGCTGACTGCACACCTCGGGTATGCGCCCCATGCCCGGAACGGGAGTGGGGCTGGGAATTGCCGCAATGGCAAGGGCAAGAAGCCGGTACAAAGCGAGACGGCCCAGGGTGACATCGCAGTGCCCCGCGACCGGGACGGCAGTTTCGAACCGCAGTGGGTGAAAAAGCGCCAGCGGCGGCTCGACGGCTTCGATGACAAAGTGCTGGCGCTGTATGCGCGTGGACTCTCCACCCGCGAGATCCAAGCCCATCTGGAGGAGTTGTACGGGGGCGAGGTGTCGCCAACCCTGCTCTCCAATGTGCCAGCCGCCGTCTTGGACGAGGTGCGCGCTTGGCAGTCGCGGCCGCTCGCCTCGGTGTATCCGATCCTCTACTGCGATGCGCTCTTTGGCACATCGCGTCAGGAGGGGCCTGTACGGACCAAAGCGGTCTCTGTGGCCTTGGGCATCACCATGGAGGGGGAGAAGGCACTGCTGGGGTTATGGCTCAGCGAGAGTGAAGGCGCGCAGTGCTGGTTGTCGGTCTTTACGGAACTCCACAACCGAGGCGTCGAGGACTGCTTTATTGCCTGTGTCGATGGGCTGAAGGGATGGCCGGAAGCCATTGAAACGGTCTTTCCCAAGACCCAAGTGCCGTTCTGCATCGTGCATAAAATCCGGAATAGCCTCAAGTATGGGCCCTGGAAAGAGCGGAAGATGGGCGCCGCAGACTGACGCGCGATCTCTGCGGCAGCGACCCTGGCCGCAGCCGAGCACGCGCTGGAGCGCTTTGCCGAGCGTTGGGACACCAAGTCCCCAACCATCAGCCCGAGTTGGCGCGCCGACTGGGAGCGCTTGACGGTGCCGGTTGACTCCCCACCCGCCATCCGACGGGTGAGGTAGACGACCAATGCTATTGAGTCGTTGAATTCCTCGTTGCGCAAGCGGCTCACAACCCGTGGCGTCTTCCCCAACGACGAGTCGATTGTCACGCTGTTGTATCTCGCGCTACAACATGGAGCGAAACGGTGGCCCCGGCCGCTTCGGGACTGGCAAGCGGCGCTGCATCAGTGTGTGATCCTGTGCGGGGAGCGGGTGCCGGTGTGAAAAAAAGTTACACAGTTCCCTTGACACCCCCGGAAAAAGGAGTTGGCGCCTGAAGATAGCCTGATGATCGCTGTCCTGTGTTCTGGGTGTGTCTCACGCGTGGTCGCACGCAATACACACGTTGAATGGGTCGAAGAGACAGCCCGATTTCGAGTTGTGTAATAAACGGTTCATGGAT
>JACQER010000084.1 GCA_016200465.1 Gammaproteobacteria bacterium | reverse complement strand
GGTAAGCGTTCACGGGGTACCGCCGTCCAGGGCGGGCCGATGCCCTGGCGACGACACGCCGGATCGGACAGAAGTCGGTACTCCTACGGCGTCAAAACTCGGTTACCCCTGCTGCACGCCCGCTGACGGCGTGCCGGTCGTACCAAGGCGCAGTACGCAACCTCCGGCGATGCTTGCGCAATCCCCGGCGACGATTGCATAGCCGCCATGAAACGTGTTTTGCCGATTGCGTTACCTCGGAAGAGGATGGCCCGGGCGTCGTGGTGGCCGAAGCCAATTGCTATTGCGGCGGATCCCGAGGTTGGTGGCCGCATCCGGCCGGCCGCGACCGCAGTGCCGGTGGCCGCAGCCGGCTCGGTTGCCGACGCAACTCGTGGAAGCAGCTTGTGCCAATGCCCTTCAGCAAAGGCCGCCATCCACCTCCGGACGCGCAGGGATGCTCTGGTCGAACAGCGTCGCTGTGGCCGAGGGATCCCCGTGCCCAGGATCCCTCGGGTCGATGGATCCCCGCGCCCAGGATCCCTGGGTCACTCGGCGGAGAAGCGGTCTCCGTCAGGTGCTGTTTGCCACAATGAGAGAGGGTGGAGTACCGCCGCTCATATATGCCGTGAGCGCGTCGGCGACAAATCCGAAGGCACTCCGGCACTGTCGACGGCAGGTCTCGATGACCGTCGCCATTTGTCCCACGAAGAGACTGCCGCTGGCGCTCTGTGTGCCAAAGCACTTCTTGCGCCAGGTCACCAGCAGTCGGGCACCCCGTTCGCCCTCGTTGTTGGTCGGTTCCATACCCTCGACCCAGCCGAAGTTCCAAATGGCGGGCCAATGGATGTAGATGTTCGAACACATTCCCGCGACCTTGGAGTCGTCGACGGCTGCACCCATGAGGAGAGCTGCCTCATAGGGCTTCGAGATTTCATTGAGGCGGACTTGCAGGTCTGGTCGGTCCATCTTGCCATCCTTGAATAGGTGCCAGGCAGAGAAGATCTCATACTCAAGTCCGAGAAGTGTCTCGCCGATCTCCTTGACGTCCTCGCTGCGATCCGCGATCTTCTGGTAGTCGCGCACAAGGTGGCTGTGGCAGATGCCACGCATCTCCATCGGATAGCAGCGGTACGCAACATAGCGATCAGTCACTGGATGGCCCTTATACTCAGGGCCGCCAAGCTGTCTGCAGGCGACTTCACCGCTGCGCGAACGAGCGATTTCGTAGTAGGCATATGGGCCAGACACTGTCACCCACGCGTAGCCGTTCTT
>JACQER010000080.1 GCA_016200465.1 Gammaproteobacteria bacterium | reverse complement strand
GGCGAGGTCTGTGTGGCAGTGCTACTCAAGCCCCTGGACCGGGCAGTGGCTGATGGCGACCCTATCCACGCTGTGATCAAAGGCAGTATGGTGAACACAGCAGGCCGCACTATGGCCTACACCGTGCCTAGTCCCAATGCCCAAGCCGAAGTCGTGAGGCGCGCCTTGGAGCAGGCCAAGATTGACCCACGCACCGTGACCTATGTGGAGGCCAACGGAGTCGGCACATTGCTGGGCGATGCGATCGAGATTACTGCGCTGAACAAAGTGTTTAACGACACTACAGCTGATCACCAGTTCTGCGCGGTGGGTTCTGTCAACAGTAATGTGGGCCATAGTGTCAACGCATCCGGAATGACAGCTATCGCGAAAGTGCTTTTGCAGATGCGGCATCGCACTTTGGTGACCAGCCTGCACGCCGACATACCCAACCCGCACATCAATTTTGTCGACAGCGCCTTGAAGGTACAGCGGACTACGGCGCCATGGCGCCGACCCGTCCTGAATCTGGACGGCGAGGACAGGAGCTATCCTCGCCGAGCCGGTATCTCGTCTTTTGGTTTGGGTGGATCAAACGTTCATCTGGTGCTCGAAGAACCCCTGGAGGATGGCGTACCCCGCGAGTACGCCGCAAGTACGGAATCTCCTGCTCTCATCGTGCTGTCGGCAAAGACGGATGAGCGGTTGCGGGCACAGGCGCAGCAATTGTTGAATTGGATCACTTTGCGCCAACCCGACGCGGCCGACTTGTTAGACATGGCCTATACACTGCAGGTCGGCCGGGACGCGATGGACGCGCGGCTGGCGGTGATCGCAGATTCGCGCGAGGACTTGATGCGGAAGCTGCAGGCATATCTTGAGGGGATAGCGCGGGTCGATGGGTTGCATGTGGGGAACCGGGGACTGAGCCACGATGCTATCGCGCAGCTGAGCGCGGACGATGACATGGTGGCTTTGATCGATGCTTGGATCGCGAAGACCAAGTATGCAAACGTGCTAGACCTGTGGGTGTGCGGTAAGACAATTGACTGGCGCAAGCTGTATGGTGTGCGTAAGCTGCGGCGCATTCACTTACCGAGCTATCTGTTCGCGCGTGAACGGTGTTGGATCGGTACGGAGTCGGCCATGCGCCCCCCGGAAGCATCGCCGAAAGCATCGGCCTCAAAACCCGTTGCAGTGCGCAGGCGCGCCCCTGCTGCTGATTACGCCGTACCACGAAACGAGCACGAGCGACGACTGTGCGAACTGTGGGCATCACTGCTTGGTGGCGAGATCGGTGTGCAGGATGATTTCTTTGCGCTCGGTGGAAATTCCCTGCTCGCAATCCAATTGGTCTCCTTGATCCGTAAGCGGTTGCACGTGGAGGTGCCCATTACGCTAATTTTCGAGTCGCCCGTACTCGAAGCGATGGCGGCGAGGATCGAGCAGCTGCGGGCTGAAGGCGGTGGGGCACCGATGTCGGCGATCGAGCCTGCGGACCGCAGCCAAGCATTGCCGCTGTCGTACCTGCAGGAACGTTTGTGGTTCGTGCACGAGCACATGCCGGACCAGCGCAGTAGTTACAACATTGTCATGGCCCTGCGTTTCGAAGGCCGAACCTTCTCGATTGAGTCGATGCGGGCGGCCTTCAAGGGACTGGTGCAACGGCACGAGAGTCTGCGCACCTGCATCCGGGCGCGTGAAGGCCAGGGCAATGCTGAACAAGTGATCCTTGCGCCCTGGACCCCGGAGATAGATCTCGTGGAGGTCGAGCCTGAGCAGTTCAGGCGCTGGGCCAATGAATTTGCGCAGCACGACTTCAATCTGGGCGAAGGTCGGTTACTGAAGGCGGTAGTACTGAAGTTGTCATCCGAGCGGCATGTTGTGATCAGTAACATCCACCATATCATCAGTGACGGTTGGTCGCTGGGGGTGATGATTCGCGATTTGCAACATCTGTATGAAGCGCATCAGCAAGGTCAAGCATCGACTCTGCCGCCGCTGGCAGTGCAATATGCCGACTATGCAGTGTGGCAACGTAGTCAGGACCTAAGCGCGCATTTGGCGTACTGGCAAGCCGAGCTCGAAGGCTATCAAGATGGCCTAGAGATGCCCCATGATCGGCCACGCAGCGTCAACCGCAACTGGCGCGCAGCGACGTTGCAATATCGCTATCCGCAAGAGCTGGCGCAATCGCTGAGCAGTTTCAGTCAACAGCGCCAGAGCACCTTGTTCATTAGCTTGTTGGCCACGCTTGCGGTAGTACTACACCGCTATACCGGTCGGGAAGACCTGTGCATCGGCACTACGGTGGCTGGGCGAGAGCAGACAGAGCTAGAAGATCTGATCGGCTTTTTCATCAACATTCTGCCACTGCGGCTGGATTTATCCGGCAACCCGAGCCTGGAGCAACTGCTGCAGAGTACGCGAAAGGTGGTGCTGCGTGGTTTCGAGCACCAAGCGCTGCCCTTTGAGCACCTGCTCAACGCACTGCGTCAGCAGCGTGACAGTAGCCAGATTCCACTGGTGCCAGTAGTAGTGCGGCACCAGAACTTCCCGTTTGCGCAGATTGATCGATGGTCGGAGGGTGTAGTGCTGTCGGGGTTCGAGCTCGTAGGAGACCGCACTACGCCCAACGAAATGGACTGGCAATTCTTCGGCGACGGCAACTCGCTGGATCTGGTGGTGGAGTACGCGGCGGACCTGTTCGATGAGGCAACGGTATTGCGCATGGTCCAGTACCACCAGCAGGTGGTTGGATCGGCTCAACGCCACTGCAGCCGTGCTGCCGGAAATGAGCACGCTGGTGCAGCGTTTCGAGCAGCAAGTCCAGGCAACGCCCGAGGCAATGGCCTGCTTGGGCGAAGGCGGTCTGAACTACGGGGATCTCAATGCGGCAGCCAACGCGCTGGTGCACCAGTTGCGCGCGCTTGGTGCTGGCGCGGAAACCCGCGTGGCGGTGCTCTGCGAACGCTCGCCAGCGTTGTTGGTGGCGCTGGTGGCTATCCTCAAGACCGGTGCCTGCTACGTACCGGTCGATCCGGCCTACCCACGCCCGTATATCGAGCAGATCCTGCAGGATGCCGAGCCTCAAATCGTGCTCGTGCAACGGGGCCTGCCGCTGCCGGAGGTGAAGATGCACGCCTGGCTGGATGTGCAGCAGTTGATCCAGGCGGGCGAACACGCTAATCCACCGCTGGTGCACTCGCGCCTGCAGCAATTGGCGTGCGTGATGTATACCTCCGGCTCCACGGGGACGCCCAAGGGCGTGATGGTCCCGTACGGACAGATTGAAAACTGGCTGCAAGCGGCCTGGCAGCGCTGGCCGTTCCAGGCCGGCGAAGTGATGCTGCAAAAGACCTTGATCTCCTTCGCGGTATCGGTAAAAGAACTGCTCAGCGGATTGCTGGTCGGCGTTCCGCAGCTGATGCTCACCCAGGCGCAGGCCAAGGACAGTGCCGCGCTGGCCGCGGCCGTACAACGCTGGCAAGTCACGCGCATGCACCTAGTACCCTCACACTTGAAGGCACTGCTCGACAGTGGCCAGGCGGGGGCGCTGGCATCGCTCAAGCTCGTCATTACTGCAGGCGAAGCGCTGCCCCGCAGCGTCGTCGAGCAGGCGCGCGAGCAGTTGCCGCAGGCGGCATTGTGGAACAATTACGGTTGCACTGAGCTCAACGACGTGACTTACCATGCTGTAGGCGAGACCGGAACCGATGGAGTGTTCCTGCCGATCGGGCGGCCGATCGCTAACTCACGGGTGTATGTGCTGGACGAGCATCTGCGGCAAGTACCGGTGGGTGTGATAGGCGAGTTGCACGTGGACAGCGTCGGCATGGCGCGGGGCTACTGGGGCCAGCCGGGCCTGACGGCGCAGCGCTTTGTAGCCAACCCGTATGGGGTGCCGGGCGCGCGGTTGTACAAGACTGGCGACTTGGTGCGACTGCGGGATGACGGACATCTGGAGTTCTTGGGCCGACGTGACCACGAGATAAAGATCCGAGGCCATCGCGTGGACGTGCGCCAGGTCGAAAAAGTGATTGCTAGCCATCCGTTGATCCACGAAGTGGTCGTGGTGGGCTGGCCACAGGGCTCGAGCACCCCCCAGCTCGTCGCTTATGTCGTGGCCCAGGCAGGACAGACCCTCGTCCTGGACGAACTGCGGCAACACCTCTCCGACCGCTTGCCGACCTACATGGTACCCACGCTGTTCCAGGTGCTGCCTGCGCTGCCGCGACTACCGAACGGTAAACTCGACCGGCTGGGATTGCCTGAGCCGACTGTGGCCGACAGCAGCGCGGTGTATATCACTCCACGTACGCCGACCGAGCAAAAGCTGGCGGAAATGTGGAGTGAAGTGTTACGGCTAGGTGATCTGGCCGTACCGCGCGTCGGTGCCATGGACAACTTTTTCAACCTCGGTGGGCACTCGCTGCTGGCGGCGCAGCTTTTTGCCCGCATCCGCCAGGTGTTTGCATTGGAGTTGCCAATCAGTACGCTATTCGAGGCGCCGGTATTGGAAGCATTCGCCCAGGTTGTTGACACGGGGCTGGTGGCGCTGGACCACCAGCCCCGCTACGGCATCCAACGGGTTGCGCGTGATCGGCCGTTACCGCTCTCGTACCAGCAGGAACGGTTGTGGTTCGTGCACAAACACATGCACGAGCAGCGAACGAGCTACAACGGAACGATTGGCATGCACTTGCGTGGCACGCTGGATATCAACGCGCTACGCGCCGCGTTCAATGTCCTCGTCGCCCGACATGAGACCTTGCGCACGACCGTCTCTGTGCCCGCTGGTTACAGCGAACCAATGCAGATGATTGCTAATGAAAGGCAAATCGAACTTGTGGTGCAGGATGCGACAGAAGCCGAAGTTCTTGCCTACATGGACCAATTGGCGGGACACATCTATGACATGGCACATGGTCCGTTATTGATGGCTAGGGTCCTTCGATTGTCCGACAGAAATCACGTGTTAATGATCGGGATACACCACATCGTGTTCGACGCATGGTCGTTGCTGAACGTAATGAGCCGCGATCTCCATGAGATCTATGAGGCACAGTTGACGAATCGTGAACCAGCACTGCCGCCGCTGTCGATTCAATATGTCGACTACGCAGTATGGCAGCGCAGCCAGGATTTTTCCGAACACCTTTCATACTGGAAGAGTCAGCTCGCTGATTACCACGAAGGGCTCAGACTGCCGTACGACTACGCGCGTCCGCCGGATCGGACTTGGCGTGCCGCCACATTCACTTTCCGTTACCCCGATACGTTGGTCAAGTCGTTTGCACGCTTCAATCAGGAGCACCAAGCAACGCTATTCATGGGCCTGGTTGCTAGCTTAGCTATGC
>JACQER010000077.1 GCA_016200465.1 Gammaproteobacteria bacterium | reverse complement strand
GTGTCACGCCTTTGCCGGCGATGGCGTGCATGTGCTGGCGGTTGATGCCGGCTGCCTCGAGATCGCTGACGACCTGCGCGGTCTGGGGCTCATCGGGAACCACGAAGTAGAGTCTGCGGCGAAACATGAAGCCTCCTTGACTGGCAGGCGGCGGGGAGAAAAACGCATCATGGCCGCGCTACCCTGTCGGTTTACGGGCATGGAAGTCCCTGACAGAAGGATTATGGGGGGCGAGGATGACAATTCAATCCGACAAAAAACAGGGAATTCCCGCCGGGAATATGCGGGCGGAAACGGAGGGAATGTGAATCTAGGGCTGGTGGTATTCCATCTCGGCCTGCGGTATCAGGCCTTCGATCTGGCGAATACGCTGATCGTCGAGCGGGTGGGTGCTCAGGAATTCAATCTGTTTGCCGCCGCCATTTTTGTTTTTGTATTCCGCGAAGCGTTTCCAGAACGCCAGCGCTTCGCGCGGCGGGTATCCGGCGCGCGCCATGTACAGCAAGCCGATGCGATCCGCCTCCAGTTCCTGGCCGCGCGAATGCGGCAGCGCCACGCCGAGTGCGCTGCCGATGCCGTAAGCCTGCTGCAGCGCCGCACGGCTGGCCTCGGAACGACCGGTCGTTGCCTGTTCCAGGATTTGCCCGCCGAGTTGTATCAACATTCCTTCGGACATGCGCTCGGCGCCGTGACGCGCGACCGCATGCGCCACCTCGTGTCCGATGACGGTGGCGAGTCCCGCGTCGTCCCTGGTCATGGGCAGGATGCCGCTGTACACGCCGACCTTGCCGCCCGGGAGACAGAAGGCATTGGGGACATCCGGTTTGTCGAACAGCACGAACTCCCAGCGCGCATTGCGCAACGGCGCGACCGCGGCGATGCGCTGCCCGACGCGCTGCAGCTGCGCGTTCGCCGCCGGGTCCTTGGAGATCGGTACTGACTTCTTCAGTTTCTCGAATTCCTGAAACCCGAGCTGCGTTTCTTCGGCGGGGCTGACCAGGAGCAGCTGCGAACGTCCGGTTTCCGGCACGGTGGCGCAGCCGGCCAGCAGGCCACCCGCGAGCAGGGAGGCGAGAAAAAGCGAAATGAATGCACGGCAAGTCATGTTTTCGTAACCGCTTTGAGTGCCGATTCGATAAAAAATTCCGCGCCGGATTTCAGGATCGCAGGTCAAACGCCTGCGCGCCGCAACGTCGGGCGAGGGCCAGAATCTGTTGTCGGTCCGGATAAGCGCCGTTGTTTTCCGCGAGGTAATGTTGCCAGTCGTCGAAGGCCGAGGCAAGCTCGGGATCGGTGCCGTGGCAACCGAGCACGGTTATCACCGCCTCGCCCACTTTCCACGGGCCATCGCCGCGGATCGCGCCCTCCACGACATGCACCGTCTCGGCCGGATCGCCGAGATGCCAGAAGAGGTCGAAGTAGAGCAAGCCGTTCGGGTGCGGGAAATATTCCGCCATGACCTGTTTCTTACCCGAAGGCAGCCGGATCATCAGCGGTGATTTCATCATGAAGAGATCAGCCATTTTTTGAAAAATACGATTATTGCGATTTTACCGCTTGTTTTTCGAGCTTCCCATCATTCCGATCCGCAGTTCGTCAACACCGGGATTGCGATAGAATGCCAGGCACTATCTGAAATGCGCGGGAGATCATTCGTGGCCGGGAACAGGAAAATTATTTACCGCGGAAAAATCATCGAGTTGTATCTGGAAGACGTTACGCTCCCGAACGGTGTGAAGGCGGAGCTCGAGATCGTCCGTCACCCGGGCGGCGCTGCCGTGGTGGCCCTGGATAACGATATCCGTGTGTGTCTGTTGCGACAGTATCGGCACGTGGCCGGCGGCTGGATGTGGGAATTGCCCGCCGGCAAGCTCGATCCGGGCGAGCCGCCCCACGCGACCGCCCGGCGCGAATTGGAGGAGGAGGCCGGCCTGCGCGCAAGCCATTGGGAGCCGCTGGGAAGCATCGTCAGTTCGCCCGGCGTCTTTACCGAAATTGTGCACTTGTTCCTGGCACGGAATCTCGTTCCGGTGCCGGCCAATACCGAGGAACATGAACTCATCGAGGTTCATTGGGTTCCATTCACAGAGGCTCTCGCCCGCGCACAGGCTGGCGAGATCACCGACGCCAAGACGGTGATCGGCCTGTTCCGTGCCCACAAGATTGTTACCGGCATCTAGGCGAACGGCGGTCAGGCGACCGTTGCTTCCACCTGGGTGCTGAGCGTGCCGAGCCAGAAAGACAAATCCCTTTCCAGAAATTCCCCGGCCGGCATGTAGTGCGATCCGTCGCAGGAAAAGGTCAGGCCCACGAGACCGTTTATGATATTGATCGAGCTGGACCGGAGATAAATGGTTTCATCGGCGAAGCGCAGCGCCTTGAATTCATCGAGCACGTGCCGGATCTGTTCCGGCGTGACTTTGGCGTTCGACGGATAGGGGCAGACCGGATAGGCGAGGCAGATGTCCGGGTTGATCATTTCATCGATGTTGTGCAACCGGTAGTTGTAGGGATCGTCGAAAAGCCACAGCGAGCAGCGTCCGCTCGAGAAATGGATCTTGCTGTGAAACACGCCGTGGTGCGACATGAGCCGGTGAATCAGGTCGAGCACTGTGTCGATATGCTGGTCCAGCAGGCTCGGCGCTCGTTCCTGCATGAACACCGTCCCACGCACCGCCGGATCGCCGCGAAACTGCTGCCAGCGCATCGGCGGCGGGCTCAGGCGCTTGTCCTGGATCAGATCGGCCAGCGCGAAGTCGGCGGCGATGAAGCCGAGAAGCCGGTTGTCCTTGCTCACGGCCTGCAGGGCGGTGATGCACTGTTTGGGAACGTACTGGCTGAGATAAACCGACGAGAGCATCACGCCCTTGAACGGCAAATGATTCTTCAGGTAGGGTCGCTGCGACAAATCCCGCCCGCGCCAGGAAGGATCGATCCCGCTGGCCTGCACCATGGACGAAACCTCGATGCCGTTGATGTCCCAGGCATAGAGCAGGTGGCAGTGGGGGATCGTGTGTATCGCCTGATGCAGCACCTGATCGAGCGCATCGGCGTCGGACCATACCCCAACGCAACGATCGCCGAGCTTTGCCATGGGTTCGCTGATGACTTCGGCCAGCGCCGCTTTTTTGGCCAGGATGGCCTGTTGTATGGATGACATGATCGTCCTTTTGAATTCTGCGTTGTTAATGCGGTCTCTATGGCCGTATTACAACGCTTCTGAGTGAAGCGAGTTTACCGGATAATCCGCGACGTGGATTCTGTCGTGCGATAATTTGAGCGGGTTTTTCTCAAATTTTCCGTTGCCGACAGTTTCAATCGTGATTGATCGCCACCGCCGTGCTTTGATTGAGTTACAGCGATGTGACATATCGGTTTGCGCGCAAGCTTGTCCAGGTCCGCCACCGCCCATTTTGCCCTCTGTCGTTCGTCGCTCCCGGATGGAAACATCGGACAAGGAGGTGACCAGACCCGTCACCTAGCTAGGTTTCAAGCGATGGTTCCAGCCTTTAGACTACGTTTAGCATGAAATTCCCCTTTTCAGTCAGTAAGTTCCTGGTGGAGCTTGCCGCCATTTTCGTGGCATGACTCCCAACCTCTGGCATGTTCCTTGCTGCTATTATGAGATAAAGCACAGAGGTCATTGAAAATACATGGATTTTGCAGGAAGGGAACGATGAGTACGATTGAGACATTTCCAGGCCTGGTCGGGTTCTACACGCTGACACCCGAAGGTCAGCTTGGCTATTACGACCAGAACAAAAAATTCATTCTCGACGCCAAGCTCACCCAGGCGTTCGCCGATTACAACGGCCGTTATCTGATGGCCTATCTGCAGAATCCGGCACAGGGAAATTTCCGCCTCGCGATCATCCATCGGACCCAGGAGAAACGTCCCTGGGGTTCCGACACGCTGCTGCTCGAGAAACATATTCTGCGCCGGTTGTACCCGGTAACCGGGATGACGACCGAAAAGGACCTGACCGCTTTCCAGATGAAGAATCAGGAAAAAAGTATTTTCCGCGGCATGGAGCTTTTTCTCGAGTACAAGGATATCTCCAATCCGGGCATGACGGTTTTCTGCCCGGTGCTTTACGACCGTGGCGCGACGCTCGATGACTATGCGCCGCTTCTGGACCGTGCACCCACGTCAACGGACCGGGAAACGCCGGTGGTGGAGGTCATCAATCTGCTGGCCGCCATCCCCATGGGAAGACGCGACGCCGCTGAAATAGGAATACTGAAGGACAAGATTTATCAGGGCATCGTCAAAAAGGGCATGCGCAAGTCCGCCGATTTTACCCTGATAGACGACGTTCGCCGGAACACGCAGGCGGTTGCGGAGGCGGGCGACGGCGATTATTACGACGGTGGCAACAAACGCACTGAACGCAAGGTTACGCTGGATGCCATGGCGGCGGGCGGCAAGGGAAATTCGAACAGCACGGATGTCAACGTCCTGATCAGGAATATCGCTTCATCGCTGGTTGGTCATCCCGAACCGGCGGATCCGGCGGCAATCAAGATTTTCAGCCGGTTTCGCGATCTCGGTCATGACAAACTCGAAGCGATCGCGGCGCAATCCCTGATTTACAAGGTTCCGCCGGGAACCCAGCTGCTGGAGCGCGGTACCAACGACTCCTTCAATCTCTATCTGCTCGATGGTACGGTGAAACTGGTGGCTGCCGACGGTGTGGAGAAATTCATCGAAGGCGGAACCGCCACGGCAAGCAATCCGATATCGTGCCTGAAGCCGCGCATGTATACCGTGTCCGCTTTCACGCGCGTGGCATTTCTGTGGCTGGACGACAATCTGGTCGATGAGGTCTTGCGCCGCAAGACCGAGCCTTTGCGACGCGACGGCACCAGATAGTTATTTTCTCTTTCGCCGGTTCCAGCGCGTAGACGATCAGCGCCCGGGCGGGTGTCGCTGGTTATTCGAACGGCTCGCCGACGGGATGACGGATCCGCTCCAGGATCATGGCGCGCACGGCGGCGCGACGTCGCTCTTTCTCCGCCGCTTTGGTTCGGTCCACTTCATCGTTATTTTCATTTGTCTTCGCGACCATGGCTTGAGCGGTCGCAGCGTTGTTTTTAGCCGTATTTTCAGGTGTTTTACGTGTTGCCGCGGCGGGAGCCGATTTCTGATTGTCGGCCGCATGGTCTTTTTTGATGTCCGCCTCGATCTCCGCCCGGCGCGTCAGTTTTCTCCTGGCCCAGACATCGCCTTTCTCGGCCGCCTTTCCATACCATTTGAAGGCCTCATCGATGTTCTGCTGCGTTCCCAGGCCTTGTTCGTGCATTTCCCCGAGAAAGTACTGGGCGCGCGCATCGCCCTTTTCGGCCATGGCCAATTGCACCTTGTACAGGCGCGCATCGGCATCGTCGAGACCCGCCGCCATGACCTGACTGCCTGCGATTAACATGAACACCGCCAGCCAATGGCGTCTGGAAATGATTGACATGGAACACCCCCCGGTATTGACCTGTCTTCTATCTATATATAGACGAAGGCCTGTCCGAGGGCATGCCGTCCGGCCGACAAACGGTGGGTTTTGTCCCCCTGAGGTGAAGGAAGGGCCGGTAACGGCGGGCGGTTGCCACCCTGTGAAATCTAATGCAAGGCTTTGTTCAATAAGACGCGATATCGATGCACTCGCTCGTCGTCTTCGCCCAGGAGGGTGAAGATGGCCAGCAGTGCGTCGCGACCAGCCTGATGACGGGGCCCGCTGTCACGACGGACGATTTCCAGCAGCTGTTCCATGGCGGCTTCGTAATCGTCGCGGGTGATCAGAACGGCGCTCAGACGATATCGCGCTTCGAGATTGTCCGGTTCGGCGTCGATGGTTTTGATCAGCGCTTCGGATGCAGGGGCGTCCTGGGCGCTGCGGATGAGGCTCACGTGCGCGGACAGATGACGCAGCTCCGGAAGTTCACGGATAGAGTCGGGCAGCGATTTCAGAAGATCGTCGGCTTGCGCGTAACGCCGCTGCAGCACCAGCATTTTCACCAGATCGATCGCCAGATCCGGGTTGTCCGGTTCGGCGAGCGCGGCTTCCGCCGCCTGGGCCACCGCACGGTCGAGGTCGCCGTTCTGATAGGCCAGGATCGCGGCGGTGTATTTGGATTCAGCTTCGCGCGCAAGATGTCTGGCGATGAATTCCCGCAGAACCGTTTCCGACTCGGCGCCGTGCAAGCTGTCCACGGCCTGTCCGCGGCGGAACATCTTGATCGTGGGAATGCTGGTCACGCCATGTTCGCGCGCCAGCGGCCCCAGCTCGTCGGTGTTGAGCATGACCAGCAGAAACCGCCCGCCGAACTCGGTGGCTAGACGCACCAGTCGCGGCATCAGCATCAGGCAGGGCCCGGCGCGCGGCGACCAGTAGTTCACCAGCACCGGCCCTTTGTCGGAATTTTCCAGAACCAGCGCGCGGAAATTATCCGCGCTGGCGTCGAAAACGTAACGGGACGCGCCCATGGAGCTACGATATAAAAATAACCGTCACCTGTACAAGGAAACAGCCGCCGCCGCGAGGGTCTATAGTTGGATACAGGACATCTGACAGGAGGCGAGCATGCGACACGGCTATCCGAGGCCGCACGATGTCGGCCTGAAGATTCCCCCTGACCTGCGGGCCGGCCGCTTCGAGGCGGGCTTCAAGCATGCCCTGCAGGGCGGCCACCTGACCGAGGTGGAGTACTTCCGGCGCTCGTTCCGGCTGGGGTTTCGGGCCGCCAAGCTGTACCTGCGCGAGGTACGCCGCCATCGCGGAATACTGGATTTTCCGATGCGCGCACGCATGCGCCTGCGCAGCGTCTGGCCGGAGGGTTGAACCCGGCTCCGCCCCGGGCCCGGGGACCCCGATTTCTGGCATTCCGGGCAATAATCGGTTATAGTGATTTTGTTGCAGTCCATGTCAGACATTTCGGTAGTTGCTCTACAGGCCCTCCCGCAAATTCCTTTCACGTTCTGCATCGCAAACTTACTTAGTCTATTTCGAGGTTACATTTAATGCGTACTGGTACAGTAAAGTGGTTCAACGATTCCAAGGGTTTTGGCTTTATCAAGCCTCAGGACGGCGGTGAAGATGTCTTCGTGCATCATTCCGTCATCCAGGGCAGCGGCTTCAAGTCCTTGGCTGAAGGGCAGAGCGTGAGCTTCGAGTCCCAGAAGGGACCGAAAGGCATGCAGGCAACCAAGGTCGTGATCGAGGGCTGAAGCTGTTTTCAAGCCGTCCTTAAGGAACCCCGCCCCAAGCGGGGTTTCTTTTTTGCCCATGTCATCCATGGGTCGTATCGTAACCGCCGGGTTCCATGCAACCAGGCATTGTTTGTCATGTGAACTGGTTCGGCGTATTTGATTTTGTATGATCGCGCGTTTTATTTTTCCACTCCTCCACGTCCGACATGTCTGAATTGAATCAGGAGATCGCGCGTCGGCGCACCTTTGGGATCATATCCCACCCCGACGCGGGAAAGACCACGCTCACCGAAAAGCTGCTGCTGTTCGGCGGCGCGATCCAGCTCGCCGGTTCGGTCAAGGGTCGCAAGGCGGCGCGGCACGCCACCTCCGACTGGATGGAGCTCGAAAAGCAGCGCGGCATTTCCGTGACCTCCTCGGTCATGCAGTTCCCGTACAGGAATTGCATCGTCAATCTTCTCGACACGCCCGGCCACGAGGATTTTTCCGAGGACACCTATCGCACTCTGACCGCGGTGGACTCGGCGCTGATGGTGATTGACGGCGCCAAGGGCGTGGAAGAGCGCACCATCAAGCTCATGGAAGTCTGCCGCCTGCGGCACACGCCGATCATGACGTTCATCAACAAGCTCGACCGCGAGTCGCGCGATCCAATCGAGCTGATGGACGAAGTCGAGACGGTTCTCAGGATCCGTTGCGCGCCGGTGACCTGGCCGATCGGCAGCGGCAAGCGCTTCAAGGGCGTTTATCATCTGGCCGACGACAGCGTGCATTTCTTCAGTCCGCAGCACGGCGGCAAGATCCAGGAAGGCGTGGTGATCCGCGGCCTGCACAATCCGGAGCTGGACGCCGTGCTCGGCGAACAGGCCGCCGAATTGCGCGCAGAAATCGAGCTGGTCAAGGGCGCGAGCCACGAGTTCGATCCCGAACAGTACCGGCGTGGCGAGCAGACGCCGGTCTTTTTTGGCTCGGCCATCAACAATTTCGGGGTGCGCGAGTTGCTCGATAATTTCATCCAGTATGCGCCGCCGCCGTGCGCGCGCGAAACCACGACGCGCGTGGTCGCGCCGGAGGAAGCGCCGTTCTCGGGATTTGTCTTCAAGATTCAGGCAAACATGGACCCGAAGCACCGTGACCGCATCGCCTTTTTCCGCATCACTTCGGGCAAGTACACCAAGGGGATGAAGATGCACCAGGTGCGACTGGATCGCGACGTCCAGATCGCCAATGCCATCACCTTCATGGCGCGCGAACGCGAGCAGGTGGATTCAGCCTACGCCGGCGACATCATCGGCCTCTACAATCACGGCACGATCCAGATCGGTGATTCGTTCACCGAGGGCGAAAACCTCAAATTCACCGGCATTCCCTATTTCGCGCCCGAGCTTTTCCGGCGCGTGGTGTTGCGCGATCCGCTGCGCATGAAGGCGCTGCAGAAGGGGCTGGACCAGCTGAGCGAGGAGGGTGCGACCCACGACACGATCGACGTGGCGACGGCGCGCTGGATCGATTGCGACGACCCCAGGAAACTCGACGAGTTCCGCAAGAACAGCGAGATGCGGTTGGCTCTCGACCGCGCCGGCAACCTTACCTACCTGGCGCCGACCCTGGTCAACCTGCAGCTCACGATGGAACGCTGGCCGCAGATTCGTTTTCTCGCGACCCGCGAGCACTAGGCCGTTTGCCGGGCGATGCCATTACGAACCATGTGCGTTTACAGGGTCGGGTATCGCATTTTACTATTGCCCCTTTGGCGGCATTTCCGCCATTCACCCGCCGGCATTCCGGAACGATGATGGAAAAAATGAATCCCGAGGGTCGCGTCGCTTTCACGCGCGCGATCATTCATCTGCTCGACAGCTGGGGCGTGAATGCGGCCGATCAGGTTTCCCTGCTCGCACTGCCCGCGGGCACCCGTCCCGGTGCGATCCGCCAGTTCCGGCAGAGCACGCCGTTCCCGGAAGGCGCCGGCGTGATGGAGCGCATCGAGCATCTGATCGGGATCGCCGACGCCCTGCGCACGTCCTATCCGCACAACGCCCACATGGGCTCGATCTGGATGAACAAGGTCAATCACCGTTTCGACAATCGCACGCCGCTGGTCGCGATGCTCGAAGACGGGCTGGGCGGCATCATCGCCGTGCGCACGCATCTCGACTGCGCGTACGACTGGAACATCAGCGGTTCTTCCAGTCAGCCGAAGTAACTGGGCAATTCCGGCGCGAGCCCACATGGAAGAATACAAGTGCGCCTTCAGCAATACGCTGGTGACCAATCAATTCGGCTGCGAGAAGGGCGAGCCGGTGACCCGCCGCGGCGGGCCGGATGTCGCCTGCACATCGGATGAGGCCCATCAGCGCTGCGAAAGGCTGTTCCAGCGGATGAAGCAGACCGCGCTGCCGGCATTCGGCGTCGAAGACGACCTGCTCAGCATGCCGCACAGCGTGCTGGTGAAAATCCAGTTTGGCGGCCTGCTCGGATTGCAGCGCCGGCTGGGCGACGGTACGTCCGATCCGGACACGGTGAAGGATATCGATCGCCTCGTCGGTCAGGCGGTCGGGAAATACGGCGGGCTCGATGCCATTCCCTGCCCGGCGTTTGTCGAGGACATGACCTCGTACAAGCTCAAACGCCGGCGGTAAGGGACGTTCTTATTTTCCTTCCTTGTTGTCCTTCGGTTCGCTCTCGGCTTTCACTGACAGCAGCTCGATATCGAAAATCAGCACCTGATTCGGACCGATGGCATTGCCGGCGCCGCGCGCGCCGTAGCCGAGATCGGACGGGATATACACCTGCCACTTCGCGCCTTCCTTCATCAGCGGCAAGGTTTCCTGCCAGCCTTTGATCACGCCTTCCACCGGGAACGTCGCCGGTTCGTTGCGCTTGTAGGAACTGTCGAACTCGGTGCCGTCGATCAAGGTGCCGCGGTAATGCGCCACCACCGTGTCGGTGGATTTTGGCTGTTTGCCTTTGCCCTCGGTAATGACCTTGTATTGCAGCCCGCTGGGCAGCGTCACCACGCCTTCTTTTTTCTTGTTGGCTTCGAGGAATGCCTGGCCGGTTTCCAGATTCTTCTTCGCCAGCGCTTCGGTCTTTTCCTGTTCCTTTTTCTGATAGGCTTCGACGGAAGCACGCATTTGATCGGGCGTGAGTTTGGGCGTCGTGCCGGACAGGGCGCTTTGCATGCCTTGGGCGACGATTTTCGGGTCGATATCGAGGTTCTGGCGCTTCAGGTTCTGGCCAAGCTGGAAGCCCACGGTATAGCTGAATTTCTGCTTGTCGGTCTTGAATTCCCCCGCGTCCTTGGCAAAGGCGCTGACCGAGAGAGAAACGGCAACGAGGCCAAGCAGGAAACCGGTTTTCATTGTTACTCCTTTTGTAGTCATTGGAAGAGAAATGGCGACGATCCGGAATATCATGGTTGTCGCGGCGGTTTATGGTCGCATATCCCGGTGCGACAGCCAAATAGGGCAAGATCGCCGTACCTTGCTGACCGACGCATGGGGCCGAAGGAATTTTTTGTCCATTCTCCGGACTAAGACCGGTGGATACGGATATTTCCGGAAATCCGGATCCGGCCGGTAAACCCGATATCATTTCGTGCGTTATTGATCCAGAATCGCAGCCATCTATATAAGAGGAGCATGCCCATGGCAGGATTGGAAGGCAGGAAAAAGATCACGGCGATCGTCGTCGGTTCGGTGCTGGCAGCGGGCGCCGTGGGCGCCGCGGTGATCACCGGCGTGTTCCCGCGCGCGACCCCGGTCGCCACGCAGCAGGAATCCGCGGTGACGCCACCGGCCCCGTCCGCGTCACCGCAGCCGGTTCACAAACACACGGCGACGAAATCACATTCACAGACCAGCCAGGCTTCAAGTGCACAGGCAACACCGCCTCCGCCGTGCGCCAACTGCGGTACGGTTGAATCCGTCGAGAGTTTCACGGAAAAGGGACAATCTTCGGGCGGCGGTGCGGTAGCCGGCGGACTGCTCGGCGGCATCCTCGGACATCAGGTCGGCAAAGGCCGCGGCAAGGATCTGGCCACGGTGGCCGGCGCCGTCGGCGGCGCCATCGCCGGTAACGAGATCGAGAAGAACGCGAACAAGGTGGTGCGCTATCGGGTCGGCGTGCTCATGAACGACGGCACGCGCACGATGCTGACGCTGAATGCCGCGCCCGGCCTGGCGGTGGGCGACCGCGTCAGGATCGTCAATGGCGAACTGGTGCGGGATTGATTTGAAACGCGACTGACCGGCGCGTTTCAGCCGGGCAGGGCCTCGACCTTGGCGCGCTGGGTACGGAGGTTGGTCAGCGCTGTTTCGAACTGTTGCACGCGCCCCTGTTCCTGTTCCACCACGTTTTTCGGGGCGCGCGCGACGAAGTCCGGATTGGCGAGCTTGGTTTTCGCCTTGGACAACTCCTTCTCGATCTTGTCCATTTCCTTACCGAGACGCTCGAGTTCCGCCTGCTTGTCGATGAGCGAGCCGAGCGGAATCAGCACTTTCATGTGACCGACCAGTGCCGTGGCCGACTCGGGCGCATGCTGCCCCGCGTCAAGCCAGGTAATGGATTCGGCGCGCGCCAAGGTCGAGAGATAACGACGGCTGGTGTCGAGATATTTCCTGTCGGCCGGCGAACCGTCCTGGAGCAGGATCGGCAACGGTTTGCCGGGTGATATGTCCATCTCGCCGCGGATATTGCGCACGCCCGTGATCACGGCCATGACCCAGCGCATTTCCTCGACGGCGGCGGCATCCATTTTGTCCTTCCGCGGCAGGGGATAGGGCTCGCGCATGATGCTGGCGCCGGCCTTGCCCGCGAGTTTCGCCACGCGCTGCCAGATTTCCTCGGTGATGAACGGCATCACCGGATGCAGCAGGCGCAGCCCGGTTTCCAGCACCCGCACCAGCGTCTGGCGCGTGCCGCGCAACTGCTCCGGCCGGCTGTCCGGATCGGTCAGCACCACCTTGGAGAGCTCCAGGTACCAGTCACAGTATTCGTGCCAG
>JACQER010000083.1 GCA_016200465.1 Gammaproteobacteria bacterium | reverse complement strand
CCGGACTTCAGCCTGCTGCGGATGAACATCTATGACTTCGATCGTCCTTCCCGCCTGCGCATCCAGACCAGCGCGCAGCGCGCCCGATACACCGGAGGCGCATGGCGCCTGCAGAATGTGAGCGAAAGTCTGATTGTTGGCAACGAGGCGGTGCAGACCCGCCGTGTCCCGGAAGAGGACTGGCACTCGGCGCTCACGCCCGACGTGGTGTCGGTGTTCGCGATCCAGCCCGATAGCCTTTCCATCCAGCAACTCCATTTTTACATCGGGCATCTGCAGCAGAACAATCAGGACACGCGCACCTTCCAGCTGGCTTTCTGGCAGAAGAGTTTCATGCCGCTCGCTATCCTCATCATGGTACTGCTGGCCACGCCCTTTGTTTTCCGGCAGATACGCAGCGGGGGCCTGAGCCACCGCGTGTTCATCGGCATCATGCTCGGACTGGTGTTTATCATTTTTCACAAGAGCCTGGGTTACTTTGGCGCGCTTTATGCGCTGCCGCCCGTGGCCGCTTCGCTGTTGCCGATCGCGGTCTTTTTTGTTCTTGCCCTGTTCCTGCTGCGCCGCGCCGCGCGCGGTCTGTGACCCTGTGAGGAGCCATTGGTGAAAACGACGCACCGCGCGCCGGGAGGAACTGCTGCAACAGGGCGTGGTTCGATTACTCGCCATAAACCGCCGCCAAACCCCGATCCGTTTCAGCGACTTTTGTAAAGACGGTAACCGCGCGTCGCGCTGTCCAGTCGCAGGAACCCGAGATTGTCGAACAGCTCGGCGCAGACCGGGTTGCGATAGGCCACGGCAAGCTTTCGCGGGTGGCGCGCATAGGAGTCGGCGATGTTGGCCACGACCCGCCGCATCACCTTGTCGTCGAACGGGTTGTAAGAGAAACACACCAGATTTTCATCCGGTATCGAAAACTCCGACGCATCCTGGAAATGCAGTTCGATCGGGCACGCCCGGGGGTTGCGTTGCCCGAATATCGCGATATTTTTTTGCGCGATTTCGTGCAACACGGGCGAGAATTCCACGCCATAGGCCCGCGTGAAACCCCGTTCGGCCGCCATCATGAGCGCGCGGCCTTTGCCCGAGCCGAAATCCACGAAGGCATACTCCGCGGGCTCAAGGTTCAACTCGCGCAGCATTTTCCGGAACCCCCCCCGTGCCCGTCGCGTCGGTGGGTGTCAGGAGCAGGTGCACATGATTGGTCATCAACACATAGGCATGGAGCCTGACGGCATAGCGGCGCAAGCCCTCACCCAGGCATTCAAGATAGAAGTGGTAGTCTTCGTCAGTGAAGAAACAGGCGCTGCGATTGTTGCCGCGCTGGACCACATGGGCCGGAATGCCGGGAAGATAAATTCGGGGTTTGCGAGGCATGTTTTTCTTGTGTGTGAAGCGCCGACCAAATTTACCAGATCATTGCCTATTTTTAAATCACTCTGAGAATCCTCTAGCCGACCTCCTGAGCGGTTGACGTCGGTGACGTTACACTGGCGTTGCTTTCTCAACCTTAACTCAGGAGGCCGTCATGACACTGTACTGCGGAATCGATTTGCATTCCAACAACCACGTGGTCGTGGTGATCGATGAAGAGGATCGGAGAATCGTGGAGAAACGAGTGCCCAATTCACTGGAACGCACGCTCTCGCTGCTGGCGCCGTTCCGGCAGGAGCTCTGCGGCATCGCCGTCGAGTCAACGTTTAACTGGTACTGGTTGGTCGACGGGCTGATGGACCAGGGCTATCGGCTGCACCTTGTGAACACCAGCGCGGTTAAGCAATACGAGGGCTTGAAGCACACCGAGGATCGTTACGACGCCTTCCATCTCGCGCATCTGCTGCGCTTGGGGATTCTGCCTACGGGATACATCTATCCCAAGGAGCGGCGCGCGGTGCGCGATCTGATGCGCCGCCGCGCGGGCCTGGTGCGCATGGCGGCACGGCAGCTCATCAGCGTGCAGAGCCAGATCTGGCGCGATACCGGGGTGCGCGTCGGTTCAAACGAGATTCGACGTGCCGACTTCAAAATACCGCTCGCCGAACCGCTCTCGCATCTGCCCGCCGCGGCGGCCCTTCGCGTTTACCACGCGCTGCAGCGGGAGATCGAGGCACTCGAAGCCGCCGCCCGCGAGGCCACGACGCTCGACCCGCGCTTCGAGGTACTCACCACCATCAAAGGCGTGGGACCGATCCTCGCGCTGACCATCATGCTCGAGACCGGCGATATCGGGCGCTTTGCGCAGGTCGGCGATTACGCCTCGTATTGCCGCCTGGTCAAATCGGAGAAGCTCAGCAACGGCAAGCGCAAAGGCGAAGGCAACCGCAAGTGCGGCAACAAGTATCTCTCGTGGGCGTACTCGGAGGCCGCGCACTTTGCCGTGCGCTGGGAGCCCGCCGCCAAGCGTTTTTATGAACGCAAACAAGCGAAGACCAACGGCATCGTCGCCATCCGGGCGCTCGCGCACAAGCTGGCACGCGCGGCCTACTACATGCTGCGCGAGCAAAAACCGTTCGAGGTGAGCCGCTTGTTCGCACACTGAATTGGCCGCTCGGGCGAGCCAGCCAAAGGGGTTGGGTGAAAAGCCCGTAAGACTCTGAGTGGACGCCCGAGTGTGCCATCGGTTTGGCTCATCCGCCCAGGCGGCGAGCCATTTAAGGGTTGGACAGTCGAAAGACTGAACCACATGATCTGTCAGTAACAACACTTGGACGTCGTCTGGTACCGAGGTTTTTGTGGGGCAGCAATGACTGCCAGGAGCATCGTGAAGCGGCATCTAACGATCGCGGTGACTGATGCGGATGGACCCGACATCTAATGATTGAAATCCAGGGTGCGAGATGGTTGAACCGATGGCTAAATTTTCAACCACCAACGTCTTTGGTGCGGTCAGCTACGCCCACTTGCGGGAGGTCGGCTAATGGGTGAGCCCCTTTTAACTGGAGGTCCGGCGCATGGCCGATACATTCAAGAATATTCCCATCAAGACCACCACTGGCAACCAGGAACACGCCGAGATCAGGAGCTGCGCGGATGCCGAGCCCTATGCGTTGCGTGTCATCGGCGACAGCATGGAACCGGAATTCCTGGAAGGCCACATTCTGATCGTCGATCCGGCCATGCCGCCACAGCACGGCGCCTACGTGATCATCGATTATCAGGGTGAAACCACGTTCCGCCAGTTCATCGTCGAAAACGGCAGGAAATTACTCAAGGCGCTTAATAGCGCCTATCCGGTGGTGGAACTGGTGGAGAATTACTCGGTGCGTGGCGTGGTGGTGCAGCGTGCCAGCCGCCGGCGCAAGGACCACAAGCACTATTACTGACGGTGAGTCGTGAATCGTGAGCCGT
>JACQER010000082.1 GCA_016200465.1 Gammaproteobacteria bacterium | reverse complement strand
TCGATCGCGGTTATGAATGCATCGAGGAAAAACTCGCGCAGCTGGGTGCGCGCATCCGGCGCGTGCCCGGAGAACTCGCGGCCCGGGCGGCGCGCAAGCAATCGGCGTGAGTCATGTCCGCTCGATTTTATAACTCACCGCAAAGGCGCGAAGGACGCAAAGAAAAGATAACGGCGCTACGCGCCGGAGAAACATGTTATTCATTTTCTCTTTCAATCTTTGCGCTCTTTGCGTCTTCGCGGTGAAATTTATTTTTTAAATTATGTCCACCGTGCTCAATATCGCCCTGTCCAAGGGGCGGATTCTGGAAGAGGGTTTGCCGCTGCTTGAACGCGCCGGCATCCGCCCCGCGGAAAATCCGCTCAAGAGCCGCAAGCTCATCCTCGACACCAACCTGCCGGACGTGAAGCTCACGATCATCCGCGCCGCGGACGTGCCCACGTACGTGCAGTTCGGCGCCGCCGATCTCGGCATCGCAGGCCGGGACGTGCTCATGGAATACGACGGCGACGGCCTGTACGAGCTGCTCGACCTGAACATCGCCCGCTGCCGCCTGATGGTGGCCGAACCGGCGAGCCTGGCCTCGCGCGACGACCCCGGCAGCTGGACGCGGCTGCGCATCGCCACCAAATACGTCAAGACCACGCAGCGGCACTTCGCCGCCAAGGGCATCCAGACCGACATCATCAAGCTCTACGGCTCGATGGAGCTCGCGCCGCTGGTGGGGCTTTCCGACCGCATCGTCGACCTGGTCGACACCGGCAACACGCTCAAGGCCAATGGCCTGGTCGAGGTCGAGCACATCGCCGACATCAGCGCCTGGCTCGTGGCCAACAAAGCGTCGATGAAAATGAAACACCGGCCGTTGCAGGACCTCGTCGGCCGGCTGCAGCGCGCCGTCGCCTGAATCCGCCATGAGCACGCTGAACATTCGCCTGCTGAGCACGCGCGCCGACGGCTTCGCCGCCGATTTCGCGCGGCTGCTCGACCGCGCGCACGCGATCGATCCGAAGATCGAAGCCACGGTACGCGACATCGTCGCGGACGTGCGCGCGCGCGGCGACGCCGCGGTGGTCGAGTACACGCGCCGCTTCGACCGGCGCCAGGTCGCGTCGGTGGCCGAGCTCGAGGTGTCGCGCACGCAGTTGCGCGAGGTGTCGCGCGCCATCACCAAGGAGCAGTACGAAGCGCTGGCCAACGCCGCGGAACGCATCCGCGCCTATCACGAGCGTCAGCGCACCGATTCCTGGACCTACACCGAACCCGACGGCACGCTGCTCGGGCAGCAGATGACGCCGCTCGATCGCGTCGGGCTGTACGTGCCCGGCGGCAAGGCGTCGTATCCGTCGTCGGTGCTCATGAACGCGATCCCGGCCAAGGTCGCCGAGGTGCCGGAACTGGTCATGGTGGTGCCGGCGCCGGAGGGCGCGCTCAACGACATGGTGCTGGCCGCGGCCTACCTCGGCGGGGTGGACCGCGTGTTCACCGTCGGCGGGGCGCAGGCGGTCGCGGCGCTCGCCTACGGCACGCCGACGATTCCGAAGGTCGACAAGATCGTCGGCCCGGGCAACATCTACGTGGCCACCGCCAAGCGGCTCGTCTACGGCACGGTCGACATCGACATGATCGCCGGGCCATCCGAGATCGTGGTGCTGTGCGACGGCAGGACCGATCCGGAATGGGTTGCGATGGACCTGTTTTCGCAGGCGGAACACGACGAGGACGCGCAGTCCATTCTCATCAGTCTCGACGAGGCGTTCACGCAGCGCGTGCGCGAGGCGATGGAAAAACTTCTCCCCGGCATGGAGCGGCGCGACATCATCCGCGCCTCGCTGGAGAATCGCGGCGCGCTGATCACCGCGGCCAGCCTGGACGAGGCGATCGCGCTGGCCAACCGCATCGCGCCGGAACACCTCGAATTGTCGGTCGAGAACGCGCTCGAAGCGGCGAAGCGCGTGCGCCACGCCGGCGCCATTTTTCTCGGGCGTTATACCGCGGAGGCGCTCGGCGACTACTGCGCCGGGCCGAATCACGTGCTGCCGACCTCCGGCACCGCGCGCTTCTCCTCGCCGCTCGGCGTGTACGATTTCCAGAAGCGTACCAGCCTCATCCAGTGCTCGGCCGACGGCGCTTCGACCTTGGGCAAAACCGCCTCGGTGATGGCGCGCGGCGAAGGCCTGACCGCGCACGCTCGCTCGGCGGAGTACCGGATTAAAAAATGACTTGAACCGCCAGGACGCCAAAAGCGCCAGGAACAGCAATTCGAACTTTTCTTTATCTTTTTCCTGGCGTCCTGGCGGTTAAATTCTTTTTTCGCAAATGTCCGATCCAATCGAGAAAAAAATATCACGCCTGATCCGCCCCGAAATCCGGGCGCTCAAGGCCTATCACGTGCCCGACGCCACCGGGCTGGTCAAGCTCGACGCCATGGAGAATCCCTATTCATGGCCGGAAGACGTGCGGCGTGAATGGCTGGCGACACTGCAAAGCGTCGCGCTCAACCGTTATCCCGACCCCGAGGCGCGTCGCCTGCGCGAACGCCTGCGCGGCGCGCTCGCCGTGCCGGCCGGCATGGAGCTGATGCTGGGCAACGGCTCGGACGAGTTGATCCAGATCGTGCTCATGGCGCTGTCGAAGCCCGGCGCGGTGGTGCTGGCGCCGACGCCGACCTTCGTCATGTACGAGATGATCGCGACGTTTACCGGCATGAAATTCGTCGGCGTGCCGCTCACGGCGGACTTTTCGCTCGACACGCCGGCGATGCTCGACGCCGTCGCGACGCACAAACCGGCGGTGATATTTCTCGCTTATCCGAACAATCCGACGGGCAATCTGTTCGCATCCGGGGATGTCGCGCGCATCATTGAAGCATCATCGGGACTGGTGGTGCTGGACGAGGCGTATCACGCCTTCGCCGGGCAATCCTTCATGGACCGGCTGGGAAAGTACGACAACCTGCTGGTGATGCGCACGCTGTCGAAGCAGGGGCTGGCGGGCCTGCGTCTGGGTATTCTGGCCGGACCGGCGCCGTGGCTTCAGGAGTTCAACAAGCTGCGGCTGCCGTACAACATCGGCTGTCTCACCCAGGCGAGCGCGGAATTCGCGTTGACGCATCTGCCCCTGCTCGACGAGCAGGCGCGGCAGATACGCCGGGACCGGGAGCATCTGTTTCAGGCGCTCAGCCGGCTTCGTGGTGTGCACGCCTGGCCCAGCCAGACTAATTTCATTCTGTTCCGGATCGCCGGCCGTGACGCCAATGAGGTTTTCGAAGGTCTGCGCGCCCGCGGCGTGCTGATCAAGAACCTGAATTCCTCCGGCGGCGTGTTGAAGGGCTGCCTGCGCGTGACCGTCGGCACGCCGGATGAAAACGCCGCCTTTCTGAAGGCGCTTGAGGCGGCGCTGTGATTCGTCTATGGTTTGCGTGTGAAATCCCCTAAACGAACGAAATCCCGCGCCCCCCGCGGCAAGTCGGCAGCGGGCCGGCGCGCGGAGGTGTCACGCGACACCAAGGAAACCCGGATCACCGTTTCCGTGAACCTGGATGGCAGCGGCGCGGCGCGGCTCGATACCGGGCTGCCGTTCCTCGAGCACATGCTGGAGCAGGTGGCGCGGCACGGCCTGATCGACATCACCCTCGAAGCCAAGGGCGACCTGCACATCGACGCGCATCATACCGTGGAAGACATCGGCATCACGCTCGGCCAGGCGATCGCCAGGGCGGCCGGCGACAAGAAAGGCATCCATTCTTCCAGGGTTTCTGCAATCATGCCCTGGTGACGCTGCACGTCGATTGCCTGCGCGGCATGAACGCACATCACAACGCCGAAACCATCTTCAAGGCTTTCGGGCGCGCCCTGCGCATGGCGCTCGAAGTCGACGCGCGCGCGGCCGACATCGTGCCGTCTACTAAAGGAAGTCTTTAATAAAATAATGCTTTTCACCGCAAAGGACGCAAAGAAAAACGTCTGATAGACAAACTGAGATGAGTTGGGTTTCTAACTTTGCGCTCTTTGCGCTCTTTGCGTCTTTGCGGTGAGTTTTGTCTATGACCACTGTCGCGGTGATTGATTACGGGATGGGGAATCTGCGCTCGGTGTGCAAGGCGATCGAGCACGTCGCGCCCGGCGCGCGCGTGCGGCTCACGGCCGACGCCTCCGACATTCGTCACGCCGACCGGGTCGTGTTTCCCGGCCAGGGCGCCATCGGCGGCTGCATGGCGGCGCTGGAAGCGAACCGGCTGCGCGAATCGCTGCTCGAGGCGATGAAAACCAAACCCTTCCTCGGCATTTGTCTCGGACTCCAGGCGCTGTACGATTTCAGCGAAGAGGGCGGCGGCACGCCGTGCCTGAGCCTGCTGGCGGGCGCGGTGAAGCGTTTTCCGCCTTCGATGATGACGGACGCCGCCAGCGGCCTGCCGCTGAAGGTGCCGCACATGGGCTGGAACCAGGTGCGCCAGACCGCCCCGCACCCGCTGTGGCAGGGCATTCCGCAGGACTCGCGGTTTTATTTCGTGCACAGCTACTACGCCGATTCGGCCGATGCCCGGGATATCGCTGGCGAGACGGAATACGCGCTGCGGTTTACCTCGGCCGCGGCGCATGAGAATATTTTCGCGGTCCAGTTCCATCCGGAAAAAAGCCAGCGCGCCGGACTGCGGCTGCTGGAGAATTTCGTGTCCTGGGACGGGGCCCGTTAAACCGAAAAACATCTTCTGACCGAGCATTCGTCATACTGAAAATCACGATTCCTCCGGAGCATATCGGTGTTAATCATTCCCGCGATTGATATCAAGGACGGCAAGTGCGTGCGCCTGCGTCAGGGACGCATGAACGACGAAACGGTTTTTTCCGACGACCCCGTGGCGATGGCCCGGCGCTGGGTGGGTGCCGGCGCGCGGCGTCTGCACCTCGTCGACCTCAACGGCGCCGTGGCCGGCAAGCCGGTGAACGCGGCCGCGATCCAGGCGATCCGCGAGGCGTTTCCGGACGTGCCGATGCAGGTCGGCGGCGGCATCCGCGACGAGGACACGATCCAGGCCTATCTCGACATGGGCGTGCGCTACGTGATTCTGGGCACCAAGGCGGTGAACGCGCCGCATTTCGTGAGCGACGTGTGCACCGAATTCCCCGGGCACATCATCGTCGGGCTCGACGCCAAGGACGGCAAGGTCGCCATCGACGGCTGGTCCAAGCTCTCCGGGCACGACGTCGTCGATCTGGCGAAGAAATTCCAGGATGACGGCGTCGAGGCGATCGTCTACACCGACATCGGACGCGACGGCATGATGACCGGTGTGAACATCGAAGCCACGGTCAAACTGGCGAACGCCATTTCCATCCCGGTGATCGCCTCCGGCGGCATCACCAACATCGACGATATCCGCCGGCTGTGCGAGGTCGGCGACGCCGGCATCGTCGGCGCCATCACCGGCCGCGCGATCTACGAAGGCACGCTCGACTTCGCCGCGGCACAGAAACTCGCCGATGAATTGAGCAAATAATATTTCAACCGCCAGGACGCCAGGGTCGCCAGGGAAGAAAAAGAAAATTTAAATTGCTGTTCCTGGCGCTTTTGGCGTCCTGGCGGTGATATTTATATCTTATGGGCCTTGCTAAACGAATTATTCCCTGCCTCGACGTGGACAACGGCCGCGTCGTCAAGGGTGTGCGCTTCGTCGAAATCCGCGACGCCGGCGACCCGGTCGAGATCGCGCGCCGCTACGACGAGCAGGGCGCGGACGAGATCACCTTCCTCGACATAACCGCCAGCTCCGACAACCGCGAAACCATGGTGCACGTGGTCGAGGCGATGGCTTCCGAGGTGTTCATTCCGCTCACCGTCGGCGGCGGCATCCGCAAGGTCGAGGACGTGCGCCGCATGCTCAATGCCGGCGCCGACAAGGTCGCGATCAACACCGCCGCGGTATCGCGCCCCGAATTCGTGAAAGAGGCCTCGGATCATTTCGGTTCGCAATGCATCGTGGTGGCGATCGACGCCAAGCAAGTCGGGCCGGACAAGTGGGAAGTGTTCACGCACGGCGGACGCAAGGCGACCGGCCTGGATGCCGTGGCCTGGGCCCGCAAGATGACGGATTACGGTGCGGGTGAAATCCTGTTGACGAGCATGGACCGCGACGGCACCCGGGACGGTTTCGACCTCAGGCTGACGCGCGCCGTGTGCGACGCGGTGAGCATCCCGGTGATCGCCTCCGGCGGCGTCGGCAATCTCGATCATCTCGTGGACGGCATTCGCGAAGGCCACGCCGACGCCGTGCTCGCGGCCAGTATCTTTCACTTCGGCGAATACACCGTGCAGCAGGCTAAAGAGCGCATGGCCGCGGCCGGGATTGAAGTAAGACTGTAAAAAAATTCACCGCAAAGACGCAAAGAGCGCAAAGGGTAAAAACAAGTAAAGATCATTCATTACCCGGTTTTCTTTGCGTCCTTTGCGCCTTTGCGGTGAAATAGGCTTATCATGACTGACGAATGGCTCGATGCGGTGAAATGGAACAGCGACGGTCTGGTGCCGGTGATTGCGCAGGAGGCCGGCACCGGCAAGGTGCTGACGCTCGCGTGGACGAACCGCGAGGCGCTGGCGGCGACGGCGCAAGAGAAGCGCGCGGTGTACTGGTCGCGCTCGCGAAAGAAGCTGTGGCGCAAGGGCGAGGAGTCGGGGCACGTGCAGGCGGTGAAGGACATCCGCCTCGACTGCGACAACGACGCGGTGCTGCTGATCGTGGAACAGAAGGGCGGCATCGCCTGTCACACAGGGCGCGAGCGTTGTTTCTACCAGCAGCTTCAGGGCGACCGGTGGGTGACGGTCGAGCCGGTCATCAAGAGCGAGCAGGAAATTTACGGCAGGAAATGACATGAACCGATCTCAAAAATATATCTTTTCCGGTTTTTCTTGCCGAATGCCCGGTCGAAACGCGAACATTGACATTTCTGCCAACATTTTTGAGATCGGTTCATGTCCGACGTGCTGAACAAGCTGGCCGCAGTGCTGGAAGCGCGCAAAGGCGCCGATCCGCAAAGCTCCTACGTCGCGGGGCTGTACGCCAAGGGGCTCGACGCGGTGCTCAAGAAGATCGGCGAAGAAGCGACCGAGACGGTGCTCGCGGCGAAGAGCGGCGAGCGCGCCAAGATCGTTCACGAAACCGCGGACCTGTGGTTTCATACGCTGGTCATGCTTGCGCAAACCGGGCTTAAGCCGGATGATATCCTGTCCGAGTTGGACCGTCGTTTCGGCGTGTCCGGGCTGGAGGAAAAGGCCTCGCGCCCGGGACGTTAGAACAGCTCACCCCCGTATCGGCACGAACGAATTTATTCTGGAGAGATTGCAATGGGTTCTTTCAGCATCTGGCACTGGCTTGTCGTACTGATCATCGTTCTGCTGATCTTCGGCACCAAGAAGCTGCGCAACATCGGCAGCGATCTGGGCGGCGCGATCAAGAGCTTCAAGCAGGCGATGAAGGAAGACGGCGAGAGCCCCGCGCCCGGTTCCGGCGACGGCGAGGAGCCGAAAAAAATCGCCGGCGACTCCGGCCGCGTCATCGACGCGGAAGTGACTTCCAAGGTCAAGAAGAAAAAAACCTAAGCCGCTTCGCCGCCACGGACGCGCGCGATGTTCGACGTCGGTTTCTCGGAGCTGGTGGTGATCGGGCTGATCGCGCTGATCGTGCTCGGACCGAAACGTCTGCCGGAGGTGGCGCGCACCGCGGGCAAGTGGATGGGGCAGTTGCGCCGCTTCATCAACAACGTCAAGCAGGATCTCGACCGCGAAATTCACCAGGACGAGCTGACGGAACTGCGCAAGCTCCGCGAGGAACTCAACAGCACCCGCCGCCTGATGGAAAATACCTCGGGTGAACTCTTGCAGGGTTTCACCGAAGTCACTCCGGCGGCCACCGCGTCCAATACCATCCATTCCGGGGAAACCCCGAAGCTGGAGCAGGCCGTCGTCACGGAACCCGCGCCGGTAAAATCTCCGCGCGCCAAGCGCGCCAAGAAATCACGCCCTGGAAAAAAGCATGGCGGAACCCGCACAACCCGAAGCTCCTGAAGGCAGCCTGATTTCCCATCTGCTCGAGCTGCGCGACCGCCTGTTGCGCGCGGTGATCGCGATCGCGCTGGTGTTCGGGGCGTTGGTACCGTTCACCAGCGACGTGTACACGCTCGTGGCGAAGCCGCTGATGAGCGTGTTGCCGGCCGGCGCGACCATGATCGCGACCGAGGTCGCCTCGCCGTTTCTCACGCCGATCAAGCTCACCATGGCGGTGGCGGTGGTGATCACGATTCCTTTTCTTTTGTACCAGCTTTGGGCGTTCGTCGCGCCCGGTCTTTACCGTCACGAGCGGCGGCTGGTATTGCCGCTGCTGGTCTCGAGCACGGTGCTGTTCTACGGCGGCATGGCGTTCGCCTATTTCGTGGTGTTTCCCATGGCCTTCGGATTCTTCGTGCACGCCCTGCCGCCGGGCGTGACCATGATGACCGACATCCGTTCGTATCTCGATTTCGTGTTTTCCATGTTCTTCGCCTTCGGCATCGCGTTCGAGGTGCCGGTGGCGGTGGTGCTGCTGGCGCGCATGGGGGTGATCAATCCCGAAACGCTCGCCGGCAAGCGTCCCTACGTGATCCTGTGGGCGTTCATCGTGGCGGCGGTGCTCACGCCGCGCGCCGCATGAAGCGCGCCGCCGACGCAGCCGTGGACAGCGGCCGGCGCGACCTGACCGAGGACGAGATCGAGGCCGAACTCAAGAAACACGACTAGGCCTTCGACAAGAAAGACGGTGCTGAATAACGTATGTAGCTTGTAGCCCGGATGAAGCGAAGCGAAATCCGGGATATCCTTGCTTCATGGTTTACTACCGTCGCAATCGGATTCCGGGAGGAACGTACTTCTTCACCGTAACGCTGGGAGATCGTCGCTCACGAGTGTTGGTTGAGCACATTGTCCCATTGCGCGAGGCATTCCGTCGCGTTAGCCGGGAAAAGCCTTTTCAGATGGAGGCTGTGGTCGTATTGCCCGATCATATTCATACCGTGTGGACGTTGCCCGGGGATGATTGTGATTACCCAAGCCGATGGCGTGCCATCAAGAGTCGGTTCACGCGCGCCATCCGCGAACGTGGAGTGTCGCTGATTCCCAACGCCAAAGGGGAATATGACTTATGGCAGCGGAGATACTGGGAACATACAATACGCGATATGGATGATCTTCAAAGACACGTGGAGTACATCCATTACAACCCCGCAAAGCATGGCTTGGTCAAGCGCGTGGCGGACTGGCCGTTCTCTTCGTTTCACCGCTACGTGCGGCTCGGCTGGGTAAGTCCGGACTGGGGTTCCATCGCGACGTTATCTCATGCGGAGAATTTCGGT
>JACQER010000074.1 GCA_016200465.1 Gammaproteobacteria bacterium | reverse complement strand
GGCGGGCGCGAATGGGACGATCCGTCGCTCCTGGGAAAAATCCGGGGGTTGATGCCGAAACGCTGAGTTTCCTAATTGCGGCCGTTGCGTCGCAGCTTGCGGTACAGCGTCCGTTCGCTGATGCCCATCGCCTGGGCCACGAGACGCCGTTGTCCGGCGTAACGTTCGAGCAACTCCTCCATGTACCGGGTTTCGATCTCGCGGATGCTGAGCGGCTGATCGTCACCGGCGGGCTCCGGCATTTTCACGGCGTTTTGGCGATCGCTCCCGTTACGGACTTGGCTGGCGGGTTCGTCAAAAACGATCCCGTCCGCCGTGATGGCGCCGTTGCCGGCGCGGCACATGGCCGCGGCGCGATGCAGCACGTTGCGCAATTCGCGCACGTTGCCGGGGAAGTCGTAATTGGTGAGTTTCTCCATGGCTTCGCCGGTCAGGTAACAGTGCGCGTGATTCGCCTGATTGATGTGCGTCAGCAGCGCCTCGGCCAGAACCGGGATGTCGCTGCGGCGCGCGCGCAACGGCGGCAAATCCACGTTGATGCAGGCGACGCGGTAATAAAGATCCTCGCGGAAATCGCCCCGCTCCACCATCGAGCGGATATGCCGGTTGTGCCCGAAGAATTCGCTCTCGAACAGCGACTCGGTCAGCGACGCGCAGTCCACCGCCATGAACGGGCCCTTCTTGCGCGGGCTGTGGTGATGCACGAAGTGCGCCGCGAGTTCCTTGCCCACGCCGCTCTCGCCGAACAGCAGCACGTTGGCGTTGCTGTCGGCCGCGCGCGTCAGCTGCTCGATCGCGTGCAGGAACGCGGGCGAGCGTCCGATCATGCGCATCTCGTCGCAATCGAGATCCTGCGGCGGCGACAGGCGGAAGATGGACTCGCCCAGGAGATAGCCGCCGCCCGGCTTGGGAATGATGTGGCCCTTGATCTGCACGTGCTCGGCGCGTCCGAGCGAATCGAAGTGCGTGTGCAGCAACTGGCACGGGCGGTTGTTCTCGAAGACCTCGCGGTGCGGGCATTCCTCGCCGTGCTGCCAGCAGGGCGAATCGTGCCGGTGCGAGATTTCGTAACAATGCTTGCCCACGACCTTGCTCGCATCCACGCCGTAGGCGACCTGATAGGCATCGTTGGCGGCAACGACGCGATAATGTTCGTCGATCAGCACGAACGGATTTTCCTGGGCGTCGATAAGAGCCTGAAAGGCGGAAGAAATGCCGGATGACATGCAGCCTCCTCTGTAAAAAACAGGACCTGACAATATGTCAGGCCCTGATCAAAACTGACGCGCATGTCATGCCAATCTGGCAAGATTGTCAATGATGTCGGTAAGGGAAAGCGGATTTTCCGGCAAATAGAATGTTTCTTTATATGGTACGGCGATTGCAATAACGCTCCTCATTTAAATTCAGTCTCATATATTTTTTGGAGGAACAGTCATGACACATATCGTCATTCTCGGCGCCGGCATCGGCGGATTGCCCACGGCGTATGAGCTGCGCGACATACTGGAGAGCAAACACCAGATTACCGTCGTCAACGCCTCGGAGTCGTTCCAGTTCGTGCCGTCCAATCCGTGGCTCGCGGTTGGCTGGCGCGAGCGCGAGAAAATCACGTTCCCGCTGCGCGCGCCGCTCGAGCGCCGCGGCATCGGCTTCATCGCCCAGGCTGTGACGAAGATCGATGCCGCGCAGAACCGGCTCACGCTCGCCAACAACGACACGCTGGATTATGACTATCTGGTCATCGCCACCGGTCCGAAACTCGCGTTCGACGAAGTGCCCGGCGCCGGCCCGGCGGGATACACCCATTCCATCTGCACCACGGAACATGCCGAAAAGGCGTGGCTCGATTACCAGAAACTGCTGGCGGAGCCGGGGCCGGTCGTCATCGGCGCCATGGCCGGGGCCAGTTGTTTCGGTCCGGCGTACGAATTCGCCTTCATCATGGACGCCGACATGCGGCGCCGCAAGATCCGCCACAAGGTGCCGATCACCTTCGTCACCAGCGAACCGTATATCGGGCACCTCGGGCTCGGCGGCGTGGGCAATTCGCAGGGGCTGCTCGAAGCCGAGATGCGCGATCACCATCTCAAGTGGATCACCAACGCCAAGGTCAACCGCGTCGAACCGGGCAAGATGTTCGTCGCGCAGATGAACGACAAGGGCGAAGCCGTGAAGGAAATGGAAGTACCGTTCAAATTCTCCATGATGCTGCCCGCGTTCAAGGGTGTGGACGCGGTCGCGGCGGTCGAGGGCCTGTGCAATCCGCGCGGCTTCGTGCTCGTGGACCAGCACCAGCGCAGCAAGAAATACCGCAACATCTTCTCCGCCGGCGTGTGCATCGCGATCCCGCCGGTCGAGGCGACGCCGGTGCCCACCGGCGCGCCCAAGACCGGCTACATGATCGAAACCATGGTCACCGCCATCGTGCGCAACATCAAGGCGGAGATCGAGGGTTACGCGCCCCTGTACAGCGGCACCTGGAACGCCTTCTGTCTCGCCGACATTGGCGACAAGGGCATTGCCTTCGTCGCCATTCCCCAGATACCGCCGCGCAACGTGAGCTGGATGAAGAAAGGCCGCTGGGTGCACTGGTCGAAAATCGCGTTCGAGAAATATTTCATCCGCAAGATGAAGAAAGGCAAATCCGAACCGTACTACGAGAAATACATCCTGCGCCTGCTCGGCATACACCGGCTGGACAAGGCCGCCTAGGGACGTTCTGATTAATGGCTGTTACCGGTAACAGAATAACTAACGTTCCAGAGTATTCAGCGACTGGGGGTTTTGCAAAAATGGTGTTGGCTCATTATTCAGAACGTCCCTAGATTCCTCATCGCCTCCTCCATGGTGGTACGGGCGCGGCGCCGGCCGCGCCCTCTTTTTGCGTGCCGCAGACGCGTCGGCTAAAGTAGGCGCCTCGACATGCGCAAACGCCTCCCTTGAAACCCGTCCCGCCCGGCCGCCACCCGAAAAAACTCCCGCGCACGGTCGTCGTCATCGGACTGGTCAGCCTGTTCAACGATTTCGCGAGCGAGATGGTGACGCCGCTGATTCCTCTGCTGCTCGCCACCGTGCTCACCGCCGGTCCGGTGGCCCTCGGCATCATCGAAGGCGCGGCGGATACGGTCTCCAACCTGCTCAAGCTCTGGGCCGGACGGCATTCCGACCTCTACGGGCGCCGGCGCAAGCCGTATGTCGTGGCCGGCTACCTGCTGTCGAACCTCGCGCGCCCGCTGATCGGCGTCTCCGGCAGCTGGCTCACCGTGCTCACCATCCGCGTCACCGACCGCATCGGCAAGGGGATACGCACTGCACCGCGCGACGCGCTGGTCTCGGACGCGATCGACGACGGCAACGCCGGCCACGCTTACGGCTTCACGCGCGCGCTCGATCACAGCGGCGCGGTGCTCGGGGCGCTCGCCGCCGCCGGCATCGTGTATTGGGGCACACATCGGCTCGACATCGTGATCGCGTTGTCGGCCATTCCCGGGCTGCTGGCCGTGGGTCTCGTGGTCTTCGGTATCAAGGAATCGCCGCGCGCGGACGACGGCTCCGCCGAGCGCGTGCCGCTCAGCTGGTCGCGGCTGAGTCCGGTCACGCGCCGCTATCTCGCGGTGCTGGCATTTTTCACGCTCGGCAAGATTCCCGAAACCTTCCTGCTGCTGCGCGGCCACGAGCTGGGCATGCCGGTGGTGGAACTGCTGCTGCTGTGGGCGGCGATGCACGTGGTCAAGGCCACGGTCTCCGGGCAGGCCGGCCAGCAAACCGATCGCGTCGGGCGCCGGCCGCTGATCCTGACCGGCTGGATGGTGTACGCCATTACTTTATTCGCGCTGGCGTTCGTGACCCAGCCGCTGATGTTGTGGGCCTGGAGTTTCGCGCTCGGCTTCTACTTCGGCCTGACCGAAGGCGCGGAACGCGCGCTGGTGCGCGACCTCGCGGTGCCGGCCGAGCGCGGCACCGCCTTCGGCTGGTTTCACATGCTCGTGGGAACCGCGGCAATCCCCGCCGGTCTCCTGCTCGGAGGGCTCTGGTCCGGTTACGGCGTCAAGACCGCGTTTCTGGTCTCAAGCGCGCTGGCCTGCCTCGCTACCATCGGCTTCTGGCAATGGGTGCAGGTCACGCCGCAAAATAACGCTTCCGGAAGATGAACTTTATATATAGATAAATCGCACAAGGAATCCATGTCACCACGCCACCGCTTCACGATCGCCGTGCTTTTTTTCACCCTGCTCACCGGCATTCCCGCCGCGCGCGCCGAGACGCCCGCGGAAATCGCCGCGATCACCAACGCCGCGGAACGCGGCAATCAGGGCGCGCAACTCCTGCTCGGACTGATTTACCGCGAAGGGCGCGGCGTGCCGCGCGACGCGCGCAAGGCGTTCTACTGGATCGAGCGGTCGGCGCGCGAGCATCAGCCCTATTCCCAGTTCGTGCTCGGACAGATGTACGCCGCGGGCGAAGGCACGACGCGCGACATGAAACAGGCGCTCGCCTGGTGGCGGGAATCGGCGCTGCAGAATCAGGCGCAGGCGCAGCTGGCGCTGGGCGAGGCGTACTATTACGGAAAAGACACCCAACAGGATTACCGCGAAGCCGAGCGCTGGCTGGCCAAGGCCGCCGACCAGGGCGTGGCGCAGGCGCAGTATCTGCTGGGCAAGATGTATCAGCAGGGTCATGGCGTGCCGCAGGATCTCGAGCGCGGCCGCGACTGGCTCTCGCGCGCCGCCGCGCAGGGACATTCCGACGCGATCAAGCTGCTGCACTTCTTCGCCGACGTCGGCGGAGACACCATGGAGGTCTATGAGTCGTCGCGCGAACAACTGAAAAAACGCGCCGATGGGGGCGACGTGGAAGCGCAGTATCAGCTCGCCATCCGCTACGAAACCGGCGCCTGGGGCGTGCGCCGGCATCCCGAGCAGGCGCTGTACTGGTTCAACCGGGCGGCGGAAAAAGGTTACAAGCCGGCGATGCGGAGCCTCGCGGATATCTACGAGAAAGGTCTGCTCGGCGTGAAGCCGGACCCGAAGCTCGCCGCGCAATGGCGCGAGCGCGCGAAATAGAAAATAAAGTAGTTTGATCGCTCGGATTGCTATGAGGGATAGCCGCCGGAAAATAAATCTGTCCTCTTTTTCCTTGACCTTGGTGTGGAGAGGTCATCAATAATGACAACATACAAAATTACCGTGGCCGTCCTGATCGCATTGGGGGTGGGTGGCTGTGTCACCCCACCACCGTACCGGTCGGGTACTCAAGATACAGCCGGGCGCCCGCAGACAGCCGTGTTGGTGCAAGCCCCGCTGGTGGCGAACGAGAAGATGCTCCACGACCTGTTTGCGCCCGATCTGGCCCAAGACGCCCCGGAATCGCGCCAGACCGTCAAAAATGCCACCGACGCGGCGCAAGCGCGCGCCCTCGCCTACATGCAGAAAGCCATGGAAACCCAAACGGGGATCAGAATTGTCACCAGCGAAGGGGTGACGCGGGCGATCAACCGCCTGCGCATCAACCACGCTGATACGGTCGTCACCCCTGAAATAGCGGAACAGTTGCGGGCCGTATCCGGGGCGGACGTCATCCTACGGTTCCGTATCACGGATTATGGCCTGACGCCCAAATCATGGCGCAAGGCGGTGATCGTATTTGAAGTCACCACAACGCTGGCCATCGCAGCCATCGCTTATGCCAACCCGGCCACGCGCCCCATTGCCGGCGTCTACCTGGTCACCGAAACCATTGAAGAGACCGCCGAAGCCTATGGCGGGTTTTGGGCCTTGGATAATATCTACCGTCCGGTCCGGATTGAGGCGGAACTCATTACGCTCGACACCGGAACTCAAGCGTGGAAAGACAGCGCCACCGGATTCTCGGATAGGAGCGTGTCCCGGCTGGTGAGAAAAGTCGGCGCCACGGAGCGCGACACGCAATTGGATAGCGCCCTTCACGACGCCGTCAACCTTATTGTGGCCGATCTACGAAAGGCACTACCCCAAGGCGCTCCCAGGCTTGATGGCGATGCGATTGGAAAATGAAATCGCCCGGGGTGAGCGCAAAATCTTCTTCCAGCGGTACTCGCGTTGCTGAATTCAAACGTTGTTACGAATGACCGCTAATGGCCG
>JACQER010000078.1 GCA_016200465.1 Gammaproteobacteria bacterium | reverse complement strand
TTTCGGGTTTGGCGTCCGCCACCCATTTGATCCCGTCGGCAAAGTGCAGCCGTGCGCGCGGATCGCTGTTCGATTCGCACAATTCGGGAAAAAACTTTTCCGACACCCGTGTGACGCGCTCGTCCAGCTCGACCTGTTCGGCCAGCGTCACCGTTTTGTGCTTCAGGACTTCATGCAGCGTGCCGCAATCGCCGCCGCCGATGATCAGTACCCGTTTCGGATCGGCATGGGTGAACAGCGCCGGGTGCGACATCATTTCGTGATAAACAAAGTTGTCGCGATCGGTGACCATCACCAGCCCGTCGAGCGTCATGAGCGTGCCGAAGGTTTCGGTCTCCAAGATTTCGATGCGCTGGTAGGGTGACTTCTCGTCGTGGACCTTGTCTTTGATCTTGAGCGAGATGGCCGAACCCTGTCCGGCCCATTCTTCGGTGTACCAGGTTTTATCCAGTGACATGGTGGCGGGCAACAAGTTTGTTTAAAGTGGCGGGATTGTAATACTTGCTAGTTGTTACATGCTACTTGATACTTCGCGCCCATGATCGACTGGTCCATCCAAAAAGCACGCGACACCTACAACATCGCCCACTGGAGCGGCGGCTATTTCGACATCAACGCCAAGGGCCACCTCGTGTGCCGGCCCGACGGCCGCGCCGAACATCCCGGCATCGACATGTTCGAGCTGTCCCGCGAAATCAAGGCCGCGGGCCTGTCATTGCCGGTGCTGGTGCGCTTCTCCGATATCCTGCGCCACCGCGTCGAGACGCTGTGCAGCGCTTTCGACCGCGCCATGCAGGCCGACGATTATCGCGGTCATTACACCTCGGTCTATCCGATCAAGGTCAACCAGCAGAAGAGCGTGGTCGATAAGATTCTTGCGCGCAACGACGGACGCGTCGGGCTCGAGGCCGGTTCCAAGCCCGAGCTGCTGGCGGTGCTGGCGCAGTCGCGCCAGGACGGCGGCGTGGTGGTGTGCAACGGCTACAAAGACCGCGAGTACATCCGCCTCGCGCTGATCGGCAAGGAGCTCGGGCATCGCGTGTACATCGTCGTGGAGAAACCCACGGAACTGGAGCTCGTCATCCAGGAATCCAAAAACCTGGGCATCACGCCACTGATCGGCCTGCGCATGCGACTGGCCTCGATCGGCGCCGACAAGTGGCAGAACACCGGCGGCGAGAAGTCCAAATTCGGCCTGTCCGCGGCGCAGGTGCTGGAGGCGGTTGCGCGCTTGCGCGCGGCGAACCTGCTGCCGAGCCTGCAGATGATGCACTTTCACATGGGCTCGCAGATCGCCAATATCCAGCACATCCAGCTCGGCATGCGCGAAGCGGCGCGTTATTACGCCGAGCTGCGCGCCAACGGGGCGGACATCAAGGTGCTCAACGTCGGCGGCGGATTGGGCGTGGACTACGAGGGCACGCGCTCGCGCAGCTTTTGTTCCATGAATTACTCGGTCGATGAGTATGCACACAATATCGTGCATGCCATTACCGAAATATGCGCTGAAAAGAAATTGCCGCATCCCGACATCGTGACCGAATCGGGCCGCGCCATGACCGCGCACCACGCCGTGCTCATCACCAATGTGGTGGATACCGAGTCCGCCCCGGGCGCCGATTCGGTGCCGAAGGCGACGGAAAGCGAACCGGCGATCATCCGCGACCTGTGGCAGACGCTCGCGACGCTGTCAGAGCGTTCCGTGGCCGAGGCCTATCACGATGCCGCCTACCGGTTGACCGAGGCGCAGGGCATGTTCAGCCACGGCGTGTTGACGCTGGCGCAACGCGCGCGGGCCGAGCAGATTTACTTCGCCATCTGCTGGAAGGTGCGCGAGCTGTTGCAGCCGGCGAGCCGCACGCACCGCGAGATACTCGATGAACTGAACGAGAAACTCGCGGACAAATATTTCTGCAATTTCTCGC
>JACQER010000076.1 GCA_016200465.1 Gammaproteobacteria bacterium | reverse complement strand
CATGGAATGCACCGCGATGTCGATGCGGTTTTCGAGCAGCCCCTGTTCCAGCTCCTTGATGAACAACCCCTTGCCGCCGACTTTGGCCAGGCTGCGGTCGAGGATGCGGTCGCCCTCGGTGGTCATGGTGACGAGCTCGACGCGGAGGCCGGGATGGCGCCGCGTGAGCGCGTCGCGCACGTAATGCGCCTGCCACAGGGCCAGTTGGCTTTTGCGGGTACCGAGACGGAGGGTTTTCAATTTGGATCTCTGGGTGGAATCAAGGGCGGTGCCTTGGCACATTTTATAAGTAAATGAGGGGATAGTCTTATACTTGTGAGTGGCTGACTTACCGCTAATCTGTCATTCCGGCGAAAGCCGGAATCCAGGTGTTGAATGGTTCGCGCGCTTTGCGCGCGACTCAAAAGCTATGTGTGGGGCGGAGCCACCCGCAATTACACACGCCGCCATAGGCGGCACAACAGATTAGGCGTTCATCGGCCGGCGCGCCCAGCGCCGCACCTGCGCCGTGTGGCGGCGGCTGACGTCGAGCTTCTTGTCGTATCCCTTGAGGCTGATCTGCCAGGTGCCGGCCGGGTTTTTCTCGATGCCCTTGATCGCGCCGGTGGACACCAGCGCGTTGCGGTGGATGCGCAGGAAACGTTCGCCGAATTCCTTCTCCAGATTCACCAGCGAGTCCTCGATCAGGTGTTCCTCGCCGGGCGTGCGCACCACCACGTACTTGCTGTCGGCGAGGAAGTAGAGGATGTCCGGCACCGGCACGAGCCGGATGTTGCCGCGCAGGTGCACGCTGATGTGCGTGCGCACCATCGGCTCGGGGCGCGCCTGCTTGATCTCGGCGATCTGCTTCATGGTGAGTTTCTGCGCCTTGGACAGCGCCTTGGCCAGCCGGTCCTTGCGGATCGGCTTGAGCAGGTAATCCACCGCGTTGACGTCGAAGGCGTCGAGCGCGTGCTGGTCGTAGGCGGTGGTGAAGATCACCGCCGGCGGATTTTCCATGCCCATGAGGTGCATCGCCGCCTCGAGCCCGTCCATGCCCGGCATGCGGATGTCCATGAGCAGCACGTCGGGATTCAGCTCGGCGGATTTCTCGACCGCCTCGGAGCCGTTCATGGCCTCGCCGACCACGGTGTAGCCGCCGATGTCGTTCAGCAGTTCGCGCAAACGATCGCGCGCCAGTTTTTCATCGTCTACGATCAGCACTCTCATGGATTGTCTCCGCGCGTTGGCAACACCACCGTGACCGTGAACAGGCCGTCGTCCTCGGCGCTCGTGAGCGAGGCCTGTCCGCCGTAATGACTCTGGAAGCGCTGGCGTATGTTGCCCAGCGATTGTCCCGGTGTCGATTTCGTCTGCTTGGGTTTGGTTTTCGGAAGCGGGTTCGCCACCCGAATGTAAATCCGGTCATTTTCCTCCCACAGTCGCACGTCCACGACGCCGCCGGCCGGCAGTTCCTCGATGCCGTAACGGATCGCGTTCTCGAGCAGCGGTTGCAGCGTCAGCACCGGCATCACGCTCTTGCGCGGGAACTTGCCGATGTCCCAGTTGACCACGAGCCGGTTGTCGAGACGCAGCCCCTCGAGCGCGAGGTATTTCTTCGCGACGTCGATTTCATTCTTGACCGGGACCAGCATCTCGTCCTGGGAGAGCATCATGCGGAACAGGTCGGCCATGTCCTCGATCGCGGTCTCGGCCTTTTCCGGAGCGCTGCGGATCAGCGAGGCGATGATGTTCATGCTGTTGAACACGAAATGCGGGCGGATGCGCGATTGCAGCGCCTGCAGCTTGGCGCGCGCCTCGCCCAGGGTGCGCTGCGTGAGTTCGTGCTTGGCCAGGAACAGCCGCAGCAGCAGGCCGTTGATGATGGCGCTGATGGTGAGGTTGATGATGTGAAAATCCGCGTACCACGCCGGGCGCGCGTTCGGGAGGCGGCCGAGTGCCCACAGCAGCCACACGGCGCACTCGCTCACGAGAAAGGTGACGAGCAACAGCAACAGATAGGCCATCACCAGTGCGCGCAGGTTGGGCAGGCGATTGAGATATTTGCGCGTGTAACACAGCGCGGCGGTGCCGGCGAGCGCCACCCACTGGATGAACAGCGAGATGAGCAGCAGGTCCTGCAGGATGGTGGGCGACAGGAAATTTCGCGGGATGATGAGATTGATCACGATCGCGAGCATTTCCGCGACCACCACGACGTTGAACACCACCTCGCCGGTGCAGAAGTTCGGCAGGAATTCGGATTGTTCCCCCGGCGCGGCTTCCGCCGCCGGCAGCAGACGCTCCAGGCCCTGCTCGACGCCCAGCACGCGCGCCTTCAGGCGCTCGAACCATGACCGGCTTTTGGCGGCGAGTTCCATGCTCATCCCTTGATGATAGGCATCTTGAGCTTGACGTGATACTGACCGCCTTCCTGGATGACCTGCATGCTGGCGGTGTGGCCAAACTGGGTCGTCAGGCGCTGACGGATGTTGTCCTGCGCGATCTTGTTGCCCTTGCCGTGACCCTCCTTGCGCACGTCCGGCAGCGGGTTGCTGATCATGATATTGAGCGTCTCACCCTCGGCCCACATCTCGATCTTGATCGTGCCGCCGGCAAATCTGGGCTCGATGCCGTGATAGATGGCGTTTTCCAGCAACGGTTGCAGCGTCAGCGCCGGCATCAGCGCAGCGCGCGGAATGTTGCTGACGTTCCATTTCACCTGCAGCCGGTCGCCGAGGCGTATTTTCTCGACGTCCAGGTACTGGCGCGAGATCTCGCGTTCGGCGGTCACGGGCACGAGCTTGCGCGCGTCCGCGAGCAGCACGCGGAACAGGTCCGCGAGGTCGTGCAGCACCGCCTCGGCCTTGGGCGGATCGCTGCGCGTCAGCGAGGCGACACTGTTCAGGCTGTTGAACAGGAAATGCGGGCGGATGCGCGATTGCAGCGCCTGCAGTTTGGATTCCTGCTGCAGCTTGCCATCCACCGCCGAGCGCTCCTGGATGATCAGGTAGCGTATGCCCAGCACGCCGATGATGGCGGCGATCATGAGGCTGCGGATCAGCAGTGAATCGCGCCACGCCGGCATGCCGTCTTCGATCATCTCGAGGTAATGCAGCAGATAGATGATGCCGTCGGTGCCGAGCGAGGTGACCAGCAGTATCAGCACCACCGCCAGCACCGAGCCGGTTCCGGTCGAGGCGCGCTTGAATACCGGCGAGGCGATTTTCAGCACGACGAAACTGCACAGCGCGATGGACACGGCGAACAGCGACAGCAGGGAAAAATCCTGCCACGCCTGCTCGTTGAAATCGGTGTTGCGCCCGATGGTGATGATGATCGCGATCAGTTCCGCCAGGATGACGAACCGGATCAGCATGCTGAAGGTCCCGAAATCGGGAAGGAGATGCGGTTTCTCGGTGCTGGCGCTGGACATGGAATCCGTTCTGAGGTGCAGCTCTCTAGCGTTCATCAGGGCCCGGCGGAACGAAACATCATGACGGCGTTGACGCCGTCATGAATCCTGTGCTCGGACCGGGCGGTTGGTAAAAGAGGGGCGGATACACTCCACCCGTACAATATATATAGCTTAATTATATATTTTTCAGCGTGTTGATGGGCGCCCACGGGCAAAAAACACCGGTTCATTTGGACGACTTCTCAAGTATACTTTCCGCGGCGCGGGCAAAAAAAACCCCCCGTTTTGAGGCGGGGGGCCCAATCCTGGTCCGGAATTCGGGGTGGGGGTGCACAAAGGAGAGTCCGAACCAGGCGCTACAGAATGAAAAATAGCCGGCCTGTACCGTGGTCACAATCAAAGGCCGATAATCGTAGGATGGACACGGATGGGCGGGCCGGAAACCGGAATTCTGACAAGCACGGCGCGGATTTTCACGCAGCAGGCAATGCCGTTCCGCGTCATCTTTCCGTCACGATCATGCATCCTTGTCGCTGAATAAACTCATGGCCAAACAAAAACCCTGGAGCGGGCGCTTCACCGAACCCACCGACGCCGCCGTCGAGGCCTTCACCGCCTCGGTGAGTTTCGACCGCCGGCTGTACGTCTACGACATCATGGGCTCGATCGCGCACGCGCAGATGCTGGCGAAGGTCGGCGTGCTCACGAAGAAGGAATGCGACGCCATCGTCAGAGGCTTGAAGGAAATCGAAGCCGAGATCGACGCCGGCAAGTTCGACTGGAGCGTAGCGCTCGAAGACGTGCACATGAACATCGAGGCGCGCCTGATCGAACGTATCGGCGAGACCGGCAAGAAGCTGCACACCGGCCGCTCGCGCAACGACCAGGTGGCGACCGACCTGCGGCTGTACCTGCGCGACGGCATCGACGTCGTGGCGCATGCCCTCGGACAGCTGCAGCAGGCAATTCTCGATCTGGCCGAGCGCGAGGCCGACACGCCCGCGCCCGGATTCACCCATTTGCAGGTCGCGCAGCCGATCACTTTCGGCCATCATCTGCTCGCGTGGTTCGAGATGCTGGTGCGCGACGCGGATCGCTTGCGCGATTGCCGCAAACGCGTGAACGTCATGCCGTTAGGCAGCGCGGCGCTGGCCGGCACCAGCTATCCCATCGACCGCGCCTACACGGCCAGGCTGCTCGGTTTCGACGCGCCCGCGGAGAACTCACTCGATGCCGTCTCCGACCGCGACTTCGCCATTGAGTTCGTCTCGGCTTCGGCGCTGCTCATGACGCACCTGTCGCGCATGTCCGAGGAGCTGGTGCTGTGGTCGTCTTCGCAGTTCGGCTTCGTCGAGCTGTCGGATGCCTACTGCACCGGCTCGTCCATCATGCCGCAGAAGAAGAATCCGGACGTGCCGGAACTGGTGCGCGGCAAGACCGGCCGCGTGAACGGCCATCTCGTCGCGCTGCTGACGCTCATGAAGGCGCAGCCGCTGGCGTACAACAAGGACAACCAGGAGGACAAGGAGCCGGTGTTCGACACGCTCGACACCGTGCTCGGCAGTCTGCGCGTGTTCGCCGGCATGATCCCGGGCATGAAGGTCAAGCGCGATCACCTGCTGCGCGCCGCGGTCATGGGCTATTCCACGGCCACCGACCTCGCCGATTACCTGGTGCGCAAGGGAGTGCCGTTCCGCGACGCCCATGAAATCGTGGGCAAAGCGGTGCGCCTCGGCATCAGCACCGACCGCGACCTGTCGCAGGTCGACCTCGACGAGTTCAAAAAGCTCAGCGCCGCCATCGGCAAGGACGTGTACGCGGTGCTGACCGTGGAAGGCTCGCTGAAGGCGCGCAATCACCTCGGCGGCACCGCGCCGGCGCAGGTCCGGGCCGCGGCCAGGCGCGCCCGCAAACGCCTCAGCCGTCCCGCCAGGTAATCAAGCCTCCCGTTCGCCCTGAGCCTGTCGAAGGGTGAACGGGGAATGTCGTAACGGAGATTTGTCATGCAAACCCTCGAAGACCTGAAAAAACGCTTGCGCGAGTTCGCGCGCGAGCGCGACTGGGAGCAGTTTCACTCGCCCAAGAACCTGTCGATGGCGCTGATCGTCGAGGCCGCCGAACTCGTCGAGCATTTACAGTGGCTGACCGAGGCGCAGAGCCCGAAGCTTCCTGAAAAAACCATGCGTGAAGTGGAGCAGGAGATGGCGGATGTCTTCATCTATCTCAACCGCATGGCCGACCTGCTGGGCGTGGACCTGATGGATGCCGCGCGTCGCAAGATCGAGATCAACGCCAGGAAATATCCGGCGCATGAAGTGAAAGGAAAGGCGGATAAAAGGTAAATTTTTTCTAGTGGGAGAGGATTGAGCAGGATGCGCTGAATAGAGCTTTAACGCAGCATATCCTGCAGAGTTCGCTGATGAGTCCGAACGCTCGTTTCTTTGAAGAGGGCTAATGATGACTTTACGAACATATATATTATTAATACTTTTAATTCCTTACGTGGTTGCTTGTAGTACTACTCCGGGTGATGCTGCTTACCGCGGCGGTCACCCTGAACAGGCGGCAAATCTCTACATGAAAGGTGCGGAACTTGGTGATAGCACTGCAGCGGATAAATTAGGTTTAATGATATCTCAAGGAGAAGTCTCAGTAGAAAAGTATGGTAATGCCCTTAAATGGTTTGTGCGTGCTTGTGAATTAGGTAGCAACGCAGGTTGCCATAATAGTGGTCATGCATATGAGTATGGTCAGGCTGGTGCGCACAAAGATTACAACAAAGCTCGCGACTACTATCTTATTGCAGCAGATAAGGGTTTCATGCAGTCTCAATATAATTTAGGTAGCCTTTATTCAAACCAATATTTTCACAACGATGTTGAGGGGTTTAAATGGATGCTCTTGGCTGAAAGAGCTGCAAACGCGTGCGCCAAAGTTCCATTATGCAAATGGGTAATGGAAGACCCACCCGGCCACCGCACTAAACTAAAAAATCGCATGACAAAAAATCAAATCGCAGAAGCCGAGCAGTTAGCCAATCAATGGAAGCCTAATAAATAATTGTTAATGATTGCTTCTAAAATAAGCGCACCTTAACTTACCGTGGCCCCATCCGCGCCGGTCGCTCGGTGCGTTCCGGACGATCCGGGTGCATGCGCGGGGCGTGTTCGTCCGGGGCGCCATTGTCGCTCCGCCACTTCTGCCGCATCTGCTGCCGTTCCTCCGGCGTCATGTTTTTCCACTTCTCGCGCAGTTCCGTGCGCTGCTCCGGCGACAGGCTCTTGAACCACTGATGCCGGTGGCGCAGGCGTTCCTGCTGCTCCGGCGGCAACTGGCGGAAACGCTCGTAACGCTTGCGCGCCTGTTCGCGCTGTTCCGGGGTCATTTTCTGCCAGCGGGCGAAACGGTCGCGCGCCTGTTCGCGCTGCTCGGGAGTCATGGTCTGCCAGCGTTTCGCGCCTT
>JACQER010000075.1 GCA_016200465.1 Gammaproteobacteria bacterium | reverse complement strand
GCGTTTGCTGATCGCTGCTTTGTTGCTGATCGGAGCTGTTTCGACGACCTCGCTGGCGGACGGGGGATCGCCAATGCCGAAGTGTCCCACCTGCAAGCCTATTTCTTAGAGCGTATTTCATAAACAGCGCCTCAGGGTAATCCAGAAGCAGGCGAGATAGAAGAAGGCGCGGTAAGTGGAGAGCAGATGCTCATGGCGGACCAGCAGACGCCGGAATTGACCGAGCCACGCATTGGTTCGTTCCACAATCCAGCGGCGCTTATAACGCCGCAGTTTGCGCCCATCTTCGTAGCGCCGTCCCTGATTGTTCTTCCGGTAGGGCGCAATCAGTTCGATCCCGCGCTTCTTCAATCGTTGACGCAGTGGGTCGGAGTCGTAGCCGCGGTCGGCGATCACGCGCGCGGGCTTTTGCCGCGGGCGGCCTTTCCGGCGGGGTACCCGGACTTCGGAGAGCGTGGCTTCCGCAAGCGTAACTTCACTGGGGGAGGCACTTTCCAGCCGAACTCCCAGCGGAAGACCTTGACCGTCGACCAGTACCATCCACTTCGTCCCCTTGCCCCGCTTGGTTTTGCCGACTGCGGAGCCCCTTTTTTCGCCGGTGCGAAGCTGCCGTCCAAGAAGGTCTCTTCCCACTTAAGCAGGCCTTCTTCATCCAGCGCTCCCAGCAGTGCGCGCCACGCATTCAGCCAAACGCCTTCGTCTTCCCACTGCTTAAGCCGACGCCAGCAGGTCGAGGGCGAAGGAAATTCCTCCGGCAAGAATCGCCACGCCGCGCCGGTTTGCAGAATCCACAGAATGCCCTCGAAACACCCCCGGTTCGATGCCCAGGGCCGGCCTCGATTGTCCTGCCGTCGCCTGGGCGGGGGCAGCATGGGCTCCACCAACTCCCACTGCTCTTCCGTCAACAGCTTCTGCCGCTTCTTCATGACAGAAGCTCATCAGCTAACCCGCCTCATCCGTAAGTACCTGACCTGAGGCCGAACCTATTTATGAAACACGCTCTAGGCATACAGGCCCCGCGGGCCGAAATCCCAGTCTTGCAACCGATTGGTTCGTCGGTTAAGCTTCGAAGCAACCGGTGAAAGCTCGCGACCTTCTCACGATGACGCTCTGGGTTACTC
>JACQER010000079.1 GCA_016200465.1 Gammaproteobacteria bacterium | reverse complement strand
ACGCTGTCCACCGGCTGCAACAGCCGCGCGCGTTCCGCCGGGGTCGCCAGGGCTTCCAACTGCTCCAGCGTGACCGCCCGGTCGATCGGGATATCCCCGGTCGCGAGCCGGCGCAGCTGCACCACGTGCGCGCCGCAGCCCAGGGCCTCGCCCAGGTCGTGCGCCAGGGTGCGGATATAAGTGCCCTTGGTGCAGGAAATTTCCAGCGTCAGCAGATCATCCTGAAACCCGAGCATCCTGATTTCATGCACCGTCACTTTCCGCGGTTCGCGTTCGACCTCGACGCCGGCGCGTGCCAGCTTGTAGAGCGCCTCGCCCTGATGCTTGATCGCCGAATACATCGGCGGTATCTGCTCGATCTCGCCGCGGAATGCGACCAGCGTCTTTTCGATGTCGCGCGCGCTCGCCGTGACCGGCCGGGTCGCGGTCACCTCGCCCTCGCTGTCATACGTCGTGGTGCTCACGCCCAGCTTGAACACGGTCCAGTAGCGCTTGTCGGCGTTGAGCAGGAACTGCGTCAGCTTCGTGGCCTCGCCGAAAAAAAGCGGCAACAGCCCGGTGGCGATCGGATCGAGACTGCCGCTGTGACCGGCCTTGCAGGCGTTGAGCAGGCGCGTCACGGTTTGCAGCGCCTGGTTCGAGGTGAATCCGACGGGCTTGTCGAGCAGCATCACTCCGTTCACGGCGTCGCACTTGCGTCGTTGCTGCTTCACGCTACGTTGTCCTCAATACTGAAATTTAAATTTCACAGGATTAACAGGATTACGCAGGATTAACAGGATTTTAAGATTTAATCCTGTAAATCCTGAAAAATCCTGTCAATCCTGTCTATTTATCCTGTTTCGGCTTGTCTTCAGCCATCGCCTGATCGATCAGGCTGTCGACGCGCGCGCCGCGCTCCACGGACTCGTCGAAATAAAACCGCAACGCCGGCACGGTGCGCAACGACACCCGACCCATGAGCGCGTGGCGCAGGAATCCGGCGGCGTGGTTGAGCGACTTGGCCGTCTGCTTCGCCTCGGCCGCTCCGCTCAGCAGCGAAAAATAAATCCGCGCCGAGGACAGGTCGCGCGACACTTCCGCGCCGGTGAGGGTGATTTCGTGCGCGTGCGGATCGTCGAGCTCGCGCGGAATCAGCATGGCCAGCTCGCGCTTGATGAGTTCCGCGACGCGTCGCGGCCGGTTGGAATCTTTGTGCATGGCAGCTATCAGCCTTCAGCGGTCAGCTATCAGTGAAATCGCGTCTTCTCAAAGCTGACCGCTGATCGCTGACCGCTTCTTTACAGCGTCCTCGCGACCTCGACCTTCTCGTACACTTCGATCTGGTCGCCGACCTTCACGTCGTTGTAATTCTTGACCGCGATGCCGCATTCGAGTCCCGCCTTCACTTCGCCGGCGTCTTCCTTGAAACGGCGCAGCGATTCGAGCTCGCCCTCGAAGATGACGACGTTGTCGCGCAACACGCGGATCGGCCGGTTGCGCCGCACCACGCCCTCGACCACGTAGCAGCCCGCGACCGCGCCCATCTTCGGCGAGCGGAACACGTCGCGCACTTCCGCGAGCCCGAGCAGCTGTTCCTTGAACTGCGGCTTGAGCATGCCAGTCATGGCCGCCCTGACCTCGTCCACGGCGTCGTAGATGACGTTGTAGTAGTGCACGTCCACGCCCTGATGCTCGATCAGCTTGCGCGCGGTGCTGTCGGCGCGTACGTTGAAACCGATGATGATGGCGCTCGACGCCACCGCCAGGTTCACGTCCGACTCGGTGATGCCGCCGACCATGCCGTGGACCACCTTGACCCTGACCTCGGGCGTGGAAAGTTTTTCGAGCGCCACGGTGAGCGCCTCGATCGATCCCTGCACGTCGGCCTTGATGATGAGATTCAGCGGCTTGGCTTCCTCGCTTTCCTTCAGTTGCTCGAACACGTTGGAAAGTTTCGCCGCCTGCTGGCGCGCGAGCTGCACGTCCTTGAACTTGCCCTGGCGGTACAGCGCGATTTCACGCGCCTTGCGCTCGGACTCGACCACCATGACTTCCTCGCCCGCGCTCGGCACGCCGGAGAGTCCCTGCACTTCCACCGGAATCGACGGCCCGGCCTCTTTCACCGGATGGCCTTTCTCGTCGAGCATGGCGCGCACGCGCCCGAACTCGCGCCCGGCGAGAATCACGTCGCCCTTGTGCAGCGTGCCGCGCTGCACCAGCACCGTGGCCACCGGGCCGCGACCCTTGTCGAGGCGCGCCTCGACCACGAGGCCGGCGGCGGGGCCGGTTTTCGGCGCCTTCAGTTCCAGCACCTCGGCCGTCAGCAGCACCGACTCGATCAGCTTGTCGATGCCTTCGCCGGTTTTGGCGGAGACATTGACGAAGATTTCATTGCCGCCCCATTCCTCGGCGACGACTTCGTGTTTGGTCAGCTCCTGACGCACGCGGTCCGGCTGCGCCTCGGGTTTGTCGATCTTGTTCACCGCGACCACCAGCGGCACCTTCGCGTTGCGCGCGTGATGCACCGCTTCGACCGTCTGCGGCATGACGCCGTCGTCGGCCGCCACCACCAGGATCACGATGTCGGTGGCCTTGGCGCCGCGGGCGCGCATGGCGGTGAACGCCTCGTGGCCGGGCGTGTCGAGGAAAGTGACGACGCCCCTCGGCGTCTCCACGTGATACGCGCCGATATGCTGGGTGATGCCGCCGGCCTCGCCCGAGGCCACCTTGGCCTTGCGGATGTAATCGAGCAGCGAGGTCTTGCCGTGATCGACGTGACCCATGACGGTTACCACCGGCGGGCGCGGTTCAGCCTCGGCGGCCGCTTCGGCCGTGGGCGCGGCGAGCAGTTCCTCGGGAGAAGTCGGTTTGGCTTCCTTGACGACGTGGCCCATTTCCTCGACCACGAGCGTGGCGGTGTCGCGGTCGAGCACCTGGTTGATCGTGACCATGGAGCCCATCTGCATGAGCGTCTTGATGACTTCGGCCGCCTTGATGGACATTTTCTGCGCCAGCTCCGCCACCGTGACGGTTTCGGGCAGCGCCACTTCGTGCACGATCGGCGCCGTCGGCCGCTCGAAGCCGTGCTGTCCGGTCACGCTCGTGACCACCGGCTTGTGGGCGACGAGCTTCACCTTGCGTCGCACTTTCTTGCCGGCCGCGAGATGCAGCTCGCCGCGTTCGCGTTCCTCGAGTTTTTCCAGCCGCTCTTTCTTGCCCTTGTGCGGTTTCTTGACTTCCTTCGCCGGGGCCGGCGCGGGTTTGGCCGGGGCCGCCGGTTTCACCGCCGGCGCCGGGATCTCGGCCTTCGGCGGAACCGCGGGCGCGACCGCCGGGGCCGGCGCCACGGCTTCGGCGACGACGGCCTCGTGCGCCGGGGCAGCGGCTTCCATCGCCTGGGCGGGCGTCACGACCTCGGGTTCGGCGACCGGCGCTTCTTCCGCCGCAGTCGGCGCCTCTTCGAGCGTGGTGCGTTTGATGAACGTGCGTTTCTTGCGCACTTCGACCTGCACCGTGCGCGAGGCGCCGGTGCGCGTGCTCTGCACCACCTGGCTGGTGGATTTGCGCTTGAGCGTGATTTTTTTGCGGCCCGCGCCTTCGTCGCCGGCGCCGTGGCTGGCGCGCAGATAATGGAAAAGTTTTTCCTTTTCCTCGTCGGTCAGCGCGTCGTCCGCCTTCTTGGCCGACAGGCCAGCCGCCTCGAGCTGGCGCAGCAACGTATCCGGCGGAATGCCGATCTGATCCGCGAAACCCTTTACGGTGATCTGCGTCATAGACTCCTGTAAGACGGGGAACTTATCCCGCCTTTTCGTCCTCGAACCACGGTGCGCGCGCGGTCATGATCAACTCGCGCGCGCGTTCATCGGTCATGCCCTCGATCTCGAGCAGGTCATCCACCGCCTGCTCCGCCAGCTCTTCCATGGTCTTGATGCCACGGGCCGCCAGCAGGTGCGCGGTGTTCTCGTCCATGCCCTGCATCTCGAGCAGGTCCTTGGCCGGTTCCGCCAGGCTGATTTTCTCTTCCTGGGCGATGGCGCGGGTCAGCAGCAGATCGCGTGCGCGGTTGCGCAACTCGTCCACCAGCTCCTCGTCGAATTCCTCGATAGCCAGCAGTTCCTGCTTCGGCACGTAGGCGATTTCTTCCAGGTTGGTGAACCATTCCTGCACCAGCACCGTGGCCACGTTCTCGTCCACCGACAGCTGTTCCATGAACAGCTTGATGGCGTTGGCCGCTTCCTGGGTGCCTTTCTCCTGGGCCGTCTGTTCGGTCATGATGTTCAGCTCCCAGCCGGTGAGCTCGGAAGCCAGGCGCACGTTCTGGCCGCTGCGACCGATCGATTGTGACAGCTGCTTCTCGTCGACGATCACGTCCATGCTGTGCGATTCCTCGTCCACCACGATGGACTGCACTTCCGCGGGCGCCAGCGCGTTGATCACGTACTGCGCCGGGTTGTCCGACCAGTTGATGATGTCGACGCGTTCGCCGGCGAGCTCGTTGGACACGCTCTGCACGCGCGAACCGCGCATGCCGACGCAGGCGCCGATGGGATCGATGCGCGAATCCGAGGAGCTGACCGCGATCTTGGCGCGCAGGCCCGGATCGCGCGCGGCCGCGTGGATGGTGATCAACCCCTCGCCCGCCTCGGGCACTTCGAGCTTGAACAGCTCGATCAGCAGCTTCGGCGCGACGCGCGACAGAAACAGCTGCGGGCCGCGCGGCACGGATTTCACGTCCTCGAGCAGCGCGCGGATGCGGTCGCCGGGGCGCAGCCCTTCGCGCGGAATCATGGCGCTCTTGGACAGCAGCGCCTCGGCGTTGCCGAGGTCCACGACCACGTCGCCGCGCTCGAGGCGCTTGACCACGCCGGTAACCATCTCGCCCTGGCGGTCCTTGTAGAGGTTGACGATCTGCTCGCGCTCCGCCTCGCGCACCTTCTGCATGATGACCTGCTTGGCGGCCTGCGCGGCGATGCGGCCGAACTCGACCGGCTCGAGCGACGCTTCGATGAATTCGCCGACCTGGATCTCGGGCTTCTGCGCGCGCCCCTCGGTCAGCTTGATCTGGCGGTCGGGGAACTCGACCACCTCGGTTTCGTCGGCGATTATTTCCCAGCGGCGGAACGTGTCGTAGGATCCGGTGTCGCGGTGAATCGCGACGCGCGCGTCGATGTCGCCCTTGTGACGCTTGCGCGTGGCGGTCGCGAGCGCGGCTTCCAGCGCCTGGAAAATGATCTCCTTGTCCACGCCCTTTTCGCGCGACACGGCATCGACAATCATCAGTACTTCGTTACCTATCATCTCGCTCTCCCGTCACCACCTGCCGTCCGGAATCGGGGGACCAACCGGGCCCGCTCCATGCCATCGAACGCCAGATCAAAATGCTCTTTGTCCACTTCCAGCACCACGTGATCCGCCGCCACGTCCACCAGCCGCCCGGAAAAATTCCTGCGGCCGAGTTGCGGCTCGTGCATCTTCACCTTGATCGTCTCGCCGATGAACCGCCTGAAATCCTCCGGCTTCACCAGCGGCCGGTCGAGGCCGGGCGACGACACTTCCAGGTTGTATTGCCCCGGCAGCGGGTCCTCGACGTCGAGCAGCGCGGAAAGCTGCCGGCTCACGCGCGCGCAGTCATCCACATTCACGCCCGCGGGACCGTCTATATACACCCGCAACGTGGGGTGATGCGAACTGCCCGCCAGTTCCACGTCCACGAGCTCGAAGCCAAGCGCCACGACGCCGGGCTCCAGCAATTTTCGCAAGTCCGCCCGTGCACCACGCATAACTTCCGGCCCCATAAAACAAAAGTGGGCACGCGGCCCACTTCTTATTACTTACTCTTGATACGGCTGAAACGGAGTTGAATTATAAGCACTTCCGGCGGAATCGGGAAGACCCGTGACACGCACATGGGAATACCCCCGAGAATAAACAGAAAAGGCCATGAACCATGCCCCATACGTCGCTGGCCGGGCATACCGGTGGCCCTCTGCCTGTTGCGGCCTGCTGTCGCCGGAAATCCCGTCCCGGCAGCCACCCATGAAATAACCTCGAGCGCCAATTCCGGCGCCGGCATCTACGCCAGGTGGCCCTTCGACACCGCGAGCGGTGACGTAACCTGCTCCAACAGTCCGCTCGACGGCGCGACCATCTCGAACAAGAGCCTGACGATAGCGCCATGACGCTTTCGGGTGGCGTCACTGACATGGCAGACGCGCCGGCATCCGTGTCAACCGACACTATCGTGTACCGCATCGCGAAATCAGGGCACACCGGCCTGCATGCGTTGCGCTTTTTTCCGGCTTGGGCTAGATTAAATTTGAAATCGACGCAGATCGATGATTGCCATAACAAACCTTCTTCCGGGCCATTCCGGTTTGGCAGCGGTTTGAAAGCCATAAAAACGAAGATCGGGAGAGTTTCTTCAACGTACCGTTTCTTGACGATCACATTTACTGGACGTTACCGCAACCTGGCACATAACAACCGCCGGAGGGCCGCCGACGATGTGCATTCTTGCAAACAGTTCCGTTGCTGGCAGAAAATCTCCCACTGTTCGATGCGTGATAGCCAGGGCCGCCATTCTGCTGTGCCTGGCCGGCGGTGCCCACGCGGCGACTCTCGTCGAGGATCAGAACTTCACCGGCGCATCGGGCACTTCATACGGAAACTGGAGCATCCAGGGCAACGGCGCCGCCTTCCTCTCCTCGACCACCCAGGCTGACGGTACCAGCGGCACGGTGGTGCAGCTCACCCCCGCCACGAACACCCGGAGCGGAACGCTCGTCTACGACAGCACGTTCAGCTCTTCGCTGGGCGTGCAGGTCATTTTCGACTACTACATCGGCGGCGGAACTGGCGCCGACGACCAGTGTCACCCCCGGCAAGTCCGGCGGCACGCTGGGCTACGGAACCGACTACAGCTCGACGTCGGGCGTCCCCAGTGCTTACATGGCGGTCGGGTTCGACGTCTATGGCAACGGCCGAAACGAATTCGGCAATTCAGCCGGTACCGGGGCGAACAACGGCGGGTCGCTGACAAACAATCTGTTGCTGGCCGGCTCCGGCAATACGACATCGGGTTATCGTTACCTCTACGGGTCGCAACAATCCACCATCGGCGGCGGATGGCGCAAGGCCGATATCACGGTCAAGCGCGGCGATGGAACCAACGGCTGCACGAACGGCGGGGCCTGTGTCTCGGTCCGTTTCAGCACGGATAACGGCTCGACCTATACGACGGTCTACACGGATCAGCGCATCGACAACGCCACAGGCCAGGCTACCATTCCCGACACCTTCAAGCTCGGGTTCTCCGGATCGACTGGCGGGTTCAACAACAAACATTACATCGATAACGTCAAAGTCTACCTCCTGCAGAACGGATACCAGCTTAACGTCGCGAAGAGCGGCAGCGGTTCGGGCACAGTCACCTCTACCTCCAGCCCGACTCAATCCACCCAGGTCAATTGCGGCTCGACCTGCGCGGTTGCCTTCCTCCAGAGCACCGTGGTGACCCTGACGGCCACCGCGGCATCCGGTTCGGAGTTTACCGGCTGGTCCGGGGATTGTTCGGGAACGAGCACTGTCGTGGCCGTAACCATGGACGCCGCGAAAAGCTGCACCGCCGGCTTCGCGGCCATTTACACCGTGAGTACCAGCAGTGGCGCCGGCGGCAGCATCTCCCCCACCAGCGCCAGCGTGACCGATGGCAACACCACGAGCTTTACCGTCACCCCGTCCACCGGTTACAGCATCAATACCGTCAGCGGCTGCGGCGGCTCGCTTTCGGGCACGACCTACACCACCGGTGCGATCACGAGCGCCTGTACCGTGACCGCGAGTTTCAGCCTCAACAGCTATACCGTGAGCACCAGTGCGAGCGGTGGCGGCAGCATCTCTCCGACCAGCGCGAGCGTGAACCACGGCAGTACCACCAGCTTCACCGTCACGGCGAACAGCGGCTACAGCACTGCCGTCAGCGGCTGCGGCGGCTCGCTTTCGGGCACGACCTACACCACCGGTGCGATCACGAGCGCCTGCACGG
>JACQER010000081.1 GCA_016200465.1 Gammaproteobacteria bacterium | reverse complement strand
TCGCCCGGCGGCGTCAGCAGCGCCAGCGCCGTGGGATTCACCAACCCGATGGCGAGCATGCCGTTCGCGTGCGCCCAGTCGGTGAGCGCGTCAACCTCTTCCAGCACGCCGAAGAAATTGGGCTGCGGGATTACCAGCGCGGCGAATTCGCCGCCGGCGTATTGCTTGAGCGACGCGGGAATGATGTTGCCGCATTCCATGCACAGCGGAATTTCCACGAGCTCGATGTTCTGGTTCGCGACGATGGCGTGCACCACGCGGCGATAAATCGGGTGCACCGTGGAAGGCATCAGAATCTTGCGCGCCTTTTTGTGCGCGCGCACCGCCATCAGCACCGCTTCGGCCAAGCCCGAGGCGCCGTCATAGAGCGAAGCGTTCGAGACGTCCATGCCGGTGAGCGAGGCCATCATGGTCTGGTATTCGTACAACAATTGCAGCGTGCCCTGGCTCGCTTCGGCCTGATACGGCGTATAAGCGGAGTAGAACTCGCCGCGCGTGACGATCTCCCACACCGCCGCCGGGATGTGATGCTCGTAGGCGCCGGCGCCGATGAAGTTGATGTAGGCGCCGTCCTGGTTGGCACGCGTCTGCATCAGGCGCCCGACTTCCATTTCGCTCAGACCTTCCGGCACCTGCGTCAGTTTGCCGGCGCGGAGTTTTTCGGGAATCTCATCGAAGAGTTGGTCGATCGAATTGACGCCGATGCTCTTCAGCATCGCTTTCACGTCGGCGTCGGTGTGTGGAATGAACGGCATTTCGTATTTCCTAAAAATTCAATTCACAGGATTGACAGGATTAACAAGATTAAAACCAAAAAATTTTATGAATTAATCCTGTAAATCCTGAAAAATCCTGTTAATCCTGTCTATTTCTTTCAGTGCTTTTCGGAAGCCACCAGCGCTTCGTAAGCCTTGGCGTCGAGCAGCGCATCGACTTCGGCCTTGTTCGCGGGCTTGAGGCGGAACATCCAGCCGGCACCGTAAGGGTCCTTGTTCACGGTCTCGGGCGAGTCGGCCAGCGCCGCGTTCGCCTCGACGATCTCGCCGCTGACCGGCGCATACACGTCAGAAGCGGCCTTCACGGACTCGACCACGCCGCACTCCTTGCCGCTTGTGACTTTGGTTCCGGCCTGCGGCAGGTCCACAAACACCATGTCGCCCATGAGGTCCTGAGCGTGGTGCGTGATGCCGACGGTGACAGTGCCGTCGCCGTTCAGCTTCACCCATTCGTGCGATTTCGTGTACTTAAGGTCTTTTGGAATATTGCTCATGGTTTTATCTCACATTTAGATGCAGCTTTTGCCATTGCGAACAAATGGATATTTGACGACGCGCACCGTGGCGGGCTTGCCGCGCAGGTCCACGGTGCAACGATCGCCGATCTTGACGGAAGCAGGCACGCGCGCGAAAGCGATGGACTGCTCCAGCGTCGGCGAGAAACTCCCGCTCGTGATTTCACCCTCGCCGGCGCCATTACACATTACTTTCTGATGATTGCGCAGCACGCCCTTGCCTTCGAGTAAAAGTCCGACAAGCTGGCGCGGCACGCCCTGGGCCTTCTGTTTATCCAGCACCTCGCGGCCGATGAATTTGCGCTCGGCCGGCTCGAGCGCCACGGTCCAGGCCAGGCCCGATTCCAGCGGCGTGGTGGTCTCGTCCATGTCCGAACCGTAGAGATTCATGCCGGCCTCGAGCCGCAGCGTGTCGCGCGCGCCGAGCCCGATGGGCGGCACGCCCGCCTCGTTCAGCATCTGCCAGGTGAACGGCGCGGCCTTGGCCGGCAGAATGATCTCGAAACCGTCCTCGCCGGTATAACCGGTGGTGGCGATGAACAGTTCGCCCACGGTCACGGCATGAAACGGCTTGAGCGCGCCGGCCGGGGCGCGCAGCGCCTCGCCCAGAGCCTGATACACCTTCTCTTTTGCGTTCGGGCCCTGCACCGCGATCATGGCCATATCGTTGCGCGGCGTGACCGTGAGCCCGCCAAATTCTTTCGCGGCGGAATTGACCCAAGCCATGTCCTTGTCGCGCGTGGCGGCGTTCATGACGACGCGGAACCACTGGTCGTCCATGTAGTAGACGATGAGATCGTCGATCACACCGCCCTTGGCGGTGAGCATGCAGCTGTACAGTGCCTTGCCTTGAGTCTTGAGCTTGTCGACGTTGTTGGCCAGCAGCAGGCGGAAGAAGTCGCGTACCTTCGCGCCCTTCACGTCGACCACGTTCATGTGCGAGACGTCGAACATGCCGCAGTCTTTACGCACCTTGTGGTGTTCTTCGATCTGGGAGCCGTAGTGCAGCGGCATGTCCCAGCCGCCGAAGTCAACGATCTTGGCGCCCATCTTGAGATGGTTTTCGTATAACGGTGTGCGAAGGCCCATAGTTTCTCTTAAAGTAAGCGTTCAGCTGTCAGCACTCAGCGCTCAACTTACACCGGCATGCTGAAAGCTGACCACTGATAGCTGAACGCTGCAAATAAAAAGGGGCGATGGCCGTCAGGCCATCGCCCCTCTGTCCGGTAACCTGAGAGCTTGAGCCCCTTCGGTGGATGGCGGTGCGCCATCTCTCTCCAGAGTCGACCTATCGTCTCCGCGGTCCTTTTGCCTGAGCGATTCCTGGCGATTGCGCCTTCGGCGCCCCGGGTCATTACCTATTTCGGGGTCTCTCCCGCGGGTATGGGTCGAGGCCCGGCACTATAGCGCAGCGTTCCGCGCGCGCCAAGCCAAGTGAATGTCACGGGAAATCCACGATCCGCCCGCTCTGTTTCGGCGCGGGCCGGACAAGAGCTTAACGTGAGGAAGCTCGGGATGGACGGTTGGGCGGCGTGGTGCCGCACAACTCGCTGTAGGGAATGGACTGGTCGGCGCTGAAGCTCACCACCCAGCTGGTACTGCCGGGCAGGCTGAGCGAGCCCCACAAGCGGTAAGTGATGCCCACCGGGCGCGCGGCAAGCGCCGGCGCATTCTGGGCGTCACAGGGAATATGCACCCGGATCCGGGCGCTGCCGGAACTGCCCTCGATGGGAACTTCGTCGGAGGTTCCGCTGTGAGGCGCCGCCACCGACGCCGTGATCTTTCCAGCAGCAGCGGACGTCCGGCTGTAGCCGAGCACCGCTTCCACCGTGTTCACTCCCACGCCGCCGAGCAGACGATAACTCCGTACCGTCAGCGACTTTCCCGACGGCGCCGGCGATTCGAAGAGTTTATTGATATCAGCCGCGGTGATTTCCTTGCGGTTGTTGTCGGCGCGGCAATCCGGCTGGTACCGGGCGGGGTAAGCACCGTCCTTTCCCGAATCGGAAAACTTCACCATGAACCGGGGATAAGCGGCGTTCTTGCCCAGGCTCCAGTCGATCTGATGATCGATCCGGAACTGCTGCCCGGGTGACAATTCCGCAATCGCGATCGGCGGTTGCACCGGATTGTCCGGCGAGCCCGTTTCGGAATCCCGGCGTGTAAGCGTCATCTGCAGGCGATGCGACGGACTGGTCGCCGTCAATGTCGCGGTGCCGAGGTTTTTCACGATGCCGGTAATGCGCACACGGCCGCTGGTGGGCCCGGTCTTCGACACCAGCGCGAGCTCGATATTCGCGGCCGGGTCGGCACAGGTAACTGAAGCCGGGGCGCCATCGGCCGCTTCAGCCTCCAGGCTGAAAAGAGCCAATGCCATGCAGCATCGCATCGCGTTAAGCAGGTGATTCATGATTTTTGATTATAGCCAGCGGCAGGCGACCCGCCCGATCCCCCGTTACCGGCAATAGTACCTTGGCCAGGCCCAGCGCGGGAAATCCGGTCTTGCCAGCGGCCGGGTCAGACCCGGGAGGCGGAGCGACGCACCAGCATGATCACCGGGATAAATCCCGCCAGCACCAGCGTCAACGCCGGCAGCGCGGCGCGTTCCCACTGGCCCTCGGAGGTCATCTCGAAGATGCGCGTGGCAAGCGTGTCCCAGCCGAAGGGCCGCAGCAGCAGTGTCGCCGGCATTTCCTTCATCACCTCAACGAACACGAGCAATCCCGCCGACAACAAACCGCCGCGCAGCAGGGGGATCGAAACGCGCCACAGAATCTCGCGGTTGCTCGCGCCGAGGCTGCGCGCCGCCTGCCACAGCGACGGCTTGATGCGCTCGAAACTGCTGTCGACCGGTCCGTACGCCACCGCCATGAAACGCACGCCGTAGGCGAGCAGCAACGCCACCAGGGTTCCGGTGAGCAACGGTCCCGTGGCGACGCCGAAAATGGCGTGAAGCATCCGGGCCAGACGCTGATCGAGCCACACGAACGACAGCATGATGCCGACCGCCAGCACCGAACCGGGCAACGCGTAGCCGAGCGTGGCGAAGCGCACCGCGCCCGCCACCCAGCGGTCGGGTTTGAGGCGATAGGTATAAGCAAGCAACAAGGCGCAGAACGTCGTCGCCAGCGCGGCGACGGCGCCGAGCGAAACGGTGTTGAAAAAGAACCGCAGGTAGCGCGCGTCCAGATCGGTGCGCGCCGCGCTCCAAACCCAGCGCAGCAACTGTCCCACCGGAATGACGAATGCCAGCAGCAGCACGAGGGCGCAAGCGGTGGTCGCCAGCCGCGCGCGGACGCCGACGAGACGATAGCGCTCTTCGCGCCCCGGCCGCGACGTGATGTGATAGCGCGCACGACCGCGCAAACGTTGCTCACCGATGAGCGCCACGGCCACGAACAGCAACAGCAGCGATGCGAGCTGCGCCGCGGCGGGCAGCGAGAACAGCCCCTGCCAGGCCTTGTAGATCGCAGTCGTGAACGTGTCGTAGTTGAACACCGCGACTGCGCCGAAATCGGCAAGCGTCTCCATCAACGCCAGCGCCACACCGGCGACCAGTGCCGGGCGCCCATGGGCAGGGCCACGCGCGCAAACGCGGCCCACGGCGTGAGACCGCAAACACGTCCGGTCTCGAGCATGCGCCGCCCGTGCGCGAGAAACGCGGCGCGCGCGAGCATGTACACATAAGGGTAGAACGCGAGCACCATCACGCCGATGACGCCGCCGGCGGATCGGATCGGCGGGAACCAGGCGGCTCGGCCGAACAACGCGCGCCATGCGCCCTGCACCGGGCCGCTGAAGTCGAGCAGCGCGACCGCGACGAACGCGAGCACGTAGGCGGGCATGGCCAGCGGCAACATCAACGCCCAGTCAAAAAAACGCCGTCCCGGAAATTCGCACATCGCGATCAGCCACGCGAGCCCCGCGCCCAGCACAAACACGCCGACACCCACGCCCAACATCAGCACGGCGGTATGACGCAGCAGTTCACCGAGTACCGTGTGGACCAGATGCCGCCAGACGTCTCCCGCGGGCGTGAGCCAGGCGAGCGCGATGACCAGGATCGGCGCCGCCACCACGCCCGCGACGGCGAAGCTCGCCATGCGCCACAGGCGGACGTTGACGTCGAGCCAGGCGGCGATACCGGTTTCCGCCGGCGGTGCCTGGCGCATATTTTCTGCGGTGGCGCTCATGTCGGTTCGGACTTTCTTAATTGATCTTATGTTAGCCCAAACCGCGTGCGCTCCGCGTCACTTGTATCCGGCGCGATCCATCAGCATCACCGCCTGGGCCTGAAGGCTGCCGGCCTTCGAGACGTTGATGGTGTCCTGTTTGAACTTGCCCCAGGCTGCCACGCTGGCGTGCGGCTTGATCTTCGGGTTGGCCGGGTACTCAAGGTTTTCGTCCGCGAACAGGTTCTGCGCCTTCTTCGAGGACAACCATTCAAGAAACTTGACGGCGGCCTCGCGGTGTTTGGCATGAGCGGTCACACCCGCGCCGGAAACATTCACGTGCACGCCACGGTCCTTCTGGTTCGGCCAGAACAGCGCGATCGGCGCCTCGGGCTGCTTCTGCTTGAGCCGGCCGTAATAATAAGTGTTGACGATGCCCACGTCGCATTGCCCAGCAGCGATCGCCTCCATCAGTTTGGTGTCGTCCGGGAACGGATCGGTCGCGAGGTTGGCCACCCACGATGTCACGACCTTTTCCGTTTTTGCTTCGCCCAGGCGCGCGATCATCATCGCCACCAGCGACTGGTTGTAAACCTTCTTCGAAGTGCGAAGACACAGGCGGCCTTTCCATTTCGTATCGCCCAGCGCCTCGTACGTCGAGAGCTGCGACGGCTTCACCCGCGCGGTGCTGTAAACGATGGTGCGCGCACGCACCGACAAGCCGAACCAGCGGTTGTCCGGGTCGCGCAAGTGCGCCGGGATGTTTGTCTTCAGCGCTTTCGAATTGACCTGCGCCAGCACGCCCTCTTTCGCCGCCAGCCACAGATTGCCGGCGTCCACCGTGATCAGCAGGTCCGCGGGCGTATTCGCTCCCTCGGCTTTCAGCTTCTCCAGCAGCGGGCCTTCCTTGTCGGTAATGAACTTGATCGGCGTGCCGGTTTCGGCGGTATAGGCGTCGAACAGCGGCTTGATCAGCTGCTCGTTGCGCGCCGAATAAACCACGATCTCATCCGCCGCCATGACGGGGAGGGTGGACATCACGATCAACAACACCATGGCTTGTTTCAGGAAACGCATAGCACTCTCCTCGAAAAATAATGATCAACAATATATCGCCCGCCGTCTTTCGGCGTCACCATATAAAGAACTGAACGAACCACATGCCGGCGGGCAGCGCCATGCCGGCAAGCATGACGGCAAAGGACGATGCGCGGCGCGGGCCGGGTACCCCCGTTTTTGCCAGCATGCGCCACGCGAGCCACGCGCTCCAGCTCACCGCCGCGACCAGCAGCGCCGCGCGGACCGTGGGAACCCAGGCGAGCACCAGTCCCTCGGCCCGCAGCAACGTCACCGTAAGCATGCTCAGGCCGAGGAAGGCGCCGGTCCCGGCAAGCGGAATCAGCGCGTAGGCCAAGCGCCAGCGCTCACCCGTCCGCCCGAGAAATTTTTCCGCCGCCCACAGCGACATCAGCAGCCAGCCGCCGGTGACCAGCGCCACCGCGCCGATATAAAACAGCACCAGCAACCCGTCGAGCCAGGTGAACACGTCGTTCGCTTCGGGGTAATGCGTGAGCAGCCACCACGGGGCGTTATCGGCCAGTAATGCATAGGAGTCATGTGCCACCAGCCAAGTGGCGATGGCTTGCTTCAGCGCCACGAGCCAAGGACTCGCGCTCCATTGAAACGCCCCGAGCGCCACGCCGAGCACGCCGAACAACAAAAGGATCACTTCCCAGCGTGAAACCGTATCCGGCGAGAGTGACAGCACCTCGGCGCTGGGCGAGCGTGTCACCAGCTGCACCGCGTCGCGATGACCGCTGCAACGGCCGCAGGCATGGCAGGCGGAGGCCCCGCTCATGCGCGGAATATTGATGAGCGGCGCGCACGCGACCGCGGGCGTGCCGGCCGGTTTCGATTTCCATGCCGCGCGGTCCACATGGAAATGCACCGGCGCCAGACGCGCCAGCAGCCCGAACACGCCATTGGCGGGACAAAGATAACGGCACCACACGCGTGCGCCGCGCCCGTACACATAGCCCACCGCGAGCGCCATGAGTGTCGAGCCGCCGAGGATCAGCAGGGTGGCCTTGGGATATTCGTACACGCTCAGCAACTGGCCGAACACCGTGGTCATGACGAAGGCCACGAATGGCCAGCCGCCCCAGCGGACCCAGCGCGGGATGCGGTAATGCAGGCCGCGGCGGCTGATGAGTTCGGTGAGCGAACCATCGGGACAGAACACGCCGCACAACACGCGTCCCATGAGCATCATCGACACCATCACGAACGGCCACCATACGCCCCAGAACGCGAATTGCGCCAGACGCGT
>JACQER010000062.1 GCA_016200465.1 Gammaproteobacteria bacterium | reverse complement strand
CGGGTGCTAATGGGAAATCTGGGATTATCTTTCGTCGAATCGCCTTCGGCGATGATTAAAAGCTAAGGGCGGTTTCCGCACCGCGGGTAGGTGACTTTTCTTTGTTCGCGCAAAGAAAAGTCACCAAAAGAAAGCGCGCCCGGATGGCGCGACCTTTCCCGCTACGCCTCCGGCTCCGCGGGAAAGTCCGGGGCGCACATCCCTGTGCGCCCGTTCGCGCTGCCACTGGCAGCGCTCACCCTTGCGTTTCTCGCCGGAATCGGCGCTTGCCTAACTCGCCGGGCGCATGCACCCGGGGTGCGCCGATCCGCGGCGCACCCGTTCGGCGGCATGGAAGTCCACCGGACTTCCATGAATACTCCGCCTCACCCTCGGGCTCGATCAAAAGTCTCGCGACACTCCCGGGGCGGGCTGCGATGCTCGGCGGCGGCTACGGGACTTGAATAAGTGACGCCAACGCCATTTAATTGAATCTCAAGGAAGACACATATGTCATTAGCAACAACAAAGAAACATCCGGAGAGATTATGAAAAAGATTACAGCTTTATTGAGCCTCTTGCTCATGTGCTTCTCACTCTACGCAGCTGATATGAGAACCGAAAAGAAACCAATTGTGCGTTTAAGTGTTCTAACAACTGGGAAGGTCTTACTGGATGGGAAAGAAAGCAATCTACCTGAAGTAAAGAGAGCTCTCGGAAAAGCCAGATCAGAAAAGGGCATGGTGTGGTACTACCGGGAGAATGGCAAGGGCGAGCCTCCGCCTCAAGCTATGGAAGTGATGAAGCTCATTATTGAAAACAACCTACCAATAAGTATGTCGAGTAAGCCCGATTTCTCGGACTACCTCGATGACAAGGGCCAATCACGTCCAAGAAAATAAACAGAGGGCAAGGGAGTCGGAGTGAATTTCCCATAAAAGAAGGAGCTCGCCATGGATTTGCGTTCCATCCAGAAACCGTTGAAGGACGCGTACCGTCAGGAACCCGATTCAGCGCGAATTACCCTTAAGGCGCGGAGCAGTCAGCAGGATACGCCGATGGCGTGTTCCGTGGATTTGGGGCGAACGATATACCAGGCGCAAGCGCATCAGGGCGTGGGCGGGGTCGGGACGGCGGCGTGTTCGGGGGATTTGCTGCTGGGCGCGTCGGCGGCGTGCGCGCAGATTACCTGCCAGATGGTGGCGACGGCGATGGGAATTCCCACTGAACGAATCGAGGTCACCGTGGAAGGCGACCTGGACCTCCGTGGCACTCTGGGTATTTCCAAGGACGTGCCGGTGGGTTTCGAGCAGATCCGCGTGCGTTTTGCTATAGATGCGCCGCAGGCGACGGCGGAACAGCTGCATAATCTGCAAGCCAAAGCGGAGCAGTATTGCGTCGTGATGCAAACGCTGAAGCATCCGCCGATAATGAACATTCAATGGGCATCTCCCAATTAGACCAACAGCAGGAGATTTCGCATGGAACCGCGTCTCAGCTTCGTCACCCTCGGCGTTTCTGATCTCAAGCGCGCGACACGCTTCTACGAGGAGGTGTTGCATCTTCCCCGAATTCAAACTCCGCCCGAGGTTTCCTTTTTCGAGCTCGGCAAGACCTGGCTGGCGCTGTATCCGCGTGAGCTACTGGCGGCGGACGCCGGCGTTCCCGCCGCGGGTTCGGGCTTTCCCGGATTCACGCTGGCGCACAACGTTCGCACGGCGGGTGAGGTGGACTGGCTTCTGAAGGAAGTCGCGGACAAGGGCGGCCGTATCGTGAAGCTGGGCACGCGCGCGGACTGGGGCGGGTATACGGGCTACTTCGCCGATCCTGATGGTTTCCTGTGGGAAGTCGCGTGGAACCCGGAGTTCCCCCATACATAAAAAACAAGTCATGGGTAAAAACCGAATGGAGGCGTTCAGCGACGGCGTGCTCGCCATCATCATCACCATCATGGTTCTGGAAATGAAAGTGCCGCATGGCGCTGATTTAACCGCGCTGCGTCCGTTACTGCCGGTGTTCTTCAGTTATGTGCTGAGTTTCATCTATCTCGGCATTTACTGGAACAATCATCACCACATGTTGCATACCGTACAGCAAGTGAGCGGCGCAATTTTGTGGGCCAACCTCCATCTGTTGTTCTGGTTGTCGCTGTTTCCCTTCGTGACAGGATGGATGGGCGAGAATCACTTCGCGGTCATGCCAACCGCTCTATATGGCGTGGTTTTGCTGATGGCGGCCGTGGCATACTGGATTTTGCAGCAGGCCATCATCGCCAGACATGGCCGGGAATCCCTGCTCGCCACGGCGGTTGGCCGGGACCTCAAGGGAAAAATATCCCCCGTGCTTTATATCATCGCGATATTTTCCGCCTTTGTCGCGCCGTGGGTCGCCGGGACACTGTATGTTCTGGTGGCGGCGTTATGGCTGGTGCCGGACCAGCGCATCGAACGCGCGCTGGCCGGAGGGAAGGGGCAGATGCCGTAACGCATGTAATACATGACCATTGCCGTTAGGTTTTGTGAACGCGCGCATAGCGCGCGATGACATTCAAGACCTGGATCCCCGCTTTCGCGGGGACGACGCCTGGATCTCCGCTCCCCGCTTACTACATGCGGGGACAAGCTTCGCGGAGATGACGGCGTGAATTAGGGCACCTTCGCGGGAATGACGCTGGTTTCGGGAGGTGGCGCACGCTACTTTGCCATCGGCGGTTCGATTAAAATAACCCGATGCACAAAAGCCGCTACGCCAGCGTCAAACCCTTCACCACCAAGGACGGCTCGATCATCCGCGAGCTGATGCACCCGGGCGTGCACGGCAACGTCAACCAGAGCCTGGCCGAGGCGATCGTGCCGGTGGGGCAGGGGACGAAGTTGCACAAGCATCACCGCAGCGAGGAGATTTATCACGTCACCGCCGGCGAGGGGCGGATGGTGCGGGGCAACGAGATATTCGCCATCAATCCGGGCGACACGATCTGCATCCTGCCCGGCACGCCGCACCGGGTGGACAACACCGGCGCGACGGAATTGAAGATTCTGTGCTGCTGCTCCCCGCCGTACTCCCACGACGACACCGAACTGCTCGACAAGTAACGCACCGTTTCGGGACGATCTACGGCAAGTTCTGCCGTTCTCTGCCTGTTATTGAGGCAATCGCGAATTGTTGGCGTTTTGCGGCGCTAAAAATCCGTGGCCGGGCAGCAAGTTAGCCGACCCCGCAAAAACCGGCTTCAGGCATGTGAGTTGCATGCTATATCCATGGAATTGCCTGGATATTTCTGAAGCATGCGGATCATCAAACTGCCGTCAGCGATTCGAAGCGCGGTGGCCCTCGGGCTGCTGGCGTTGTTTGCCGTCTGCGATGCGGCGCGCGCCGAGGTGTACGTCTACGAGATGCCGGACGGCACGCGCGTGATCACCGATCATCCGATCAACGCCAGGCATTCGCGCGTGGTGCGCGTGGCCCCGGACGTGAAGGGCGCGGGCAAGCTCGCGGCGCAGAAGAACAGCCCCGCGTTCCGCGAGGACGCGTCCACCTACGACCGGCTGATCCGGCGCTATGCCGACGAATACGGCGTGGACTTCGCGCTCGTCAAGGCGATCATGACGGTGGAGTCGGCGTTCAATCCTTACGCCGTGTCGGGCAAGGGCGCGCGCGGATTGATGCAGATGATGCCGTCCACCGCCGCCCGTTATGGCGTGACCGACATTTACAATCCGGTGGAGAACGTCCGCGCCGCGGCGCAGCATCTGAAATATCTGTTCAATACTTTCGGCAACAAACCGGTTCTCGTGATCGCGGCCTACAACGCCGGCGAGAACGCGGTGAAGCAGTACCGCGGCATTCCGCCTTACGAGGAAACGCAGAACTACGTCAGGAAGGTGTTGTCCTACCAGCAACAGTACCGGCCCAAATACCGTTACATCACCGTCGCCACGAACCCGTCTGACGGCAGTTGATTTGCCAAGCCGCGCCATTCCTTGTAACCTGCCGGCGCGAATCCAATCCACAGACAACAGGCCCATCGAAACGATGGGCTTTCGCGCTGGCGGCGCATGACAAGGACATGAGCGACAATCCCACCGAGAGCAAGGAATTCCAGATTCTGAAGGTCATGAAGCTGGTGCTGACCGATGTCGTGAAGGACACGGCGACGCAACCCGGTCTCAAGCACCCTTTGTCGGACCGCACTATCGAGGGCATACGCCAGTGCCTCAAGCTGATTTCGGCGCGCGAGCGCGAGCTCGTCGAGGACGCCGGCAAGACCCTGGACATGCGTCCGTATTATGCGGACGAGCCGAAGAAGAACGTCGTGGTGCCGATCAGCAAGATTACCCGCAACAACAAGAAAGACCCCGAGAAGAAGTAAAAATATAAAACAAAAAAGAATTAACAGGATTCACAGGATTAAAAAACACGATTAACAGGATTAATTCCAGAAATCTCTAATCCTGTAAATCCTGAAAAATCCTGTTAATCCTGTCTATTTCTTTTTATCAGGGCTCAAATCTTCCTGGCTACCGGCCTAAACTCGTCGCGGCGAGCGTCCGCCGGACGGCGCGTGCGCGGTCTTGCGCAGCACCGCGTATTGCTGCAACACGGGATTCATCACCGGTTCGAGTTTGCGGCGCAGCAGCGTCCCGCTCGCGGTGGTGACGGCGATGATGGGCGTGACCAGCCGCTCGCCGGCATGCGCCAGGGTGAGCATGGCGCCGATTTCCTCCCTCAGCTCCGGCACGGATTCCAGCAGCGTTTTGAGTTCGTCGCGCGCGGAAGCCATCAGTGTCTCGGAGCTTTTCAGCGCCACATCGATTTCCCCCGCAGCTTCGGCGCTTTGTGCCGGCCGGAAATAATTTCCGATGATGTCCATCAGCGTCGCGACGGTGTATTTGTCCACCGGATGCTGCAATTGTGCCTCGGAGACGGCGAGAAAGGTCTGGCCCGGGGCGTCGAGCAGTTTTCCCAGAAACGCCGCGAGCCTGTTGTTTCCTGCCAGCGTTGCGAGCCGGTCGCGGTAGCTTGCGTAGTCGTCGCGCGCCGGCAGCGGAAGCGGCAGGTCATCCGGCGCGGCGTCGAGAAATCCGATGTGATAGACGTTGCGATGCGTGCCGAGACGGAAAATGCGTTCGCGGGTCTCGGCGTCGATCAATCCCGGCTGTAGGATCAGCCGCACCGTGGCGATGACCGTGAGCGGTTCGTTTTCGAACGGCAGGTGTTCCACCAGGTAGGCCGCGAGCTCCCGGCCCATCGTGCCTTTGACCACGGTTTCCTTCCCGAGCAGGCTGCGCGCGATGTCGGCGGTCGGCATCGCCCACCAGGTGCGGCGCGCGAGTTCGTCGGACAGGCCCGCGGCGCCGGCCACGGCGATCACGGCCTCCGGTTCGCCGAGCAGCAGCAGCTTGTCGAGCTGCGCTTCGCGCGCCTGGCCCATACGCGTCCAGCGTTGCAGGAACACCGGGTAGCCGCCGGGCGAGCCGAGCACGTGCGAGGAGAGCATCTCGCGCACGCGCCGCAGATATTGCGGCGGCCGGCAATTGGGGCTGAGCGGGATGCGCGCCTCGTTGCCGCGCGAGAGTCCGTAGACCGTCATGCTCTGCTCGTCGATGCGGATCGCCTCGATGTCGTTCGCCAGCAGCACGTTCAGCCGCAGCAGGTCTTCGCTGGAGAGTTCCACGTTATAAATAAAAATTAGACAGGATTAACAGGATTAAGCAGGATTTACAGGATAACTGAAAATAACAGATAGGTGCATTTTAATTTTAAACTTAAAGATTTTAATCTTGTTAATCCTGAAAAATCCTGTTAATCCTGTCTATTAAATTAGTTTAATTGGATGCGTTGCCCCCAGGGCGTCTTCTCCTTGCCCTTGACCAGCCACAGCACGGGATAGGACGGTTCGCTCTTGGGGAATTCGCCCTTGGCGTCGGTGAAGTAGACCAGCAGGTCCGGAGCGCGGTCCTGCCATTCGGCCCACTCGAACACCGGCGTGAAGCGCGTGCCGCCGCCGCCCGGCAGTTTCCCGGGCAATTTGATGTCCTCCCACGGATCGAATATCCACGGACCTTCGGTCGCGAGTTTTTCGTCGCAGGCGTGCAGCGTGATGCGCGCGCCGACCTGGCCCTTGATGGCGTTCACCTCGCTCAGGAATTCCTGCATCTCCTGGTCCGAGATCGAGCCGCTGGTGTCGAGCACCACGAGCAGTTCGATGTGCTGGCTGCGCAGACCGGGCAGGATCGCCGTGCCCTCGCGCCGCGACGGATGCGCGAAGCTGTAGTCGTTGCGCGAGGCGCGCGTCATGTAGTGCGCGAGCAGCATGCGCCACGGCAGTTGCGGCTGCAGCAGGTGATCCACCATGCGCGCCATCGAGCCGCCGAGCTTGCCGGCCTGGATGGCCTGCTGCGCCGCCGACGCCAGGCGCTGCTGCCACTGCTTGTCGAGCGATTCGCGCTCGGGCGTGGAAAGCGGCGGCGGTTGCGGCGCGCCGCCGGCCTGCGTATCGGCTTCCCCGTGGCTGCCGCCTTCATCGCCATCATGATCGCCCGAACCGTGCGGCCGGTCGTCCGGGTCGTAGAGATGCTGGTCCATCGGTTCTTCGTCGGCGTTTTCCTGGATGCAGGGATAAATCTCCTCCGCGGTCATGTCCTTGTACGCATCCAGGATCAGCGCGTCCGGCGCGGGCTTGAGCCCGTCGGCCATGAGCAAGGGGTTGACTGCGAAATCGCAGGCCAGGTCCCAGCGCTTCTTGTGGCGATGCTCGCGGCGCGCGAAGTGTGACAGCGCGCAGTGCAGCGCCTCGTGCGCGAGGATGAACTTGGTCTGTTCGAAGGACAGCGCGTCGATGTAGTCGCGGTTGTAATAGAACGAGCGCGCGTCGGTGGCGGTGGTGCGGCACCATTTCGGGTCGGCCTCGACCAGCGGCAGGCGCAGCACCAGCGCGCCGAGGAACGGCTTGTCGATGATCAGCCAGGTGCGCGCGGCGACGAGCTTGTCTTCGACGGCATCGTTTTTGGAAACATTCGAATTCACAGGATTAACAGGATTTTTCAGGATTAACAGGATTTACATCGGGAGCTAGTTGTTCATGTGGTTTGCGGTATTCACGGAATTTCCTTTTTACGGTAACGCTATTACCGAAGTTAAAAAGCAAGCCAGTATTGTGGCCCGTTGCCGTCAGATAGTTAACCAACTGCATTTCATGTTCAGACGCTAAATGCTGAGCAGCTTTTAACTCGCAGATGATTTTGTTTTCGACAAGAATGTCAGCAAAATATTCTCCGACGTGTCTTCCTTCGTAATAAACCGTTATAGGGGATTGCTGTTTGACAGCAAATCCCAGTTTCAGCAGCTCAATAATCATCGCGTTTTCATAAACTTTCTCTACAAATCCACCACCTCAGTTGCTGGTGGACTCTAAATGCGCACGCGATGATTTTTTCGGTAAGCTCTTTATCCTCTAGCATCCCTGCCTCATCCCCCAATTATCAATCTAATCCTGTAAATCCTGAAAAATCCTGTTAATCCTGTCTATTTGGATTTTGCCACGGCAGGTTTCTGCCACATGTCGAAGATCATCACGTTGGCGATCTTCTTGGCCCATTGCGCGAACTGCGGCAGCGCGAACAGTTTCTCGCCCACGGCGCGCTGCATGTCCGAGACCAGCATCACGCCCATCTCGCGGCTCGGGAAGCGGCCGGCGTAGTCGAGGATGTTACCGTACACCCTGGATTCGTCGGCGCCGCCCCTGGCGCGGATCGCGCGCCCGACCAGCGCCGCGGCCACCGCATATTGCAGGTCGGTTTCCTTGGGCACGGTGGTGGAGGCGCCGTTCACGATCGCGTCGATATCCGGCAGGTTGTCGAGGTTGTCGATGAAGGCCTTGAGCTCCACCCCGGCCGCGGGGCCGACGCAGGCCTCGAGCGCGCCCAACAGCAGTTCCGGGCTGTCGCCGAACTTGGCGAGCCCGCGGTGCGCGAATTCCCACGAGCGCGGGCTGGGGAAGGCCACGGGATTGTGCGCCGGGTCGAAGTCGAACAGCAGCTCGGGGCGGAAGCGTAGAAACGCGATGACGCGCTCGTCGATGTTGTTCGCGTAGGCCCACGACACCCAGTCGTCGAGATGGGTCTCGACCGCAAAATGGGAAAAGCGGTTCGCGAGCGGCGCCGGCATGCTGTAGGTGACGCCGCGATCGCCCTGGCGGTTGCCGGCGGCGAAGATCGCCCAGTGCGCCGGCACCTGATAGGCGCCGAGGCGGCGGTCGAGAATCAATTGATACGCCGCGGCCGAGACCGTCGGCGCCGCCGAGGTGATTTCGTCGAGGAACAGGATGCCTTCGGCGCCGTGGCGCTGTGCGTCCGGCAGCATCGCCGGGATCGCCCACTCGACGACGTCGCCGACGCGGAACGGGATGCCGCGCAGGTCGGTCGGTTCCATTTGCGACAGGCGGATGTCGATGACCGGGACGCCGTACTTCCGCGCCACCTGCGCCACCATCTGTGACTTGCCCACGCCGGGTGGACCCCACAGCATGACCGGCGTGTGATGGCCCTCGCGGGTGCTGAGAAACTCGCGTTCAAGGACGGCAAGGATGAGCGCTGGACGCATGAAATCTCCGGTGGTGGCACTTTTAGAAACAGCTCGTGGATGAGAGTATAATTTTGCCGTCGCTGAGCGTCCATTACCGTCCTCCGCCGCGCCGCGGCCAACGCGGGATGCGGATGTCCGGCTTATCCGCCAGTCGCAATCATCAGTTGCTCGCGGCTTCGAGCCGTTCGACTTCCTCTTCCTGCTGCTGCAGCGCCCACATGTGGGCGTAGGCGCCGTTGCGCGCCAGCAGTTCGTTGTGCGTGCCGCGCTCGATGATGCGGCCGTGTTCCATCACCAGGATCTGGTCGGCGTCCATGATGGTGGACAACCGGTGGGCGATGACCAGCGTGGTGTGGTTGGTGGCGATTTCCTGCAGCTCGGCCTGGATCGCCTTTTCGGTGCGTGAATCGAGCGCCGAGGTGGCCTCGTCGAACACCAGGATCGGCGGGTTTTTCAGGAGCGTACGCGCGATGGCGACGCGCTGCTTTTCGCCGCCGGAGAGCTTGAGGCCGCGCTCGCCCACCATGGTGTCGTATTTGTCCGGCAGTGATTCGACGAACTGATCGATGTGCGCCGCGCGCGCCGCCTCGACGATTTCCTCGTGCTTCGCGTCCGGCCGCCCGTAGGCGATGTTGTAGTAGATGGCGTCGTTGAACAGCACCGTGTCCTGCGGCACGATGCCGATCGCCCGGCGCAGGCTCAGTTGCGTCACCGACCGTATGTCCTGGCCGTCGATCAGGATGCGTCCGGTGGTCGCGTCGTAGAACCGGAACAGCAGCCGCGACAGCGTCGATTTGCCGGCGCCGCTCGCGCCCACCACCGCCACCTTGTGCCCGGCGGGCACGTCGAAACTGACGTCCTGCAGGACCTGGCGCCGGCTGTCGTAGCCGAAGCCGACGTGCTCGAAGCGGATCGCGCCGCCGCTGACCTTCAGTTCCCGGGCGTCGGACGCGTCGCTGACCTCGGTATGCCGTTCGAGCAGGCCGAACATGCGTTCCATGTCGGCGAGCGAATGGCGGATTTCGCGGTACACGAAGCCGAGGAAATGCAGCGGCATGTAGAGCTGGATGAGGAAGGCGTTGACCAGCACCAGGTCGCCGAGGCTCATGGTCCCGCGCACCACGCCCTGGCCGGCCATGAGCATGAGGATGGTGACGCCGACGGCGATGACGCCGCCCTGGCCGATGTTCAGCAACGACAGCGAGGTCTGGTTGCGGACCGCGGCCTTTTCCCAGGATTGCAGGGTTTCGTCGTAACGGCGCGCCTCGAAGCCCTCGTTGCCGAAGTACTTGACGGTCTCGTAGTTGAGCAGGCTGTCGATCGCGCGCGTGTTGGCCTTGGAATCCATCTCGTTCATGTTGCGGCGGAAAATCATGCGCCACTCGGTGACCAGCAGCGTGAACACGATGTACACCACCAGCGTGACGAGCGTGACCACGCAGAACCACGGATCGTATTTGACCAGCAGGATCGCCGCCACGAAACCGATTTCGAGTATCGTCGGCAGGATGTTGAACAGCATGAAATTGAGCAGGAAGCGGATGCCCGCGGTGCCGCGCTCGATGTCGCGCGACATGCCGCCGGTCTGGCGCTCGAGGTGGAAGCGCAGCGAGAGGTTGTGCAGGTGCTCGAACACCTTGAGCGCCACGCGCCGGATCGAGCGCTGCGTGACCTTGGCGAACACCATGTCGCGCAGTTCGCCGAACGTCGAGTTGGCCAGCCGCAGCAGACCGTAGGCGACGAGCAGGAACACCGGCAGCACGAGCATCGCCTGGGACGGATTGAGCGCGTCCACGATTTCCTTCAGCAGCAGCGGAACCGAGACGCTCGCCACCTTCGCCAGCGCCAGGAAAACGAGCGCCAGGATTACCCGGCCGCGGAATTCCCACAGGTAGGGCAGCAGCGACTTGATGGTCCTCCAGTCGTTCTGGCGGCTGGGGGGTTTTCCGTAATGTTTCGTGCGCATCGGGCTCGGCGACATTCAGCGGGAATGACGGAACGAATTCTACCCGATCTGCGTCATATCCTTGTAACCTTCGTCCGTGAAACGATTGCCGGCGTGGCCGGGGACGATGAACGGGCCGGAACCGGTTTCGCCGCGGGCCGTCGGGCACATCGGCCGGAGAGGAAAAACATGAAACGAGCGCATCGGGTTTTCATATCGCTACTGGGCCTGTGGACATTCCTCGGGCTGACGCCCATGGCGGTGTCCGCGGAGCGGAAGGCCGAACTCCGCGGCGCCGGCCGGTTCGAGATTCCCGACTGGTTCAAGCGCTCGTTTCTCGACATGCCGGAAGACGTCGCCGAGGCCGCCCGGAACGGCAAGCGTCTGCTGCTCTATTTCGGTCAGGACGGCTGTCCCTACTGCGCCGCACTGTTCAACACCAATTTCAGCCAGGCGCATATCGTCGATTACACCCGCCAGCATTTCGACGCCGTCGAACTCAATATCTGGGGCGATCGCGAAGTGACCGACTTCGCCAGCCGCCGGCTGCCGGAGAAGGAGTTCGCCGCGCAACTCAAGGTGCTGTTCACGCCCACGATCCTGCTGATCGGTGAAAAAGGCGAGACGGTGTTGCGCATCAACGGTTACTACCCGCCGCACCAGTTCCTGGCGGCGCTGCAATACGCGGCGGAAAAACAAGAAGCGAAAATGACGTTCCGCGAATATCTGGCGAAACAGTCGCCGCCGCCGGCCAAAGGTACGTTGCATCCGGAACCCTTCTTCGTCGGGCCACCTTACGACCTGAGCAAGGTTCCCGCGGCGAAACCGGTCGCGGTTTTTTTCGAGCAGAAGGATTGCGCCGGTTGCGACCGGATGCACGCCGAGATGCTGAGCGACCCCGAAACGCGCAAGCAGCTCGATCGCTTTCACGCGATCCAGCTGGATCGCTGGAGCGACACGCCGGTGGTGACGCCGGCGGGCCGCGCGACCACGGCGCGTCAATGGGCGGACGAACTCAACATCGTGTATCTGCCGAACGTGGTGTTGTTCGATGCCGGCAAGGAGGCGATCCGGATCGAGGCGTTCATGAAGGGGTTTCATGTCCAGTCGACGCTGGATTACGTCGCTTCCGGCGCCTACAAAAAACAGCCCGAGTTGCAGCGCTTCATCCGCGAACGCGCCGATAATTTGCGCGAGCGCGGCGTGACCGTGGACATCTGGAAGTGATCGCGCTCAGCGCTTCCCGAACGAGCTGAACATCAGCGTCAATCCGAGCACCACGAAGCCGACGAAGAAAACCAGCGTCCAGGCCGGCATGCTCAGGCCGAGAAAACTCCAGGTGACCTGGGCGCAGTCGCCGGTGCCTTGCAGCACCAGCTTCAGCGTTTTCGCGAGCGGAAAGTTTTCCAGCATGTAGGCGAATTCGTAGCTGCAGCCGGGTTGCTGGTCGAACGGCAGGTGCTGAATCCACACGTGACGGACGGCGACGCCGGCCCCGGCGCCGGCGGTGATGACCGTGAGCGCGCCGTAGAAGCGCCGGCCCCACTTGCCGGGATTGTGCAGCCCGCCGGCGAGCAGAATCAGCCCCGTGCCGATGACGGACAGCCGCTGCATGATGCACAGCGGGCAGGGTTCGAGTTGCCCGACGTATTGAAAATACAGCGCCGCCGCCATCAGCCCGGCGCAGACCGCGAAACCACCCAGAAAAATCATCCTCTGTGACATGTTGTTTGAGTTTCTGACAAAATGAAATAGACAGGATTAACAGGATTATTCAGGATTAACAGGATTAGAAAACTTTTAAATTATAAACAGAAATCCTGTTAATCCTGTTTTTAATCCTGTAAATCCTGTTTAATTTTTTCTTGGTAGGTATCTTACTGTCCACTCAGGTCAATTTTACTGACGATGCCGTCGGTGATCCATTGTTTCATCAAGCCAGCGGCGTGCAAAGCCACATTCGGGGCGTCGATCCACTCGCACAAGCCTTCGCATACCGAGGCGAACGATTCGTGCGCCCGCACGGCGTCGATGGCCCAGGCCTCGTCGACGCTCAGGGAGCGGAAAAAAATCCTGAGATCCTGGCGCCAGACCAGCCAGGACTGCGGCCACTCCTCGCCACGCGGCTCCTCGGGCGCCCGTTCCTGCTTGATCGCGTTCCAGATCGCCGCCACGTTCCAGCGCAGGTCGAGACGATGCACCGACGCGTGCAGCATCAGCCGCATATCCGGCCAGGCCTGCGGCGGAACGGTCGCCAGGTCATCGGGGTTCACGGCGTGATCGTCCGCGGCGTCGAAGGCTTCCGACATGGCCCATTCCAGCGCCGCCATTTCGCCCAGCCAGGGTTGGTCGCGGTAGTTTCCGGCCTGTGCCAGATATTCGGCAAGCCGATGGCCGAAGTAACGGATCGAGAAGTGGCTGGACGGATGGGTCTCCAGATAGGCCAGCCCCAGCTTTTCAAATTCCTCGTCGCCCATCCAGACGTGCAGCACCGGATAGTTGCTGTCGAGCGCCTCGAGCAGCCGCAGGCGATAGGCGTCGTAGTAGATGGCCAGGCGCCGGGTGGCGCTGACTTTTTCACTCCCGGTCACGCGGGTCAGCATGCGCTCGTCGCCGCGCAGCAGAAACGACTGGAAATCGGTTTGCAGGTCGCGCAGCGGGTTCATGCCGGCACTGCCGCGGCCGTGGATGAAAGCGCGGGCAAGCCCGCGATCCGGCGCGCGTGATCGAGCTCGGCCAGCAGCTCGGCGAGCGGCGGGATGTTGTCGTCGCGCTCGATCATGGTCGACACGCGCCCGAAGCGCCGCACCGCCTGCGCGTAAAGTTCCCACACCGGGTCGATCACCGGTTCGTCGTGGGTGTCGATGAGGTAATCGCCGTGATTGCGGTGTCCGGCGAGATGAAACTGCCACACCCGTTCCGCCGGGACCGCTTCGAGATAGGCGCGCGGATCGAATCCGTGGTTGAAGCTGCTGACGTAGATGTTGTTGATGTCGAGCAGGATGCGGCAATCGGCGCGCTCGACGATTTCGCGCAGGAATTCCCATTCCGTCATTTCCGATTCCGGATAGGTGACGTAGCTCGAGACGTTTTCGATCAATATGCGGCGGCCCAGGAAATCCTGCACTTCGCCGAGGCGCGCCACCACGTGGCGAACCGCCTCTTCGGTGTACGGTAGCGGCAGCAGGTCATGGGCGTTGACGCCGCCGACGCCGGTCCAGCACAGGTGATCGGACAGCCACGCCGGTTCGATCCGGTCGGCGAGTGTCTTGAGCTGACGGAGATATTCCCGGTCGAGCGGGTCGTGCGAACCGATCGAGAGCGAAACACCGTGCATCACCAGCGGGTAACGCGTGTGGATGCGCTCGAGGTAGTGAATCGGCTTGCCGCCGGGAACCAGATAATTTTCGGAAATGATTTCGAACCAGTCCACCGCCGGGGATTCGTTCAGAATCGTTTCGTAATGCGCAGGACGCAGTCCCAGGCCGAAACCGAGGTAAGGGCGTTCAATGTGCGGGTGTGTGTTCGGCATTGGCGGAAAAAAGACGGACGCGTTTTACCGCGCCCGGCTCATGCTGCATCGATAGTTCAGTTTACTTCTTGTTGTGCATTTCCTGCTTCATCTTGGCCTGGGCGGCGTCGCATTCCGCCTTGGACATGTACAACCAGCCCTTGCCCTTGCAGCTGTTCTGGCCCTTGCAGGCGCTGTTGGCGGTCTGGCAGGCCGACTGACCCTTGCAGGCATTCACGCCGTCGCAATGCACCTTGGCTTCGGACATGTGCTTTTCCGCCATGGCCGGGGCGATGCCGGCGGTGGCGAACAGGCCGGCCGCGGCGGTGGCCAGGGCAAAGCCGGTGAGTTTCTTGGCAGTCATCATGATGATTGTCTCCGATTTTCGTTGGTGAAGGTTGGATTAACGTCCGTTGATCCTCGATGCAAGGTCTCAGCAGGGCGATACAGACCAATCTCCCGACCGTGATCAACTGAACGTCTAAGACACACTATCCCTGTGCGAGTTCCGGACATATTCAGGGCCGGAACAATCTACCAGATAGTCCCGGCGCCCGCCCGGCCGCCGGTCCGGTCGATCGGTCCTTTTGTGCGCTGCTTCCCGCCGGAACTAAACGGATATTTATCGAATCAATGGACGAGCTTCTTGTACTTGATGCGATGCGGTTGCACCGCATCCGTGCCCAGGCGGCGTTCCTTGTCGGCCATGTAATCGGCGTAGTTGCCTTCGAACCAGACCACATGGCTGTCGCCCTCGAAAGCGAGCATGTGGGTGGCGATGCGGTCGAGGAACCAGCGGTCGTGCGAGATGATCACGGCGCAGCCGGCGAAATCGAGCAGCGCCTCCTCGAGCGCGCGCAGCGTATCCACGTCGAGATCGTTGGTCGGCTCGTCGAGCAGCAGCAGGTTGCCGCCGCTCTTGAGCAGTTTTGCCAGGTGCACGCGGTTGCGTTCGCCGCCGGAGAGGTCCTTCACCAGTTTCTGCTGGTCCGCGCCGCGGAAGTTGAAGCGACCGCAATAGGCGCGCGACGGCACCTCGGTCTTGCCGACCAGCATGATGTCGTGGCCGCCGGAAATTTCCTCCCACACGGTTTTCTTGCCGTCGAGCGAATCGCGGGTCTGGTCGACGTAGGCCAGCTGCACGGTTTCGCCGACACGCAGTTTTCCGCCGTCGGGTTTTTCCTGACCGGTGATCATGCGGAACAGCGTGGTCTTGCCGGCGCCGTTCGAGCCGATCACGCCGACGATGCCGCCGCGCTGCAGATTGAAATTGAGTCCGTCGATCAACAGCCGGTCCCCGTAACCCTTGGTCAGGTTCTCCGCCTGCACCACCACGTCGCCCAGACGCGGACCCGGCGGGATGAAAATCTCCTTGGTCTCGTTGCGCTTCTGGAATTCCTGCGACACGAGTTCTTCGTAGGCCGCGAGGCGCGCCTTGCTCTTCGCGTGGCGACCCTTGGGATTGGTGCGCACCCATTCGAGCTCGTGCTTCAGCGTGCGCTGGCGTGCGGATTCCTGTTTTTCCTCGACTTCCAGACGTTTCTCTTTCTGCTCCAGCCACGAGGAATAATTTCCCTTCCAGGGAATGCCCTCGCCGCGGTCGAGCTCGAGAATCCAGCCGGCGGCGTTGTCGAGAAAATAACGGTCGTGGGTGACGGCCACGACGGTGCCGGGATAGTCGTGCAGATAGCGTTCCAGCCATGCCACCGATTCGGCGTCGAGGTGATTGGTCGGTTCGTCGAGCAGCAGCATGTCGGGCTGCG
>JACQER010000071.1 GCA_016200465.1 Gammaproteobacteria bacterium | reverse complement strand
ACCACCCTTGGCTTTTTCATCAATACCAATAAATAACTCTCCTCCTTCCGCATTGGAGAAAGCTGATATCGATTTAGTCAAATTTGCAGGCTTTATATCTATAGCCTTCAACTCACAGAAGTGCCCTTCTTGCATCTGCAAGAGTTTTGATACCTCAGCATCTGAAATCTTTGTAAGTGGGATTGCGGCCATTTCAACATCCCTGTTTTAGTATTTGTTAATTAAAGAGACCAAGCTCAATTTATCCTTTGTCGTACTCAAAAGGGGCAAATTGAGTGAACTCCAGTTTTTATAATGCTGATCACTGCGTTTTTGTATAGCTTCCCCAGTTATCAACTAAGACCTTGGGAAAACAAAAGGTCTTATTCATCGCAGCAATTGCGACAGGTACACGAACCTCTTTCTCAATACCGCCAACTTCTAAACAGCTCTGGTCCTTACTAAGTTCGTAGCGGACTACGCGAACGGTATATTCAGGACAAAGATCTGAACAAATGTATTCAGCCAAGACAATTGCTCTGCCACGAGTACCGAGAACAACCCGGTGTTGTGCAATTTTGTATTTATTATAAGGACGGGTGGCGTAAGCGAGTATCTCTTCGTCTGATATCTCAGGAGGCGAAGCGTCGCCAAAAGCGCTCACGAAGAATGCCGTAACGACGAGAAATATTGCGCTGGTCGCTCGTTTCATTATTGCTTTTCTGCCAAGGTCCAACACCATGTTTGGGCTTTCCGACTGCTGAGTCAAGCCGAGTCCCAAGGAATAGGGCTCAGACCCCCCGCTTCCGCGGGGATGGCAGTTAGGTATACTCCCCTCGCCCGACCGCCATAAATAAAGAATCCATGCAAACCATCGACACCTTAATAAACGCCCGCTGGGTGATTCCCGTCGAGCCCGACGGCAAGACACTGGACCACCACATGGGCGGAAAGATCTTCGAAGTTCTGCCGACGGCCGATGCCGCCAAGCATTATCGCGCGACGGAGACGGTCGATCTCCCGCACCATGCCGTCATCCCGGGCCTGGTGAACGCGCACACCCACTCCGCCATGAGCCTGTTCCGCGGCCTCGCGGACGATCTGCCGCTCATGGACTGGCTCAATCACCACATCTGGCCGGCGGAGGCAAAGTGGGTCAGTCCCGATTTCGTGCGCGACGGCACCGAGCTTGCCATCGCCGAAATGCTGAAGAGCGGCACCACCTGCTTCAGCGACATGTATTTCTTCCCCGACGTCACCGCGCGCGTATGCCACGACGCCGGCATGCGCGCCTGCATCGGGCTGATCATGATCGACTTCCCGAGCGCCTGGGCGCAGAACGCCGACGAGTACCTGCACAAGGGGCTGAAGCTGCACGACGAGCTGCGCAACAGCGAACTCGTCAGCACCGCCTTCGCGCCGCACGCGCCGTACACGGTCTCGGACGCACCATTCGAGAAAATCCGCATGTATGCCGACGAGCTGGATATTCCCATCCACATGCACGTGCACGAAACCGCGCACGAGGTGGACGGCGGCATGAAACAGCACGGCATGCGCCCGCTGGCGCGGCTTGTCAACCTCGGCATTCTCGGTCCGCGCCTGATCGCGGTGCACATGACGCAACTGCTGCCGGCCGAAATCGAATTGCTCGCCCGGGACAACGTCAGCGTCGTCCATTGTCCGGAATCGAATCTGAAACTCGCCAGCGGCTTCTGCCCGGTGCAGGCGCTGGTGAAAGCCGGCGTAAACGTGGCGCTAGGCACCGACGGCGCGGCCAGCAACAACAACCTCGACATGCTCGAGGAAATGCGCATCGCCGCGCTGCTCGCCAAGGGCGCGAGCAATGATGCCACCGCGATCCCGGCGCACACCGCGCTGCGCATGGCGACGCTGAACGGCGCGAAAGCGCTGGGCATCGAGGCGCGCACCGGATCGCTCACCGCCGGCAAGGCTGCGGATATTACGGCGATTGATCTTTCCGCCATCAGCAGCCAGCCGGTATACGACCCGGTGTCGCAGATCGTCTATACCGCCACGCGCGATCAGGTCTCGGACGTGTGGGTGAACGGCCGGTATCTGCTGGCGAAACACCAGTTGACCAGCTTTGACGAAGCGGCCCTGCGGGACAAGGTGATGGCGTGGCATGATAAGATAAAGGGCGAATAGAAAGGTCGCGCGAAAAACGCGCGGTTTTTCAAACCCTGGATTCCCGCTTTTGCGGGAATGACAGTATGTAGGGTGGGCGATGCCCGCCCTACCAACACCGTCCACTGACATGGCCCAAACCGCACAAAACGTCGACCCGGACGAGATCGCCAAATTCGCGCAGCTCGCGGCGCGCTGGTGGGACCCGCACAGCGAGTTCCGGCCGCTGCATGAGATCAACCCGCTGCGGCTCAACTATATTAATGATCGCGTCGGGCTGAAGGACAAGACCGTGCTCGACATCGGCTGCGGCGGCGGCATCCTCGCCGAGAGCATGGCGGCGCACGGCGCCACGGTCACCGGCATCGATCTGGGCGAGGCGCCGCTCGCGGTGGCCAAGCTGCATCTCAAGGAATCGGGACTCAAGGTCGATTACCGCCACGTCAGCGCCGAGGACCTCGCGCGCGAACGGCCCGGCTCCTTCGACGTCGTGACCTGCATGGAAATGCTGGAGCACGTGCCCGAACCGTCCTCGACCATCGCCGCCTGCGCCAAACTGGTCAAACCCGGCGGCCAAGTGTTCTTCTCCACCATCAACCGCAACCCGAAGAGCTGGCTGTTCGCCATCGTCGGCGCGGAATACGTTTTGAATCTGCTCCCGAAGGGCACGCACGAGTACATGAAATTCATCAAGCCCTCGGAACTCGAAGGCTGGGCGCGGCACGCGGGCCTGACGATGCGCGAGCTGATCGGCATGCATTACAACCCGCTCACGCGCGAATACCGCCTCGGGCGCGGCGTGGACGTGAACTACATCGCCTACACCACGCGCGGTGAGTAAAACCATCAAAAATAATTTCAACCGCCAGGACGCCAGGAACGCCAGGTTTTGGGGATTTAACAGCTTGCCTTTCCTGGCGACCCTGGCGCCCTGGCGGTTCAAAATCATTTATGTTCATGTGCGGTTCGGGGCCTTTTCAAGATGACCTCCAAAATTCGGACCGTGCTCTTCGATCTCGACGGCACGCTGGCCGACACCGCGCCGGACCTGGCGCAGGCGCTGAACACGCTGCTGGTCGATGAAGGCAAGCAGGCCCAGCCCTATGAAACCATCCGCCCCGAGGTGTCGCACGGCGCCACGGCGCTGATCAAGCTCGGCTTTAACGTCGGTCCCGGCGACGCCGGTTTCGACCGGCTGCGCGAGCGGTTTCTGGCACTTTATTCCGCCGATCTCTGCAAGCACACCAAGCCCTTCGCCGGTATCGAACCGCTGCTGAAGTCGTTGCAACAGAAGAACATCAACTGGGGCATCGTTACCAACAAGCCGGCGTTCCTCACCGATCCGCTGGTGGCCGGCCTCGGGCTCGATCCCGCGCCGGCCTGCGTGGTGAGCGGCGACACCGTGCCCAACCGCAAGCCGCACCCGGAGCCGATGCTGCTGGCGTGCACGCAGGCCGGCAGCCAGCCGCACGAATGCCTGTACGTGGGCGACGCCGAGCGCGACATCATCGCCGGCCGGCACGCCGGCATGAAGACGCTGGTGGCGCTGTTCGGGTACATTAGTAATGATGAAAAACCGCAAAACTGGGGCGCCGACGGCATGATCCGTGCGCCGCTCGAAATCCTCGACTGGCTGAAGAACGATGTCTAACGCCGTGACACTTATTATTACCGCTGTCGTGATCCTGCTGGCGATCGCGCTGGGCTGGCTGGTCGCACACCTGCGCAGCCAGAAGCGGCTGACGGAACTCGCCACCACGCTCGAACTCGAGCGCAAGGCGACGCAGGAAAAACTCGCCGGACTCGAACAGACCTTCGCCGCCCTCTCCAACCGCGCGCTCAAGGACAACAACCAGGCGTTCCTGCAACTGGCGCAGGAAACGCTCAAGCAGTTCCACGTGCAGGCCAAGGGCGATCTCGAACTGAAGGAAAAAGCGGTCGAGAACCTGATCAAGCCGGTGCGCGACGCGCTCGAAAAAACCGAACAGCAGATCCGGCTGATGGAGAACGAGCGCAAGCAGGCCTACGGCTCACTCACCAAGCATCTCGAAACCATGACCCAGACGCAGCAACTGCTGCAAGGTGAGACGCGCAACCTAGTGCAGGCGCTGCGCCGCCCGGAGGTACGCGGCCAGTGGGGCGAACTGACGCTCAAGCGCATCGCCGAACTCGCCGGCATGGTCGAGCACTGCGACTTCTACGAACAGGAAAACACCAGCACCGAAGAAGGCCGGATGCGCCCGGACATGATCGTGCGCATGCCCGGCGGGCGCGAGATCGTGGTGGACGTGAAGACGCCGCTCGACGCCTATCTCAGCGCGGTCGAGGCGACCGATGACGAGACGCGCCGCAAGCACCTCGAACATCACGCGCGCAAGGTGCGCGAACGCGTGCGCGAGCTGTCGAGCAAGAGCTACTGGACGCAGTTCAAGAACGCCCCGGACTTCGTGATCCTGTTCATCCCCGGCGAGCAATTCCTGACCGCGGCGCTCGACCTCGACCGCGAGCTGATCGAGGACGCCATGAAACAGAAGGTCATCCTCACCACGCCCACGAGCTTCGTCGCGTTGCTGCGCGCCGTGGCCTACGGCTGGCGCCAGGAAAGCCTCGCCGCCAACGCCGAGAAAATCCGCGACGTTGGCGAGGAACTCTACGGCCGGCTCGCCACCTTCAGCGAACACCTCATGAAACTCGGGCGCAGCCTCAACGGCGCGGTGGCCGATTACAACAAGGCGGTGGGGTCGTACGAGGCCAAGCTGCTGCCCGGCGCGCGCAAGTTCTCCGAAATGGGCGTGGGCGGGGACAAGGCGCTGGCGGAACCGGAGCCGATCGAGAAAGCCGTGCGCGACGTGCAGCCCAGCTAGGGAATCTCCGATTAAGTCGGCCGTTCGCCATGAGCCCGTCGAAGGGCAACGGCCAGCCCATGGGTTTATCGGGCATCGGCTCCGTTCATGTTTCAACAGCCTGTCCCGAGCCCGTTCGTGCTTCGACCAGCTCAGCACGAACGGACTTGTTCAGACCTTCCCATGACGATCGTCCGGTCCGGGCGCGTGCTATATTTTGGTTGGACGCCATGAACCGCTCGACATAAAAAGCGATGCAAGAACCCGCCAAGAATCCGGACGAACTGCCGCTGCTGCTGCTGGTGGAGGATTCCATGACGACCACGGCGCTGCTGTCGAAGTATCTCGGCGGCGGCTACCGGATGCTGCACGCGAAGGACGGCGTGCAGGCTCTGCAAATGCTGGAGCAGCGCCCCGACATCGCGCTCGTCATCACCGACATCCACATGCCGAACATGAACGGCCATCAGCTGCTGGTCAAGATCCGCAAGGACGAGCACGACCGCTTCAAGAACATGCCGGTCATCGTCATGACCACGGCCGAGGACAACGTCGATCGCAACCTCGCGTTTCTCAACGGCGCGAACGACTTCATCACCAAACCGATCGACGAAATGGAAATCCAGGCGCGCGTCAACGTGCATTACCGGCTGGCGCGCACCATCCGCGAGCTCGAATCCAGCCAGAAGGCGCTGGCGGAACAGGCCACCACCGACGCGCTGACCAAGCTCAAGAACCGGCGCGCCTTCTTCGAGAACGGCGCGCGGGCGCTGTCGATGGCGCGGCGCTACGTGTCGGACCTGTCGGTGATCCTGCTCGACATCGACCACTTCAAGAAGATCAACGACACCTACGGCCACCAGGCCGGCGACGAGGCGCTGATCGTGGTCGCGCATATTCTCATGGAACTGACGCACGGTGCGGGCACGGTGGCGCGCATCGGCGGTGAGGAGTTCGCCATCCTGCTGCCGGATTTCAACCGCCTCGGCACCGCGGTGCTGGCGGAACGCATCCGCGTGGCCATCGAACGCGAGCAGTTCATCGTCGGCGACAAGATCGTGCCGATCACCGTCAGCATCGGTATTTCCTCGTTCGGCGTGGACCCCGCGGAGGATATCGACCAGCTGCTCGGCGTCGCGGACAGCCGCCTTTATCTCGCCAAGAAGAACGGCCGCAACCGCATTTGCGTCAACGACGACGGGAAAGCGCGGTTCGCCTGATTCACTTATTTATCCGGTTTTTCCCTGGCCGGCTTGGTCGCTTCGTGGATCGCTTCCTTCGTCTCCTTGAGCAGCTCGCCGGTGCGTTCCTTGACGCGCTCGGTGATGTCCGGCTTGGCCGCGAACGGATTGCTCAGCAGCGGCACGTCCCTGCCGAAATTGATGCCCAGCGGGAAGGCGACGAGCAGACCGATCGCTAATCCAATAAAGAATTTCTTCATGACGTTCCCTCAAGTCTTGATCCCGGCGACATGATAATCAGGAATGCCGCGCGTGGCCACTGCGCAACGGCGCGGCTTGCGTTACAATCCGCGGGCCGCGCCGCCCTGCGGCGTATATTTACCGGAACCTTCCGACCAAACTCATGCCGCGCTACACGCCCGCTCCCGACCTTCTCGCCGCGCGCCACATTCTCGTGACCGGCGCCGGCGACGGCATCGGCCGCGCCGCGGCGCTGGCGTTCGCCGCGCACGGCGCGAACGTGATCCTGCTGGGACGCACCGCCGCGAAGCTGGAAAAGGTGTACGACGAAATCGAACGCCGCGGCGGGCCGCAGGCGGCGATACTCCCGCTCGATCTCGCCAAGGCTACCCCGGCGCATTACGAACAGGTGGCGCAAACCGTCGAGAAGGAATTCGGCCGCCTCGACGGGCTGCTGCACAACGCCGCCGACGCCGGTACGCTCACGCCGATCGATCTCTACGAACCGGACATGTGGTATCGCGTGATGCAGGTGAACCTGCACGCCGCCTGGCTGCTGACCCGCGCCTGCCTGCCGCTGCTGCGGAAATCCGCCGACGCCTCGATCGCCTTCACCACCGCCGACGTCGGCCGCCGGGGACGCGCCTACTGGGGTGCCTACGGCGTATCCTGCTTCGGCCTCGAAGGGCTGATGCAGATCGTGGCCGACGAACTTTCCTCCGGAGAAAATCTCCGCGCCAACAGCCTGAACCCCGGCGCGGTGCGCACCAAGCTGCGCTCCCGCGCCTATCCCGGCGAAAACCGCGACGCCCTCGCCGCGCCGGAAGACATCATGCCCGCCTATCTTTACCTGCTCGGGCCCGACAGCCGCGGCGTGAACGGCCAGGCACTGAACGCCGCCGACTTCCTGAAATAGCACCTTCCAATACTGTCGGCGTCCGTCACCGGCGAAAAAAACGTGAGTGGCCACGGCTTCATTCGGCAAAACTGGCCGATGCGCGCCAGGCAAGCCCTGATCAAGTCTCCCGTTCGCCCTGAGCTTGTCGAAGGGTGAACGGGAAATGCCACAATTGGCCGGCGGTTTGTCCGTTCATGGTTCGACAGGCCTGTCCTGAGCTAAGTCGAAGGGCTCACCACGAACGGGCTTGATCAAAACTTCCCTAGATCAATCCCACACTGTTTCCGTGGTGTACGGCGCGGCGCGATGCTCTTATAGTTACACACGACATGGAACCCCGGCTCATCGATTCCTTCCACCGCGCGATCGAGTACGTGCGACTGTCGGTCACCGACCGCTGCGACTTGCGTTGCACATATTGCCTGCCGGAAAACTATCGGGATTTTTCCGAGCCGGAGCACTGGCTCACGTTCGACGAAATCGAGCGCGTCATGCGCGCCTTCACCGAGCTCGGCGTGCGCCGCGTGCGCCTCACCGGCGGTGAACCGCTGACGCGCCATCAGCTGCCGGAACTGGCCGCGCGGCTGCGCGCGCTGCCGCATCTCGACGACCTGTCGCTCAGCACCAACGCGGTGCAACTGAAAAAACACGCCCGGGCGCTGTTCCAGGCCGGCGTGCAGCGCGTCAACGTCAGCCTCGATTCGCTCCGGCCGGAACGTTTCCACGCCATCACCCGCGGCGGCAAACTGAACAAGGTGCTCGACGGACTGGCCGCGGCGCGCCAGGCCGGCCTACGCCCGATCAAGATCAACATGGTGGTGATGAAGGGCGTGAACGACGACGAGATCGAAGACATGGTGAATTTCTGCGCCGGGCAAGATTTCACGCTGCGGCTGATCGAAACCATGCCCATGGGCGACACCGGCCGCTCGGCCACGGATCATTACCTGAGTCTCGAGGAAGTGCGGCGGCGGCTCGAAACGAAATTCGAGCTGGTGCCGGCGGTGATGCCGGGCGGCGGCCCGGCGCGTTACGTCAGCGTCGCGGGCACGAATCTGCGCATCGGTTTCATCACGCCGATCTCGCAGCACTTCTGCGAAACCTGCAACCGCGTGCGCCTGTCCGCCGACGGCGCGCTTTACCTGTGTCTCGGCCAGGAAGACAAGCTGGAATTGCGCCCGTTGCTGCGGCAGGGAATCAGCGACGAGGAACTGAAGGCGGCGATCCGCGCGGCGATCGCGCGCAAGCCGGAACGGCACGAGTTCCGGGAACAGCCCCGGAAAATCGTCCGGTTCATGTCCCGGACCGGGGGTTAGGAAGCGCGGCGGCTCTCGACGAGGTGCTTGATCATTCTGTCTTCGAGCTCGATGCGTGCGGCGAGCTTCTCGCCGAGCTGCGACAGGTCGTCGGCAAACGCCAGACCGATCTCGCAATGGTCGCCGCAATCGTACTTGTCGTTGAAGTCGAGCGCGGCTTCGGTGGAACTGGCGATCTGCGGATAAAGTTTTTCAGCCAGCTGCGAAACCTGCTGCCGGCGTTCGGTGCCGTTGACGATGCGCTCGTAGAGACTGAAGTGGCCGGCGGCGATGTAGTCCACCAGCACCTGGCAGAATTTCTGGAGCTGTTCCTGCGCCGGCTTGGCGCGTGAGTTCTTTCCGTTCTTGTAGGGGTCGATGCCGGCCAACTGGCAGTACAGCGCCAGCATCTCGGTCCGCTCCGCGATCAGTTTCTGTATCGTGTCCTGGGTGACGGCACGGCGCTCCGGGGCCCGGGGGCGGTGCTGCGTCGTTTCTCTGTGATGTTCCGTTGCCATGATCCCCTTCCGTATCTCCTCGTGGAGGCGAAACTATACGCTGTCGCCGCCGGTTTGTTAACTGAGCCCGATCAAACGACAAAGCGCGGTTTTCATCCGGCGAATATCATCCGGGAAGACCGGGCAAACGGCCCTTGACATCGCGCAACAGCTTCTGCAATCCGCCCTTGCCCATGCGCTTCATCATCTTCTGCATCTGATCGAATTGTTTGAGCAGACGGTTGACATCCTGTACCTGCGTCCCCGATCCGGCGGCGATGCGGCGCTTGCGCGAACCGCGGATCGTGTCCGGGAAACGCCGTTCCTGCGGCGTCATGGAATTGATGATCGCGACCAGTTGCTTCACCTGCTTGTCGCCGAGCTGCGCCTTGGCCGCGTCCGGCACTTCGCCCATGCCCGGCAGCTTGCCCATCAGG
>JACQER010000061.1 GCA_016200465.1 Gammaproteobacteria bacterium | reverse complement strand
CAGCGATATCCTGATCGTGGACACCGCCGGACGGCAGCATACGCAGGCCGGCCTGATGGACGAGCTGAAGAAGATCCGGCGCGTGATCGCCAAAACCAACCCCGCCGCGCCGCACGAAGTGCTGCTGGTGCTCGACGCCGGCACCGGGCAGAACGCGCTTTCGCAGCTCGCGCACTTCGGCGAGGCCGTGGGGGTGACCGGGCTCGCGCTCACCAAGCTCGACGGCACCGCCAAGGGCGGCATCCTGATCGCGCTCGCGCGCAAGACCGGACTGCCGATCCGCTATGTCGGCGTCGGCGAAGGCATAGACGACCTGCGCGTGTTCGATGCCGGAGAATACGTCGACGCGCTGCTGCCCGCGTCCTGAGCCAGTCGACCATGATCCAGTTCACGCATGTCTTCAAGCGTTACCCCGGTGGCTTCGACGCGCTACGCAACGTCAATCTGCAGATACAGGCCGGCGAGATGGTGTTCATCACCGGCCATTCGGGCGCGGGCAAGAGCACGCTGCTCAAGCTCATCACCGCCATCGAGCGCCCGACGCGCGGCGAGGCGGTAGTTAACGGCAAGAACCTGCTGCGCCTGCCGCGACGCCGCATCCCCTATTTCCGGCGCGAAATCGGCGTGGTGTTCCAGGATCACAAGCTGCTGTTCGACCGCACCGTCTACGACAACGTGGCGCTGCCGCTGATCGTCACCGGCGCCGACCCGCACGATATCCCGCGCCGGGTGCGCGCGGCGCTGGAAATGGTCGGGCTCCTGAGCAAGGAAAAGATGTACCCGATCACGCTCTCCGGCGGCGAACAGCAGCGTGTCGGCATCGCCCGCGCCGTGGTCAACAAACCGCCGCTGCTGCTCGCGGACGAACCCACGGGCAATCTCGACAGCAAGCTGTCCGATGAAATCCTCGACCTGTTTCTCGACTTTCATCACCACGGCGTGACCGTGCTGATCGCCACTCACGACGGGCATCTGATCAACCGCGCGCGCCAGCGCGTTATCGAGCTGAAGCAGGCCGAACTGGTGAGCGACTCGGGAGCGGCGGCATGATCAAGAACTACTTGCTGCGTCACGCGCAGGTTTTTTTCTACAGCCTCGGCCAGCTCACGCGCACGCCGGTCGCGACGTTCCTGACCGTGGCGGTCATCGGCATCACGCTGGCGCTGCCGGCCGGCCTGTACGTCGCGATCGAGAACGTCCAGCGTCTGGCCCGCGGCTGGGAGGACAACGGCCAGATATCGCTGTTCCTGAAACAGGACGTGCCGGGCTCTTCCATCGAAAAGCTCGCGGAAAAAATCCGTCGCCTGCCGGCCGTTTCCTGGGTCGACTACGTCTCGCGCGACGCGGCGCTGGCCGAGTTCAAGCGCCTGTCCGGCTTCGGCGAGGCACTGAACGCGCTGGATCGCAATCCGCTGCCGGCAGTGCTGGTCGTGCATCCGGCCGCCGCGTACATGCACCCTGACAAGCTGCAAACCCTGCTCAAGGACCTGCGCCGCTACAACGAGGTCGACATCGCGCAGCTCGATCTCGACTGGGTACGCCGCCTGCATGCCATACTCGAACTCGCCCGGCAGGGAGTGCTGATCCTGGCCTCGGGATTGGCCGTCGCCGTGCTGCTCATCGTCGGCAACACGATCCGGCTCGCGGTGCTCAACCTGCGCGATGAAATCGAGATCACCAAGCTCATCGGCGGCACCAATGCCTTCATCCGCCGGCCGTTCCTCTATGCCGGCACCTTGCAGGGTTTGCTCGGGGCGCTGCTGGCCTGGCTGCTGCTGGCCTTGGGACTGCTGTTCCTCTCCGACCCCATCAACATCCTCGCCGGCCTCTACGGGAGCCGGTTCGAGGCGGAAAACCTGGGGTTCCTGGCCACCCTGACCCTGATCGGGTCCGGCGGGCTGCTCGGCTGGCTCGGGTCGCGGCTTGCGGTCAGCCGTCACTTGCGCGCCATAGAACCCCACTAAGCCCCTGAATAAACTCCATTCATTACCCATTGTTTTACATGGGCTTGTGAACTTTTCAGATGTTTGGCACTCTCATGGACCGAGTGCTAAAATATTTTTCCAAGCGAAGGCAGTTCTGAATTAGCGGAGGTCCCGATTCATGACCCAACAGTCACTGGCATTGCCCATCAACCTTTACCCCGAAAAGGGGCTGGCGACCTATATCCGCGCGGTCAATGCGCTGCCGGTTCTGAGCGTGGAACAGGAACGCAAGCTGGCGCGCCGCTATCGCAAGCACAACGACCTCGACGCCGCACGCCAACTGGTGATGTCGAATCTGCGTTACGTCGCGCGCGTCGCGCGCGGCTTCTCGGGCTACGGCCTGCCGCAGGCGGACCTGATCCAGGAAGGCAACATCGGCCTGATGAAGGCGGTCAAGCATTTCGATCCGGCGCGCAAGGTGCGCCTGATGTCGTTCGCCATCCACTGGATCAAGGCGGAGATTTACGATTACATCCTGCGCAACTGGCGCATCGTCAAGGTCGCCACCACCAAGTCGCAGCGCAAGCTGTTCTTCAACCTGCGCAAGTCGCGTGAACGCCTTGGCTGGATGACCCGCGGCGAGGTCGACAGCCTGGCCGAGAATCTGAACGTGTCGCCGGAGACGGTGCAGGAGATGGAATCGCGCATGAGCAACGCGGATGTCGCGTTCGACGCCGACAATGACGCCGACGAGGACAGCTATCATGCCGCGCCGGCCGGGTACCTGCAGGACATGCGCTACAACCCCGAGGTGCTGGCGACGCAATCCGATCAGGAAGATCTGCGTCAGGCGCAGTTGCGTTCCGCGCTGACCTCGCTCGATGCCCGCTCGCGCGACATCATCCAGCGCCGCTGGCTCGACGAGAAGAAACCGACGCTGCACGAACTGGCCGACGAGTACGGCATCTCCGCCGAGCGCATCCGCCAGATCGAGATGAAGGCGCTGGACGTCATGAAGGGCGCGCTCGAAGCCTGATTCCGACTTTTCGCCGACAAGAAGGGCTTCCGCAGGGAAGCCCTTTTATTTTGCCTTCAAGCCAGGAAAGAACCGGGGTCAGGTTTCCTCATCCAGCCAGCACACCAGATAATAGAGCCGGAACCCCTCGGAGGAACGCGACGGACCGATGACCCGGGCGGGATAGAGATTTTTTCCGGGGTCCGCGCCTTCGAGCGCCGCGGCTTCGGAATCCACCACGGTCACGCAGTTTTCCGGAAAGCGGTCACGGGCGCGTCGCGGCGTGTAAATCAGCGCGAAACATTCGCTGACCACCTTGCCTTCCGGATCAAGTCCAATTCGCGCCATGGGCGACTACTCCTCAAGTCCGTTCGTGGTGAGCCTGTCGAACCACGAATGGATGGGTTCTTCCTGCTTTCAAGTATTTGCCGTTCACCCTTCGACAGGCTCAGGGCGAACGGCATACTTACCTAATCAGACCTTCCCGAACTGCAATAGCCGATTATCATACCCGCCTGCCGGGACCATAACCATTTTCATTTACCGCCAACACCGGGCCACGTAACATGCGCCCACGCATGACTTCCCCGATCAATTTTTTCGCCACCTGCCCCAAAGGCATCGAGTCGCTGCTCGCCGATGAACTGCGCGCGCTCGGCGCCGAGGAGGTGAAGGAAACCCGCGCCGGGGTCGCGTTCACGGGCGCGCTCGCGACCGCCTACCGCGCGTGCCTGTGGTCGCGGCTGGCTAGTCGCGTACTCCTGACGCTTGCACGCTTTCCGGCCGCCTCGGCCGAGGCGTTGTATACAGGCGTACAAAGCATTCGCTGGGGCGAGCATCTCGATGCAAGCGGCACGCTCGCGGTGGACTTCTCGGGCACCGGCTCGGGCATCACCCACTCGCGTTTCGGCGCGCTCAAGGTGAAGGACGCCATCGTGGATCAGTTGCGCGACGAAGCCGGCGCGCGTCCGTCGGTGGACACCGAGCGGCCCGACGTGCGCGTCAACGTCTATCTCTACCGCGACGAGGCCGTGCTAAGTCTCGATCTTGCCGGCGAATCGCTGCACCGGCGCGGCTATCGCAGCGAAGCCGTGGAAGCGCCGCTGAAGGAAAATCTGGCCGCGGCGATCCTGCTGCGCGCCAACTGGCCCGCCATCGCCAAACAGGGCGGTGCTTTCGTCGATCTCATGTGCGGCTCCGGGACGCTGCCGATCGAAGCCGCGCTGATCGCGGGCGACATCGCGCCGGGACTGACGCGCGACTACTACGGCTTTCTGCGCTGGAAACAGCACGACGCCGTGCTCTGGGACGGATTGATCGCCGAGGCAGAGACACGCCGCGAGGCAGGGCTCGCCCATCTGCCACCGGTCCGCGGTTACGATCACGAGGCGCGCGCGGTGCGCTACGCCCGTGAGAACGTCGCCGGCGCCGGACTGAGCGATTACATCGTCATCACACGCCGCGAGCTGTCGGCCTGCGCGCCCGAAGATGCTCCACCCGGACTGATCGTGGTCAACCCACCTTATGGCGAGCGCATCGGCGAGGTCTCCGAGCTGCCCGCGCTGTATGCCGAGCTGGGCACGCAACTGAAAAAATGTTTCTCCGGCTGGCGCGCGGCGGTGTTCACCGGCAACCCGGAGTTCGGCAAACACATGGGCCTGCGCGCGGGCCGCTACCACACGCTTTTCAACGGCGCGATCGAATGCCGGTTGCTGCATTTCGACATCACGCCGGAGTCCGTGGTCGAGGAGCGCGCGCCGAAACCTTTTGAAATCCGTCCCGGCTCCAGCGCCGAAATGTTCGCCAACCGGTTGCGCAAAAACTTGCAGCACTTCGGTCGCTGGGCGCGGCGTCAGGAGATCTTCGCCTACCGGCTGTACGACGCCGACCTGCATGAGTACAACCTGGCGATCGATGTTTACGAGTCCGATAAGCGTTACGTGCACGTGCAGGAATACGAGGCGCCGGACACCATCAGTCCCGACAAGGCGCGCCAGCGGCTGCAACACGCGCTCGGCGTGATCCCGTTGGTGCTCGAAATCCCGCGCGAGCAGATGTTCTTCAAGGTGCGGCGACGCCAGAAAGGCGGCGCCCAGTACGAAAAGTTAAGCGAGACCGGCGTATTCCACGAAGTGCGCGAAGGTCCGTGCTGCTTGCTCGTCAACTTCACCGATTACCTCGACACCGGGCTGTTTCTCGACCACCGCGACACGCGCACGATGCTCGGCGAACTCGCCAAAGGGAAGCGTTTTCTCAATCTTTTCGGCTACACCGGCACCGCCACGGTGCACGCGGGGCTGGGCGGCGCGACGTCCACCACCACCGTGGACATGTCATACACCTACCTCGACTGGGCGCAGCGAAATCTTGAATTGAACGGCCTGCGAGGCAAAAACCATGAACTCATCCAGGCGGACGTGCTTGTATGGCTCAAGGAAAACCGGCTACGGCGCTATGGATTGATCTTCCTCGACCCGCCGACGTTTTCGCGCTCCAAACGCATGGAAGATACGCTCGATATTCAACGCGATCACGTGGCGCTGATCCGGGATGCCGCCGCGCTGCTCGAACCCGGCGGCACACTGATATTTTCGACCAACCTGCGCCGCTTCAAGCTCGACAGCCAGGCGCTGACGGGGCTCGCGATCGAGAACATCACACGCAAGACCATCCCGAAGGATTTCGAGCGTGATTCGAAAATTCACCAGTGTTTCCGGATCAGGCGCGCCTGAATCATAGATTTTTCTTATCTGAAATAAAATCGTCCTCAGGCCCGCCGGTTTGATGGGCATCAATGAAATTATTTTATTTGTCTGTATGTTGATTAAATCCGATGATATGAACGTCAGTGAAGTTCAGCAGCACACCTGACATTACCTCATCGGAAAGGAGGTGCATCATGGCAACCACAGTTCCCGTGAAGAGAGTGCATGAAACACGGGCCGGGGAAGCGATGCACCCGCGTGGTGTATTCGAGGAAATGGAGCAACTGGCGGAAAGGATGCTCCCGCTGTCCTGGATGCGGCCGTTATATACCGAACGGTCGTTCTGGCGCGGGGCAATGCCGCAAGTGGACATCATCGATCGGGAAACGGAGCTTGTCGTACGGGCGGCCGTGCCGGGTTTCGGCAAGGACGACATTGAAATCTCCTGTACGGCGGACAGCGTGACCCTGCGCGGGTGCGCGGAAGAGGAAGAAAAGGAGGGCGAAGAAGAGGGAGAGTATTACCGGCATGAAATCCGGTGCGAGGATTTTCTCCGCACCATTCAGCTGCCTTGCCTGGTGGATGACACCAAAGCCAAGGCGACATTCAAGGATGGCATGCTGGAACTGACGCTTCCCAAGGCGGAAGCCGCCAAGCGGCACACGATCAAGATCGAACAAGCCTGAACCATCCCTGGTTCGTTTCAGCTGAAGAACCCGGCCCCGCGTACCGGGTTCTTTTTTGCCTGCCTTCCGATCTCCCGCCTGACCCGCGAGGAATTTATTTCAAACCATCGCGCGGCGGATAGTGCGCTTGAGGGCGTGGATCTGGCGCAGCACGCCGTGCAACTGACCGCGGTCCTGCGATGCCAGAATCTCGTCGCGCTTTTTCTTGAGTTCCCGGATTTTCGCCTTGAGCGCCACCTTGTCGATACCCTCGGCATGATGGTGTTCGTGCATGTCGATGCCGAGCGCGGTGCACATCGCCTTGAGCAGATGATCCTTGTTCATCTGCGTCGCGCCCTCGACCGCCTCGTGCTCGATACCCTTGGCGATCTCGCGCAGATCGGCCACGGTTTTTTCCTTCAACTCGTGATAGGTGTAGGCCATGCTGATGCTCCTTTCCTTGTCGCTGGTGAGTGAGACTGCCGCCGGTTAAAAGCTTAAAAACCTCCGCCCCATGTTTCAAGCCAGTTCGGCGCGGCTAGAGCCGACCTCAAAAATGATTGCCGCCATCACCGGCTTGGCGCTTTACAGAATAAATTCGTCCAAATAATGGCATACATGAGATATTTTTGAGATCGGTTCTAGACATCGGCCGGCCGGTAGAAAAACACGAATCGCCCGTTCTCCACGTCCACCATGAGAGTGGCGCCATGGTGGATGCCGTAGTCCACGTAACCGGGCACGGCACTGGTCTGATGACATTCACTCACGTGCTGCGGTGCCTCGAAATCGCGGTCGCGGTCGTACCAGGACAGCAGCATGGGGTCGTTCAGGTGCGCGGCGGCTGTGGCATTCGCGAGCCGCATCGCCTCGAGATAATCGGCCGCCGACGTCCCGGGATGCAGCGGCACCACCATGACGCCCGAGAGATCCGGGGCGGACGGCAGTGGACAGGCCGCCGACCCCTCGTCGGCGGAGGCTGGCGAGGCGCCGGTTTTCCGGCTGGAAGAAGGTCCATCATTCATGTCTGGAAATGTCGTTCCGGGAACGTAATACCGTGGAATCGGCGCCGGTCGGCCTGAAAAATACGCCCGTCAGATGCCCTTCACAAGGCCTGCCCCGGCGGGTTATTGTTG
>JACQER010000013.1 GCA_016200465.1 Gammaproteobacteria bacterium | reverse complement strand
CCGCGGATCGTGTCCGGGAAACGCCGTTCCTGCGGCGTCATGGAATTGATGATCGCGACCAGTTGCTTCACCTGCTTGTCGCCGAGCTGCGCCTTGGCCGCGTCCGGCACTTCGCCCATGCCCGGCAGCTTGCCCATCAGGCTCGCGACGCCGCCCATCTTTTCCATCTGCGCCATCTGGTCGCGGAAATCCTCGAGATCGAATCCCTTGCCCTTCGCCAGCTTGTGGGCGAATTCCTGCGCCTTCTCCTTGTCGGAGGCGCGGGCCGCCTCGTCCACCAGGCCGAGCATGTCGCCCATGCCGAGGACGCGCGCCGCGACCCGCTCCGGATAAAACGCTTCGAGCGCGCTGGTCTTCTCGCCCACGCCGAGGAACTTGATCGGCTTGCCGGTCACCTGTCGGATCGACAACGCCGCGCCGCCGCGCGCATCGCCGTCGGTCTTGGTCAGGATCACGCCGCTGAGCGGCAGCGCTTCGTTGAACGCCTTGGCCGTGTTCACCGCGTCCTGGCCGGTCATGCTGTCGACCACGAACAGCGTCTCCACCGGCTCGATCGCGGCGTGCACCGCGCGGATCTCGCGCATCATCGCCTCGTCCACGTGCAGGCGGCCGGCGGTGTCGAGGATCAGCACGTCCATGACCCGTTTGCGCGCCTCGTCCACGGCGTGGCGCGCGATGTCTTCCGGCTTCTGGTCGGTGCGGCTCGGGAAGAATTCGGCGCCGATCGTGGCCGCGAGTTTCTGCAACTGGTCGATCGCCGCCGGGCGGTAGACGTCGGCGCTCGCCACCATCACGGATTTTTTTTCGCGCTCGCTCAGGAAGCGCGCGAGCTTGGCGACGGTCGTGGTCTTGCCGGAGCCCTGCAGGCCCGCCACCAGGATCACCGCCGGCGGGCGCACCGCCAGGTTCAGCCGCTCGTTGGCCGCGCCCATGAGCGCGACCAGCTCGTCGTTGACCACCTTGACCAGCGCCTGCCCCGGCGTGAGGCTCGCCAGCACTTCCTGCCCGGCGGCCTTGGCGCGCACGTGCTCGATGAAATCCTTCACCACCGGCAGCGCGACGTCGGCCTCGAGCAGCGCCATGCGCACCTCGCGCAGCGCCTCGCGCGTGTTCTCCTCGGTGAGCCGGCCCTCGCCGCGCAGACGCTTGAGGGTAGTCTGTAATCGTTGGCTTAGATTGTCGAACATATATATGAAATTTAACCGCCAGGACGCCAGGGACGCCAGGATTTATTTCGAATTGCTCTCAAAATTATAACTTCTGATATCGGAAACGTCTTCGGCGGTCTTTCTCTCGCCATTTTTTGAAAAAATGATTTCTTCCTGGCGACCCTGGCGTCCTGGCGGTCATGATCTTATAACTCAAACACCTGACCCCGCTCGAGCCGTCGCGGCGTGTTGTCGGGAATATGCCGCGCGATCTCGCGCATGATGTCGTCTTCCTCGCCCGGCATCAAATGCGTGATGTGCACTCGCGGGCCCGGTTTCAGTTTTTTCAGTTCCGCCGCCAGCAACGAAGGGCACAGGTGCTTGGACACCCGGCTCAGCTGCTCTTCGGCGTCCAGAAAACTGGTTTCGACGATCACGTGCTTCAGATCGCCGGTGGCGTTCAGCACCCGCCAGAATTCTTCCGTGGTCGTGGTGTCGCCGCTGAAGGCGAGACTGCCCTTGGCTCCGCTCAACAGGTAACCCACCGCCGGCACGACGTGGGTCACCGGGATGCTGCGCACGCGACGCCGGTCGAGCGTCAGCTCGCCGCCGGCCGGCAGGACATGATAAGTCATGAACGGCGCTTCGGGCGTCGGAATGCGGCTGAAGTCGGGCCAGAGCTCGCCGCTGAAGAGATGCGTGCGCAATGTCGCCAGCGTCGCCTCCTGCGCGTACACCCGCAACGGCTGCGCGCGGCTCGCGCCCACGGTGTCGAGCATGAACGGCAGCATGGTCACGTGGTCGAGGTGCGAGTGCGTCAGAAACACGTGATCGATGGCGCGCAACTCTTCCAGCGTCAGATCGCCGACGCCGGTGCCGGCGTCGATGAGGATGTCGTTGTCCACCAGGATCGACGTCGTGCGTGCCTGCGCGCCGATGCCGCCACTGGCTCCCAGAATCCGGATTTTCATCGGCGGCGGGAATACCTTTGCAAAATCCTCATACATGCTTCCTTTTGCGCTTCAAAGCCAGACCAACCTGTGCCATCATGGGCGCCGCACATTATGACCAATCCCGTCATGAATTTCCTCGCCCTGGCGCTGTATCTCAGCGTCGGCCTGCTGCTCGGCCTGCGCCTGGCGCGTGGCGAGGCCGTGACCGGAAACGCCAAAATCGGCATATTCGCCCTCGGCCTCGGCGCGGTCGTGCTGCACGCGACGCTGCTGTACACGCGCCTGTGGCTCGACACCGGCCTGAACCTGGCGCTGACCCCGGCGATTTCGCTCGTGGCCGGAGTGATCGCGACATTGTATCTCTTTACTTCGCTGATCCGCCCGGTGGACAACCTCGGCATCCTGATCATGCCGATCGCCGGCCTGACGGTGATGGTGGAATGGCTCTGGCCCGGACACATGTCGCTGCCGCTGACCTCCAACGTGTCGGCGGCGCACATCATCGTCTCGATCCTGGCCTACAGCCTGCTGTGCCTGGCCACGGTGCAGAGCCTGATGCTGCTGATGCAGGAACGTCACCTGCGCGGCAAGCACCCGGGCGGATTCATCCGCGCGCTGCCACCGATGCAGACCATGGAAAGCGTGATGTTCCAGATGATCGGCTTCGGCTTCGCGCTGCTCACGCTGACGCTGGTCAGCGGCGTGTTCTTTTCCGAGGTGATCTTCGGCCAGGCGATCAAGTTCACGCATCATATGATATTGGCGGTGCTCGCCTGGGTCGTGTACGCGGTCCTGCTCGTCGGGCGCTGGCGGCTCGGCTGGCGCGGCCGTCCGGCGATTCACCTGACCCTGGGCGGTTTCGCGCTGCTGCTGCTCGCCTACTTCGGCAGCAAGTTCGTGCTGGAGGTGCTGCTCAAGCGGGTTTGAGGTCGCTCGAACGACCAGACGGTTTCAGACATAACAATCAATTCCGGTGCCTGCATCAGCAAGGGGAGGTTTGGAATGACAAAAACATCTTTGGACCTGGCCGGCAAACAGGTCACGCGCGCCGCGCTCTTCGGGCTGGTGTCCGTGGCGCTTTACTTCCTGCTTTATCTTTTCGAGGACTCGATACTCGAATTCACCTCGCAGGGCGGCTGGTATTTCATCGCGCCCGTGGCCGTCGCCTTCCTGTTTTCCTTCATTCACGGGAACTTCACCGCGCACTTCTGGGAAGTTCTCGGGATCAAGGCGAAGAAATAGGGAGACGACATGGAAATCGCGACGAATTTCATCCCGCTGAACGCGCTCGACGTCACCTATCTCCTCGTCGTCGGTTTCATCGGCGGACTGGTCAGCGGTTTCATCGGCTCAGGCGGCGCTTTCGTGCTCACGCCGGCGATGATGAGCATTGGCGTGCCCGGCATCATCGCGGTCGCCTCGAACATTTGCCACAAATTTCCCAAGGCGCTGGTCGGCGCGATCAAGCGTGCCAAGTACGGCCAGGTGGACGTGAAGCTCGGGCTGGTGCTCGGCGTCTCCGCCGAGGCCGGCGTGATTTATGGCGCGCACATTCAGGAAGACATTCATCGCCGCTTCGGCGACGCCGGTTCCAATCTGTATGTCAGCCTCGCGTTCGTGATCATCCTCGGAATCATCGGCTGCTACATATTGTGGGACGCCATGAAAACGCGGGACTCCGCCGACGACAAGGAGGAGAAAGTCGCCCGCCTCGCCCGCTGGGTCCAGTCCATCCACATTCCCGGGACGATGATGTACTTCAAGTGCCTGAATGCGCGCGTGTCGGTGCTGTTCACGCTTCCGCTCGGTTTCGCTACCGGCATGCTCGCGGCGACCATCGCCGTGGGCGGATTCATCGGCGTGCCCGCGATGCATTATGTCCTGGGCGCCCCCGCGCTCATGGCCTCCGCCTCCGAGCTCGTGGTCGCCTTCGTCATGGGGCTCGGCGGCACCATGAAATTCGCCTGGAGCGGACTCGTGGACATCCGCCTGGCGATGATCATCCTCGCCGGCTCGCTCTTCGGCATCCAGCTCGGCGCGATCGGCACCACCTACGTCAAACCGCACATGATCAAGATGGTCATGGGCGTGATCATGGTGCTGGTGCTGGTTTCGCGCGCCATCGTCGTCCCGGTCTATCTCTCGGAACTCGGGCTGATCGACACGCTCGCGCCGCATCTTCCCGGCGCGCTCAAGAACATCAGCTTCGTGGTGCTGATCGCGGCGCTGGCGAGCGGCGCCGCGATCGTATTCTCGGCCTTGTGGCGCGGCATCAGTCTGCAGCGCCGCGAGGCGGCGCTGGCCGGCGCGCCGGCCGCGGCATTCGCGCCCGACGTGGTGGCCACGCCGGCCGCGGCCCAGCTGTCGCCGGTGGGACGCTTCGAGCGTTTCCTGCTCGCCAGCGACGGTTCCGAATACAGCGCCGGCGCGGTGCGCGAGGCCGTGCGCATGGCGAGCAAATGCGGCGCGCGCTTGCACGCCGTCGACATCGTCGCCGGCGGCGACACCGAGCTTGACGCGATGGGCGAGCAGTTCCTCGCCCGGGAACTCGACGCGGCGCGCGCGCATCTCGATCAGGTGCAGCGGCAGGCGGCCGCGGCCGGCGTCGCGTGCCGGAGCGAGGCGACCCAGGCGAACCAGGTCTATCAGGAAATCGTCTCCCAGGCCGAGAAGACACAGGCCGATCTGATCATCATGGGCCGGCGCGGACGGCACGGACTGGCGCGCCTGATGGTGGGCCCGTCCACCGTGCGCGTCATCGGTCACGCGCCGTGCAACGTGCTGGTCGTGCCGCGCGCCGCGGAACTCGTCGGACGGCGCTTCGTGGTCGCCGCCGACGGCTCGCGCTACAGCGACACCGCGGCGCTCACCGCGGCGTGTCTGGCGAAACTCTGCAACACACCGGTCACGGTGGTGTCGGTCACGCTGCCGGTGCACAGCGACGAGCGCAAGCGCGAGGCGCACCAGATCGTGAACCGGCTCGTCTCCTTCCTCAAGCAGGAAGGGGTGGAGGTGGAAGGAAAGATTCCCCACGGCCGCGCCGACGAGATGATCGTTCAAACCGCCAACGAGAAGAACGCCGACCTGATCATCATGGGCAGCCGCGGGCGCACCGGTCTCGAGCGGGTCCTGCTGGGCAGCACCTCGGAACGCGTCATTGACCAGACCCGCTGCGCCGTGCTGATCGTGAAGTAAGTCGCGACAGGCGTGCCACACGGATGAATTCGATACCGCGCCATTCCGTTCGCCTGCGCCGATTCCTGCCGTTCCTGGGCTGGATCGGCGAACTGCGCGACAAACAGATCCTGCGTGCCGACATCATCGCCGGCATCACCGTGGCGCTGGTGCTGATCCCGCAGTCCATGGCCTACGCCCAGCTCGCCGGTCTGCCGCCCTATTACGGCCTGTACGCCGCGTTCCTGCCGCCGATGGTGGCGGCGCTGTTCGGCTCCTCGCGCCAGCTCGCCACCGGACCGGTGGCGGTGGTGTCACTGCTCACCGCCGCCGCGCTCGAGCCGATCGCCGCCTCCGGCAGTCCCGGTTACGTGGCGTACGCCATCACCCTGTCGCTGCTCGTCGGCCTGTTCCAGCTCGGGCTCGGATTGCTGCGGCTCGGCGTGGTGGTGAACTTCCTCTCGCATCCCGTGATCATCGGCTTCACCAACGCCGCCGCGATCATTATCGCCACCTCGCAGCTCGACAAGATCTTCGGCGTGCGCGCCGAAAAGGCGGAAAACCACGTCGAGACCGTGTGGAACACCATCGTCGCCGCCACGCACCAGACCCACTGGCCGACGTTCTTCATCGCCGTGGGCGCCTTTACCATCATGATCGTGCTGCGCCGGATCAACCCGCGCATTCCCAACGTGCTCATCGCCGTCGCCATCAGCATCGTGATCTCCTGGGCGATCCGATTCGAACACATCGACACGGCGGATATCGCCCAGTTCGAAAGCGAGGCGGTGCAACTGGTGGTGCGCGACCAGATCGCGCTCCAGCGCGAGATTCCGGAACTCGACAAGGCGATCGCCGACGCGGACACGCGGTATCGTCAAACGCGCGAACAGTTCGGCACCGACGACTCGCGCACCCTGCTCGCCCAGCACGCCTACGACACGCTCAAGCTCAAGCGCGAACGGCGCATCAAGAGCGTCAAAACCGACGTCGAGGAAATCAAGAAGACCCGTTTCGACCACGTGCCGCGAACCGACGGCGGCCTGGGACGCTTCTACCTGCACGGCCACGCGCCGCCGGACACGAAGGTGGACGGACGCCTGTGGCGCATCCGCAGCGTCGACGGCGAGAAGCTGGTCATGAACGGCGGCGGCAACGTGGTCGGCGGCATTCCGAGCGGTCTGCCGTCGCTGGCGCTGCCGAAACTCGACCTCGGCGCCATGTTGCAGTTGCTCTCGGCGGCGATCACCATTTCGCTCATCGGTTTCATGGAGGCGATTTCGATCGCCAAGGCCATGGCCACGCGGACGCGCCAGAAACTCGACGCCAACCAGGAGCTGGTCGGCCAGGGCATCGGCAACATCGTCGGCAGCCTGACGCTGAGCTACCCGACCTCGGGTTCGTTCTCGCGCTCCGCAGTCAACATCGGCGCCGGCGCCGTCACCGGATTCGCCTCGGTGATCACCGGCGCGATCGTGGTGATCACGCTGCTGTGGCTGACGCCGCTGCTGTATCACCTGCCGCAGGCGACGCTCGCGGCCGTGATCATGATGGCGGTCGTCGGTCTGATCAACGTCAAGGCCGTCAGGCACGCGTGGCTGGCCAACCGGCAGGACGGCATCGTGGCGGTCGTCAGCTTCGTGCTGACGCTGGCGTTCGCACCGCACTTGGACAAGGGCATCCTGGTCGGCGCCGGTCTGGCGCTGATGCTCTATCTCTATCGAACCATGCAGCCGCGCGTGGCGGTGCTGGCGCGCCACGCCGACGGCACGCTGCGCGATGCCGAGGTGTTCGGGCTCGACACCTGCAGGAACATTTCCATGATCCGCTTCGACGGCCAGCTCTACTTCGCCAATACCAGCTACTTCGAGGACAAGGTGATGGAACGCGTGGCGATCCGCCCTGACCTTAAATATGTCATCGTCGTGGGCGAAGGCATCAACCAGGTCGATGCCACCGGCGAGGAAATGCTGTCGCATCTGGCCGAACGCCTCGACAAGGCCGGCATCCAGCTGCTGTTCACCGGCCTGAAGAAGCAGGTCATGGACGTTTTCCTGCGCACCGGACTATACGAGCGACTGGGATCGGCACGCTTCTTCCGCACCGAGGATCAGGCACTGGATTACGCCTGGAAGGCGCTCGGCAACCATCACGAGGTGGACTGCCCGCTCAACATCGTCTGCCCCGTGACGCCGCCGAAAAAGACGTGAATCGGCCTTTCCCGGTGTCGTTACGCGTCTTTCAGGGAGAACAACGCAATGATGTTAGAATCAACGCCTCTCTTGGTGACGAAGCAAGCAGTCCTTGTTAAGACCATCCGCTCAAAAACGAACCTGACCGAATACATGTCATGAACCAGCTTGCCGTTTCGAATCACAACCCCATTTGGCAGCGTCTTTTTCCGTTTCTGCAATGGTGGCCCCAGGTCAACCGGCATACGCTGAAAGACGACCTGATCGCGGGATTGACGGTGGCGCTGGTCGCCATACCGCAGTCCCTCGCCTACGCGCAATTGTCCGGCGTGCCCGCCTATTACGGGCTGTACGCGGCGCTCATACCGGTGATCGTCGGCGTGCTCTTCGGTTCGTCGCTGTTGTTGTCGACCGGACCGGTGGCGATGACGTCGCTGCTCACCGCCGCGAGCATCATGCCGCTCGCCACCTACGGTACGGAACAGTTTTATGCCTATGTCATCCTGATGGCGCTCCTGTCCGGCCTGGTCCAGATCGGCCTGGGAGTGGCGCGCATGGGCGTGCTGCTCAACTTCCTGTCCTACCCGGTGCTGCGCGGCTTCATCAACGCCGCCGCCATCATCATCGGCCTGTCACAACTTCCCGCCATGGTCGGGCTTTCGCTGAAAAACAGCCAGCACTTCCTGACCGACGTCCTGCATGTCCTCGAAAACGTCGACGCCATGCACTTCGAATCGTTGCTCTTCGGCCTGGGCTCGCTCGCGCTGATGGCGCTGCTCAAGAAATTCGCTCCGAAGCTGCCGGGCGTGCTCATCACCGTCGCCCTTGCCACCTTCGTCAGCTACGCCATCGGCTTCGAGGCACTCGGCGGCCGCATCGTCGGCGCTATTCCGCAGGGGCTCCCCGGCATCAGCATACCTCCCGTCGACTGGAAGGCCAGCATGCACATGCTGCCGACGGCTTTCGTGATCGCCCTCATCAGCTTCATGGAGGCCATGTCGAGCGCCAAGATCATCGCCATCAAGACGCGCAGCCAATGGGATGAAAACCAGGAGCTGATCGGACAGGGGCTCGCCAAGGTCGCGGCGGCCTTCAGTCACGCGATGCCGGTCAGCGGCTCGTTTTCCCGCTCCGCGCTCAATCTCGCCGCCGGCGCCAAAACCGGGATGTCCTCGATATTCTCGGCGCTGGCGGTGCTGCTGACGCTCCTGTTCTTCACGCCGCTGCTGCACCACCTCACCAAACCGGTGCTGGCGGCAACGATCATGATGGCGGTCATCAGCCTCATCAACTTCAAGACCATCAAGGAGTCCTGGATCGCGGGCAAACCGGATGGCATCGCCGCCGTGATCACGTTCATCGCCACCCTGGCGTTCGCCCCGAACATCCAGAACGGCATTCTCACCGGCATTCTCCTGTCCCTGACGCTGTTTCTCTTCCGCACCATGAAACCGCGCATCGTGCTGCTGGGTCTCGACACGGACGGAATGCTGCGCAACGCCGAGCGGTTCAACCTGCCCAGGCTTCACCCGCAGGTGACGGCGATACGGTTCGACGGCCAGCTGTATTTCGCCAACGTGAACTATTTCGAGGAATCCACGCTGTATCTCGTCAGCCACGATCCGGACCTGAAATACATTCTGGTGGTGGCGAACGGAATCAACGGCCTGGATGCCTCGGGCGTGGAGATGCTGAAAAACCTGGTGGACCGGTTGAGCCAGAATAAAATCGCGCTGGTCTTCTGCAGCATCAAGGGCAACGTGACTGACGTCATGCAGCGAACCGGATTGATCGACAAGATCGGCCAGGACAATATTTTTGCATCCGAGGACGCGGCGCTGAAGGAAATCGCACGACGCCTGGCGCACGCCGGATCGGATGCCGGGGAAGCACACGCCACATTTCAAGCGCCCGCGTAAACGCATCCTCCGGAGACACCGCTGAAATACCCGGCGCGCGCCTTGTACGCCGCCGTTCATGATTCCGCGCCGGACCTCCCGGTAATATCCGGCAACAAACCCGGCCCGGGCGGTGTTACAATTTTCACATCTCACAGGGAGGACAAGCGTCCTTGACCGATATCCCCGTTGGCGCGCTGATCGGCGCCCTGGTTTTCCTGGTTTTTCTTTCCGCCTTTTTCTCGGCCGCCGAGATCGCCATGGTCAGCCTCAACCGTCACCGGTTGCGGCATCTCACCGCCTCCGGCCACCGCGGCGCGCGCCTCGCCGAGCGGCTGCTGGCCCGCCCTGACCGTCTCATCGGCGTCATTCTGCTCGGCAGCAATTCGGTCAACGCGCTGTTCTCCGCGCTCACGACGGTGACCGTCATCCGCCTGTGGGGCAAGGAAGAAAGCGCGGTCGGTATCGCCACCGTGATCATCACCCTCGTGATCCTGATCCTCACCGACCTCGCGCCCAAGACGCTGGCGGCGCTGCACCCGGAACGCATCGCCTTTCCCAGCGCCTACGTGTTGCGGCCGATGCTGTGGCTCATCTACCCGGTGGTGTGGGTCGTCAACGGCATGGCCAACGGCCTGCTGCGTCTCATCGGCGTGCGCGTGCAGGCCCGGTCCGCCGACCAGGTGAGCCCGGAGGAGCTGCGCGCCATCATCATGGAAGCCGGCGTGCTGATTCCGGAAAGCCACCAGGACATGCTGCTGGCGATTCTCGATCTCGAAAAGGTGACGGTGGACGAGGTGATGGTGCCGCGCGGAAAAATCGAGGGCGTGAACCTGGACGCGGAGTGGGACGACATCGTCACTCAGATCACCGGCAGCCGTTACACGCGGCTGCCGGTCTACCACGGCAGCCTCGACAACGTCACCGGCATGATCCACGTGCGCCGCGTCATGAACCTGATGCGCGAGGGCAAGCTCGACCGGGAATCGCTCGGGCAGGCCATCGTCGAACCCTACTTCATCCCGTCCGGCACCACACTCAACACCCAGTTGCTCAACTTCCGGCAGGTCAAGCGCCGCGTTGGCCTGGTGGTCGACGAGTACGGCGACATTCGCGGACTGGTGGCGCTGGACGAAATCCTCGAGGAGATCGTCGGCGACTTCAGCGCCCAGGCGCTCGGCCAGATGGAAGACGTCCAGCCGCAGCCGGACGGCAGCTTCCTGGTGCGCGGCACCGTCAGCCTGCGCGACCTCAACCGCCGCCTCGGCTGGAACCTGCCGACCGACGAGTCGCGCACCCTGAACGGACTGATCGTGGAATACCTCGAGGACATCGCCGAGCCCGGCACCAGCCTGATGATCCACGGTTACCTGGTGGAAATCCTGCGCACCCGCGGCACCGCGATCGAGATCGCGCGCGTGCAACCGGTCGCCGCGCCGGAGGCGGAAACCTCCTCCACCCCTTCCTGACCGCCGCGCTTGAATTTTTCGACCCCAGGCTCTAGCATCATTCGCGGCAATTCGAGGCAGGGAATCTTCGCGCGGTTCCGCGGAGATTCAACAAAACAAACAGGATCGTGCGCGAACACGCCGTCCGCGCCCATCACCGGATTCAAAAAGATTTGTCACCGCTGATCTTCGCCTATCTGGCTCTGGCCGGTGCCCTGGCATCCGGCGTCGTATCGCTGGGCGCGGATCGCTACCCTCATCTGCTGCGCTACGGCTCCTCCCTGTTTCTCGGCGCGTGCGGCCTGCTGGCCATCGTCGCCGGCGGCTGGGCCATGATCGACGAAACGCCCGCCACCGACGTACTGGCGCTCGGCCTGCCCTGGCTCAAGTGGCATCTGCGTTTCGATCCGCTCTCCGGGTTTTTCTTCAGCATCGTCGGGCTGCTCGTGTTCGTGATCAGCCTGTTCGCGCCCGGTTACCTGCGCGAGTTCACTCATCCGGGAAACAAACAGGCGCTCTCCGCGCTCGGCCTGTTCAGCGGCTTGTTCGTCCTCGGCATGCTGCTGGTGCTGCTCGCGGACGACGCCTTCGTGTTCATGATCGCCTGGGAACTGATGTCGGTCTCGAGTTATTTCCTGGTCGCCTATCAGCACCAGCACGCCGCCAACCGGCGCGCGGCGTTCCTGTACCTGCTCATGGCGCACGTCGGCGGCCTGGCGATATTGCTCGGGTTCGGCGTGCTGGCCGGTTTCGGCGGCGGATTCACCTTCGAGGCGATGCGCGCCACCGATCTGTCCGTCACCTGGGCGTCGATCGCCTTCGCGCTGGCGTTCTTCGGCTTCGGCATGAAGGCGGGCATGGTGCCGCTGCACGCGTGGCTGCAGGAAGCGCATCCGGTCGCGCCCTCGCACATCTCGGCGCTCATGAGCGGCGTGATGATCAAGGTGGCGATCTACGGACTGATCCGTTTCACGTACGACCTGGTGGGCGACATCCAGTGGCAATGGGGGGTGGTGCTGCTGATCATCGGCTCCGCCTCCATGTTGCTGGGCGTGCTGTACGCGCTGATACAGAACAACCTCAAGCGCCTGCTCGCCTACAGCTCGATCGAGAACGTCGGCATCATTCTCTCGGGGCTGGGCTTGTCCATGATTTTCATCGGCACCGGACACACCGTCCTCGGCGTGCTCGGCCTGCTCGCGGCGCTGTATCACATCCTGAGTCACGCGCTGTTCAAGGGCCTGCTGTTCCTCGGCGCCGGCGCGATCGCGCATTCCTGTCATGAATACGACCTGAACAACATGGGCGGACTGATCCGGCGCATGCCGCAGACCGCGGTGTTTTTCCTGATCGGTTGCCTCGCCATTTCCGGCCTGCCGCCGCTGAACGGATTCGTTTCCGAATGGCTCACCTTCCAGGCCGCGTTGCAGGCGCCGGCGCTGGAGAGCGGCGTGTTGCGCAGCCTTATCCCGATCGCGGCCGCGGTACTGGCCCTGTCGGCGGTGCTGGCGGCGACCTGCTTCGTGAAAGTCTACGGCGTCGCGTTCCTGGGACAGGCGCGCAGCCGGCGCGTGGGCCACGCCCATGAAGCGGCCATCGGCATGCGCCTCGGTATGGGCCTGCTGGCGGTATTGTGCGTGCTGTTCGGCATCTTCCCGTCCGCGGTCATCGGCGTCATCGACGCCATTCCCAACCAGTTGCTGGGCCAGGGACCGCCCAGCGCCGCGGCCCACGGCTGGATGTGGCTCACGCCGATTTCGCCCAGGGTGGCCTCGTATTCCGCGCCGCTGGTACTGGTCGGCATCCTGTTGTTCGCGCTCATCGCCTACGCCTGGTTGCGGGTGCGCGCCGTCAATATCCGGCGCGGCGATCCGTGGGATTGCGGTTTCGGTTCGCTCAACTCGCGCATGCAATACACCGGCACCGCGTTCTCGATGCCGATCCAGCGCATCTTTGCGCCGGTCTGGGACCTGAAAGTCGACGTCGAGGAAACCAGGAATCCCGCGCAACCGCTGCGCACCGATGGCATCCGTCACCAGTTGCAGGTTCACGACAAATCCTGGTCGCGCCTGTACGAACCCATCGGCCACCTGGTGCTGGCGGCGGCGCGCCGCATCGGCCTGATCCAGACCGGCAGCATACATACCTACCTCGCCTATTCCTTCTTCACGCTGATCCTGCTGCTGTGGGTGGTGACATGAACCGATCTCAAAAATACCTTATGTATGACATTTTCTTGCTGAATACCCGATGTAAAGCGACATGAAAAGTATTGCGACAAACATTTTTGAGATCGGCTCATGATCGACTGGCTGATGGCGCTGGCCCAGACCCTGCTGTTCGTCGCGATGGCGCCGCTGCTCGGCGGCTGGATCAAGCGCGTGAAGTGCCACATGCAGAACCGCGCCGCGCCGTCGCTGTGGCAACCGTATCGCGACCTCGCCAAGCTGTTCCGCAAACACACGGTGCTGGCCGCGAACGCCTCGTGGATTTTCCGCGCCACACCCTACATCGTCTTCGGCGCCACGGTGCTGGCCGCCGCGGTGGTGCCGCTGGTGGCGGTGAACCTGCCGACGGCCGCGATTGCCGACGTCATCGTGCTGGTCGGCTTCTTCGCGTTGGCGCGCTTCTTCACCGCGCTCGCCGGCATGGACATCGGCACCGCTTTCGGCGGCATGGGCTCGTCGCGCGAGATGATGATCGGCGCGCTCGCCGAGCCGGTCATGCTGATGGCGGTGTTCACGCTGGCGATGTCGGCCTCGACCACCAATCTCTCGGAGGCCGTGACCTACACGCTGAACAGCGGACTGGTACTGCGGCCCTCGTTCATCTTCGCGGCGCTCGGCCTGATGATGGTGGCGGTGGCGGAATCGGGGCGCATCCCGGTGGACAACCCCGCGACGCATCTCGAACTGACCATGGTGCACGAAGCGATGATCCTCGAATACAGCGGCCGGCACCTGGCGCTCATCGAATGGGCCGGCCAGCTCAAGCTGATGATCTATCTGGTGCTGGTCGCCAATGTCTTTTTCCCCTGGGGCATCACCACCGAAATGTCCCTGGACAATCTGGCGACGGGACTGGTCGCCATCGCCGGCAAGCTCGCGCTGCTGGGCGTGCTGCTGGTGACCTGGGAGACCGTCATGGCCAAGATGCGCCTGTTCCGCGTGCCGCAGTTCCTCGGATTCGCCTTCCTCCTGAGCCTGCTCGGCATGCTGACCCGGGTGGTGCTGGAATCGGGGCTCTGACATGGAACTCGGCCAGCTCAGTCTCTACGATCAGGCGATCCTGCTGTTCGCCGCGATCGTGCTGTTCACCTCGTTCGTCATGCTGGCGCAGTCGCGCATCGTGCCGCTGATTCACACCTTCGCCTGGCAGGGAACGCTGCTGGCCGTGACCACCGCGCTGGTCGCCTACGCCACGGATCACCCGCATCTCTACATCTCCGCCGGCATGACGTTCCTGCTCAAGGCGTTGCTGATTCCGTGGATGTTGCACCGCCTGGCGGTGCGCCTCAGGATTCACCGCGACGTGGAGTCCGTTGCCTATCCGTCGCTGACGCTGCTCGCCGGCGGCGGCCTCGTGATCTTCAGCTACTATGTCGCGCTTCCCATCGTGCAGCTGTCGGCGCTGATCACGCGCAACACCATCGCCGTGAGCATCGCCGTGGTGCTGCTCGGCATGCTGCTCATGATCACGCGCAAGAAAGCGATCTCGCAGGTCATCGGCTTCATGTCCATCGAGAATGGATTGTTCTTCGCCGCCGTGGTCTCCACCTACGGCATGCCGATGATCGTCGAACTGGGCATTGCCTTCGACGTGCTGGTGGCGGCGATCCTGTTCGGCGTGTTCTTCTTCCAGATGCGCGCCTCCATCGATTCGCTCGACGTGGACCGGTTGAACCGCCTGCGCGAGGTGGATGAATGACCGCGCTGTGGCTGGTATTGCTGATTCCGCTCGCCGGCATCGTACTGATGGCCCTGATCGGCCACCTCCGCCAGGCCGGATGGGTCAACGTCGCGCTCGCCGCCCTGACGCTCGCCGCCTCCCTGGGGCTGGCGCTGGACGTGTTCGCGGACGGGCCGATCCTGTCGCCGAGCCGCATGCTTTATATAGACGCCTTCAACGTCTATCTCGTGGCGCTCACCGCCTTCGTCGGCCTGACCACGGCGATCTTCTCGCGCCCGTACATGCAGCACGAGGTGGAAACGCGGCACATCAGCAAGCGCCGCATGCGGCTGTACCATTCCATGTACCAGGGCTTCATGTTCGCGATGTTCGCGGCGCTCACCACCAACAACGTCGGCATCCTGTGGGTGGCGATGGAGGGTGCGACGCTGGCAACGGTGCTGCTGGTTTCACTTTACCGCACACCTGAGGCGGTCGAGGCGGCGTGGAAATATTTCATCCTCTGCGGCGTCGGCATCGCCCAGGCGCTGTTCGGCACCGTGCTGCTGTTCTTCGCCGCGGAGCGCGTCATTCCGGTACGCGACGACGCGCTGCTGTGGAACGTGCTTTACGGTTCCGCCGCGCAACTCGAACCGACGGTGCTCACGCTGTCGTTCGTGTTCCTGCTCGTGGGCTATGGGACCAAGGTGGGTCTGGTGCCGTTGCACAACTGGCTGCCCGACGCGCACTCCGAGGGCCCGACGCCGATGTCGGCGATCCTGTCGGGGCTGCTGCTCAACGTGGCGCTGTACGCGCTGGTGCGTGTGAAAATGCTCGTCGATGGATCGCTGCACAGCAACCTGGCCGGCTATCTCATGATGGGCTTCGGCCTGCTATCGTTCACCGTCGCCGGGCTGTTCCTGCACCGGCAGCGCGACATCAAGCGCATGTTCAGCTATTCCTCGATCGAGCACATGGGGCTTATGACCTTCGCCTTCGGCATCGGCGGGCCGCTCGCCACCTTCGGCGCGCTGCTGCACATGACCGTGCACTCGCTCACCAAGTCCGCAATCTTCGTCACCGTCGGCCACGCGGCGCAGATCGCCGGCACGCAAACAATCGAAAAAATCCGCGGCCTGATCCGCACCCAGCCGGCGGTCGGCTGGGGCCTGCTGCTCGGCACCGTGGCCATCGCCGGCTTCCCGCCGTTCGGCGTGTTCGTCAGCGAATTCCTGGTGCTGACCGCGACCATGAAGTCCTGGCCGTGGCTGACCGTGCCGCTGCTGGTGGGCCTGGCGATCGCCTTCGCCGGCCTGTTCCGGCATCTGCATCCGATGGTGTACGGCGACGCGCCGGAGGGCCAGCTGCCGGTGCGCGCCAACATGCTGCCGGTGATGATCCAGCTCGGGCTGGTGCTGTGGCTCGGCATCGCCATCCCCGTGTTCCTGTCGAAATGGTTCGAACAGGCGACGGTGCTGATCTCGGGAAGCTCGCCGCTATGACGACCAATGCGTGGATGACTTCGTTTCTCGGCAGGCTGTCGTTGCGGGAAATCAGCGTGCAGGAAGAACCGGCTCCCGGGCTCGCGCCAGCGCGCCTGCTGAAAATCGGCGCCGACGACTGGGGGCGATTCGCTCACGAGGCCAAGAATTGGGATTGCCGCTGGGTGGCGGCCTGGGGCGAGGACAACGGCGAAGACCTGATCGTCAATGCCGCTTTTGAAAAGGACGGTGTCTATTTCATCGCGCGCGCACAGGTCAAACGCGCCACGCCGATTCTGCCCTCGCACACTCCTTATTATGTCGCCGCAGACCGCCCGGAACGTCACATGCAGGACATGCTCGGCGTCGTCTTCACCGATCATCCCGATCCGCGCCGCTGGACGCGGCATCGGGCATGGAAGGACTCCGAATTCCCGTTGCGCAAGGATTTCCCGGCGGCGGGACATCCGCCCGCGCAGACACCGCCGAACGACAACTACCGCTTTCTTTTTGCCCACGGCAGCGGCGTGTATGAAATTCCCGTCGGGCCGGTGCACGCCGGCATCATCGAACCGGGACACTTCCGTTTCCAGGCGGTGGGCGAAACCGTGCTGAATCTCGAGGAACGCCTGGGCTACGTGCACAAGGGCATCGAAAAGATCGCCCAAGGTCGCGACGCCGCGGGGCTCGCGCGGCTCGCCGGGCGCGTCTCCGGCGATTCCACGGTGGCGCATGCCTGGGCGGCGTGCATGGCGATGGAAAAAGCGGCCGGCGTCACGGTACCGGCGCGCGCGCTTTCGCTGCGCGCCATCATGGCCGAACGCGAACGCGTCGCGAATCATCTCGGCGACATCGGCGCGATCTGCAACGATGTCTCGTTCACTTTCGCGTTCTACCAGTTTGGAAGACTGCGTGAGCTGTGGCAGCGCCTCAGTCGCGAAGCCTTCGGCCACCGCTTCATGATGGATGTCGTCGTTCCCGGCGGCGTCGCCACCGATATCGGCGATCAGGCATCAGCCGCGATGCAGAAACAGGTCGCTTCGCTGCGCAAGGAATTGGCCGGCCTGTACAACATCGTCGAGGATATGCCGTCGCTCGAGGACCGGCTGGACACCACGGGCTATCTCGCTCCCGAGACCGCGAAGGCGTTCGGGGCGCTGGGTTACGTCGGCCGCGCCAGCGGTATCGCCTTCGATGTGCGCAAGGATGCACCTTATGCTCCGTACCAGGGGATGAATCTCGAGGTCCCGGTGTTCACGCAAGGTGACGTGGCGACCCGCGTCGAAGTGCGCATGCAGGAAATCCTGGCGTCCTTCGCGTTGATTGAAAAACTGCTGGCCGATCTCCCGGCGGGCCCGGTTCACGTGCCGTGGAAATCGCCGGCGGCGGGCGCGGAAGGTCTGGGCCTGGTCGAGGGTTTCCGCGGTGAAATCCTGGCGTACGTGCGCTTCGACGATGGCGGCCGGATCGCCCGCTATTTCCCGCGCGACCCGAGCTGGCTCACCTGGCCGACGCTCGAGAAACTGGTGCGCGACAACATCGTTCCGGATTTCCCGGTGTGCAACAAATCCGTGAACGGCTCCTATTCCGGCCATGACCTCTAGGAGCCCGTGACATGCTGCGAATCCTGAACAAGATCCAGCGCATCGGCATCGTCACCGAGCGCCTGCCGAAAATCGAGGAACCGGCGCTCGAGGAGATCGGCGCGCAACTGAAAAACAGGATCGGCGAACTGTTCGGCGGGAGCCTCGCGATCCGCGAGGTGGACGCCGGCTCGTGCAACGGCTGCGAGCTGGAAATCCAGGCGCTCAACAATCCCTATTACGGCATCGAGCGCTTCGGTGTTCACTTCGTTGCTTCACCGCGGCACGCCGACATGCTGCTCGTCACCGGCCCGGTGTCGCGCCACATGGAGGCGGCGCTGCGCCGCACCTACGACGCCACACCCGAACCCAAGCTGGTGATCGCGGTCGGCGAGTGCGGCGCGAACGGCGGCGAATTCGGCGTGAGCTACGCCTCCTGCGGCGCGGTATCGAACGTGATTCCCGTGGACGCCGTCATCCGCGGCTGCCCGCCGACGCCGCTGGATTTGATGCGCGGGATTCTCGAGGCCATTGGAAAGCTGCAACAAAATAAACACAAGTAAAAAAACTTAAATTACTCACGTCTATGGCGCAAAATAGATCTCTCCAAATGTCCCTACCGCGATGAACTGGTTCCTAAACCAGGTGACACCATTGAAATTTACGCCGCCCGGTGCCTGGAGGGATGACCAGCTGATGCCATCGGAGGACGTCTGTATTATGCCGGCTGTCCCGGCGACGGCAAACCGGGCGCCGGACGAAGCGGCTCCGTACATGGCATTACCATAGACGGCCGTCTGACCTGTCCAGGTTATTCCGTCGAACGAAGTTTGTATGGCGTATGAACCATAATAGAACCTATCTCCTGCAATCAAGAACTGGGTTCCGGACCAGACCACGCTGTAGAGAATCTTCCCGCCTTGAGATGCTCTTGGTGTCCACGTAGAACCCGTCGGCGACGTAAGGATGGTCCCCCCAATGCCCAAGACACTCCCAAAGTCACCAGCCCCCACCACCACGTTCTGAGTGCCGTGACCCGCCACGCCATACAAATCATTCGTCGTACCCGATGTTCGTGCAGTCCAGGTCACCGCATCGGGCGATGTCAGGATCGTTCCTGAATCACCTACGGCGATGAATTCGGAAGTGAGGATGGTGCCGAGCGATCCGACGGCAACCGCTTGCGTTGACGAGGAAACGCTGCTGTACAACGTGTTGTACAACTCCGCGCCGGTATTATCAGGGGAGCCGATATAAATCTGTCCGCTCGTCCCCACCGCAATGAATCGATCCTTAAACCAGGCGACACCATTGAAATTTACCCCGCCCGGCGCCTGGTACGGTGTCCAGCTGATGCCATCGGGAGACGTTTGGATGATGCCAGCCGTTCCAACAACTACAAACTGGGCGCCGGACCATGCAGCTCCGTGCATGGGATTGCCATAGGCAGCCGTCTGCCCCGCCCATGTTATTCCATCATACGAAACCTGCATGGTCGGTGAAAAACCACCCCCAGCGTCTCCCGCGATCAAGAACTGGACTCCGGTCCAGACCACGCTGAAGAGACTGTTTCCACCCTGGGGCGTCCTGGGTGTCCATACCGAACCTGTCGGTGAAGTAAGGATGGTGCCCCCGATGCCGCCAGGTCCCACCACTACATTCTGAGAACCGTGGCCGGCAACGCTATACAAGCTATTCGTCGTTCCCGATGTCTGCGGGGTCCAGGTCACTGCATCAGGAGATGTCAGAATCGTGCCTGAATCGCCGACCGCGATGAACTGCGAGCCGGTCCAGGCTATGCCATGCAAGTTGTTGGTAGTCCCCGACACTTGCGGGGCCCAGGTAACCAAGTCGGATGAGGTGATGATCTTTCCCGAATCGCCGACCGCGACAAATTTTGTTCCCGAGGTAGCGACGCCGTTGAGATTGACAACGATGTTGGAAGAACTCGTTGTCCAGGAAACGCCGTCCACGGAAGTGAGAATGGTGCCGAGCGATCCGACGGCGACAACCTGAGATGACGAGGAGGTGACGCTGTAGAGGGTGTTACCTGTACCGGAATTAGCAGAAGACCAGGATAAAGTCCGGGGAATTAAATTACTATATGAATAAGTTATTTCGCCCTGGAGCAGAGGTAATTTAACAGTTTTGCCAAAGTTAGTAACAAATGTGTATATTCCTGCGGAAGCACTATAACCGCCGATGAGTGTTTGGTTATTTGATGAAATCGTCGGAGATGTGGTCGAGAAAATATCTGAACCGTTGTTGTATCTTACGATCGCCCCGTTAGGTGACGAAGTAAGTGTAATGCCTGGCACATCATTGCCAGATGCATTGAGGAAGTCCATACCAAACCAGCTTTTCCCGGAATAAAAAGCGTCGTTCCAGGAGGCCCCTCCCACACTGCCGTAAAACGCGTCAGCCGCTTCTTTGGCAGCTGAGGGACTAAGGATGATCAGATGAACAGTTTCGCTGGCCGTTAAATTCAATACTTGCGAGTTGCAGTTTGTGTAGCCGGTTTTACTCGTGCTGATATAAAAATCCGTGGAAACGGGAACATTTGCAAACGTATATGATCCGTCGTTGGCCGAGGTCGTCGTCGACAAGGCCGCATGACGCACGTCGCGCAATGTTACCATCACGCCTGCGGCTGGCACTGACGACGCGCCCGAAGCATCCACAACAACGCCGCTTACAGTCACATTAGCACTACTACCACCGCTGCTATTACCAGTGCTAGTGCCACCCCCACCACCGCCTCCACCACCCGAACCGCAGGCCACGACCGTCATTGCGATCATGGCGGCGAACGCCAGGTTCACCCAGGATGATTTTTTGCAGGCGGGATGATTGGAAGATTTATTTGAACCAACGGAAAAGATGCGGCATATTCCCTGCCACAGAACCGAAACCATCGAGTTGCATCGAAACATGAGTGCAACCTCCTCCAGCGTTATTGTTTTCTTGTTTGGAATTAATTGTCTGTATTTTATACAGGCTCGCAAACAACACTGTCAATCCGGCTGACGACATGGTTCCATGTAACATATTAATCAGATAATTACACAACATGGAACATATCGTCTTCCTCGACCGCGACAGCATACGAGCCGAAATCCACCGACCTGCTTTTCCGCATGAATGGCAGGAATACTCTGCCACCGCGGCTACGCAAGTCGCGGAGCGACTGCAAAACGCGACCATCGCCATCAGCAACAAGGTGCCGCTCATGGCCGGAAGCATTTCGCAGACCAAGTCGCTGAGGATGATCGCGGTGTGCGCCACCGGCACCAACAACGTCGACCTCGACTATTGCCGCGCGCACGGGATCGTCGTGTCCAACATCCGGAATTACGCGGTGCACACCGTGCCCGAACACGTGTTCGCGATGATTCTTGCGTTGCAACGCGGGCTGCCGGGTTATCGCGAGGACGTGCGAAACGGCCTGTGGCAGAAGGCCGAACAGTTCTGCCTGTTCACGCGCCCGATCCGCGATCTGCACGGCAGCACGCTCGGCGTGATCGGCAACGGCGCATTGGGCCGGGCCACGGCAAAACTGGGCGAGGCGTTCGGCATGCGCGTGCTGATCGCCGAACACAAGAACGCTCAAACGGTCCGTGCCGGGTACACGTCATTCGATAACGTCCTGATGGAGAGCGACGTGATCACGCTGCACTGTCCCCTGACACCCGCTACGCACCATATGATAGGTGCGGCGGAACTCAAAAAAATGCGCTCCCATGCCCTGCTCATCAACACCGCGCGCGGCGGGCTGGTGGACGAAGCGGCGCTGGTACCGGCGCTCGCGCAAGGCGTGATCGGCGGCGCGGGTTTCGACGTATTGACCGTTGAACCGCCGCGCGCTGGCAATCCGCTGCTCGATCTCGATCTGCCCAATTTCATCCTGACGCCGCACATCGCCTGGGCCAGCCGCGACGCCATGCAAACCATGGCGGACCAGCTGATCGAGAATATCGAGGCTTTCGTCCGCGGTGAGCCGCGGAACCGTGTCGTCTGATTTCAACTTCGTTCCGGGATCGGCCGACGGTCAGGCTTTGCGCCACGACAAGCACTGCTGCATACTCCTCTTGTCAAAACCTGGGCGCATTCCCCGGCAACCATGAAAATACAGCGTACCGTTTTTTTCGTGTCGGACCGCACCGGCATCACCGCGGAACTGCTTGGCAAGACGCTGCTCACGCAGTTCCCCGACGCGGAGTTCCGCAAGCGTACGATGCCGTTCGTGGACACGGTGGAAAAGGCGGAGGCGGCGGTAGCTGAAATCAACCGTACCGCGATCAAGGAAGGCAAACCGCCGATCGTCTTCAGTACTCTGATCAACGACGACGTGCGCACGGCGGTCGCTTCCGTCAACGCGCTGTTTCTCGACATCTTCGCGGACTTCATCGGACGACTGGAATCGGAGTTGGGTCTGACCTCCTCCCACGCGCTCGGCCTCAGTCACGGCATGGGCGACGAGCTGGCGTATCAGAAGCGCATGGACGCGGTGAACTACACCCTGTCGCACGACGACGGCGTCAACACCGTCAACTACGACCGGGCCGAGGTGATCCTGACCGGCGTGTCGCGCACCGGCAAGACGCCGACCTGTCTCTACCTCGCCATGCAGTACGGTATCCACGCCGCCAATTACCCGCTGACGCCGGATGATTTCCCGGAGCAGAGCCTGCCGAAGCCGCTGCGGCCGCACCGGGCGAAGCTGTTCGGCCTGACCATCCAGGCCGAGCGACTGGCGAGAATCCGCAACGAACGCAAGCCGGGCAGCCGCTATGCCTCGCTGGAAAACTGCCGCAGCGAGATCCACGCCGCGGAAAATCTGATGCTTCAGGCGCAGCTCCCGCTTCTCGACACCACGACCATGTCGGTCGAGGAAATCGCGATTTCCGTCCTGCACACCACCGGACTTGTCCAGCGCGTGAAGAGCTGACGGTCAAACGGTTCAGCGCTTCACCTGTTTTACCGCCACGTCGTCGCGCAGATACACCGGAAGCGCCTGCTCCGCCGGCAACGCCGTTCCTTTTTCATGCAGATGCGCGCCAAGCTGGGCGACAAAACGTGCGCGGGGGAAGCACTGTGCGCGCCACGCGCTCACGTGATTCTTCAACCGCACCGTGAGCAGCGCGGCATACCGGTCCCAGCCGCTGCCGGCGCCGACCCACGCCGCATCATCGGGCACCGGAACCTGCGCCGGTGAAAGCACCTTTTCCTCGCCGACGAGTTCAACCATTCCCTGCGCGTTTCGCGCATAGGCGCCCCAGTACACTTGCTGCATGCGCGCGTCGAACGCCGCCAGCACGCGCGGTGCATCAACACCTTGCGCCAGCGCCGCGAGCGAAGACACCGGCACCACGGGAAGATTCGCGCCGAACGCCAGCCCCTGTGCCACGCCGGCGCCGATGCGCTCCACCCATAACGCGGCGGAACAGGCTTCGGAGGAAGTATCCAGGGCGAGAATTTTCAAGGGAAACGATACGACTATCGGTCGCGAATGAACAATCGGGCTTCAGACATTCATCGGCTTGCCGTCGTTGAGACTCAGCCAGCCCTTGAGAATGCGGTATATCAGCCACAGCGAAGCGGCAAACAGAATGAACCATCCGATGACGATGAAAAACGTCAAACCACCGAGCGCAAACCACAACAGACCGAACCAGAACGTGCGTATCTGCCAGCGAAAATGCGATTCGAGCCAAGTACCGCGCGCATCGTCGCGCTTGATGTAACAGAGCATCACAGCGATAAAATAGGTGATCACGAGCAGAAAGCTCGCTGCCTGCAAGGCATAGACCGCCGTGGCGATATTCTTCAGCGATTGGAGATCAGGTTGACGGCTGTCGTTCTCTGCCAGCGGTGTGCTCATGGCGCTCCCGGACCCGCCTGATGATGTGATGATTCACTTTCCGGCGGGAGGCAGGCGCGGCAACCCGGCCGGAATATCGAATAATAACGGAAGAAGACGAATATCCATACCGGCAACAGACCGATCCACAGCCATTCCCACAGGCCGGCGTGCAGTTCGCCTTTCCACCAGCCGACGGTGACGGTAAGCGATTGCAGAAAACCGGAGGCAAACGCCATCCACAGAACAAACGCCAGGAGAATTTTCCGTGCCATGATCTCAGCGATCCGCCTGCGAAGAAAATAACTCGTTGAGCCGCCGCTTCATCTGCTCCGCCAGACGGGCATGGTCCGTCACGGCCTTTTTGCCGTCGCGCTTGCGCGTCGCCCAGACCGGATCGGGAAAATGCGCGTCACCGGCGAAGCGCGGGATCACGTGCCAGTGCAGATGTGGCACCTGATTGCCGAGCGATGCGAGATTGATCTTGTCGGGGTTCATCAATACGCGCAGTACCTGCTCCACGGCGAATACCACGGCCATGAAACGAGCGCGATCCGCCTCCACCAAATCGGTCATTTCTTTCGCGTGCTGCTGCCAGATGACGCGGCAGAAACCGGCGTAATCCGGATCATCCACCAGGATCACCCGGCAGCGGGCATCGCTCCACAGTACGGTTTCCTTCTCCGGCCGGCAAAGCGGACAATCCGTCATGATCACTACGGGCTCAGGCCTTGACCGGCCGGACCTTGGAAGCCGCGAGCTTGGCGCGGTTGCGGGCCTCGTTCGTGTCGGCGCCGTTGGCCAGCGCCACGCCCATGCGCCGGCGCGTGAACGCTTCCGGCTTGCCGAACAGGCGCAGGTCCGATTGCGGCACGCGCAGCGCCTCGTCCACGCCTTCGAATGCGATGCCCTTGGCGTCCATG
>JACQER010000070.1 GCA_016200465.1 Gammaproteobacteria bacterium | reverse complement strand
GGCGGCTTCGTGGGCGTGGTCGGCGTGTCGTTCCTGACCGCGCATTGACGCCACCATGACCCAGGTCCGCCGTTTCTGGCCGCTGCTCACCGGCACGCACCGCTACGACAAGTCGCTGTCCACGCGCGGGCGCGGCGCGGGCCAGATCATCGAGGCGCCGATCCTGGCGTATCTCATCGAGACCGCGAACGGGCGCATTCTGTATGACGTCGGCTGCGACTACGCCAAGATCTCCGATCCCGTGAAGCGCGCGCATTACTACGAGAACCTGGCGTTTGCCTTCGGTCCACCGCAGATGTCCGAAGAGCAGCGCCTCACGCACCGGCTCGCGGCCCTGGGCCTGCAGCCAGTTGACGTCGATCTGGTGTTCATCGGCCACCTGCATTTCGACCACGGCGGCGGCTTGCGCGACATGGCGCACGCCGAGATCCACGTGCACGCCAATGAGTGGCAGGCGGCGCATGAGCCGGCTGACACGGCGTATTTTCCCGACGACTACGCCGATGATTATCGCTGGCGCTTCGCGCGCTCCGAGTACGAGCTGGTGCCGGGCGTGCGCGCCATCGAGTCGCCCGGCCACACTGCCGGGCACATGTCGTTGTTCGTCGAGTTGCCCAAGGGCGCGCCCATCCTCATCGCCGGTGACGCCGCCGATCTTGCCGAGAACCTCGATGACGAAGTGGCGCCCGGTTTGTGCTGGCGCGACCGCGAGGACTTGGCGCTCAGCAGCATCCGCAAGCTCAAGAAACTTGCGCATGAGACGGGTGCCGGGCTGTGGCCCAACCACGACATGGCGTTCTACCGTCGCTGCCTGCCGTTCCCCGAACACTACGAATGATTTCAGTGCCGGAAATTTACCGCGGCCTGTGGCGCCGGCGCGTGCTCGAAACATCCGGGCATGTTGACCGCAGTACCACCGTTTATTGGCTGCAAACCTCCAGCTTGTACGCCGACGTGCGAATCCCGGTCGATCGCGGACAGCGCGGCCGACTGGCACGTCTGACGCAGGCCGGCCTGCGCGCGCTGGCGCGCCAGCAGGGCTTCGCCGGCGCGCTGGAAGTCGACGGCGAGGTGCTCACCTGGCAACGCTGGCTCGATTACCAGCCCACAGCCGCGCCCGACGTCGGGCGCGTGCATTTCGACGGCCCGCTGCTCGTCGAACACGGCGTGCACGCCGCTTACCGCGAGGAGTGGCAGTGTGTGCAAGTGGCCGGCGACGACTGTTTGGCACTTGTGCTGGAGGACGAAATCGATCCGAATCGCTGTCCGCTCGATCGCGCCGGCGTGCTGGTCGCGCTCGAGGGTTATTTCATGTTCGCGCTGGCGCGCCCCGAACCGTTGCCGCCGGCCGCCAATCTCGCGGCGCTCGTAGACAGCGAGATACACTCGCTCGATGCCAAGCGCCGTTTTCTGAACTGCGCGGTCGAGCTCGGCGTGCGCCATGCCGACGGCCGCTGGGAACTGCAGCTCTCCACGTTGCCGCATCACGAGGGCCAGGGCTTCAAGCAGGTATACGGCACCTGGCGGCGCGACGGCGCTGGTCATTATCTGCAGTCGAGCCCGTGCGGCGCGCGCCGGCGTTGGCGCGCGGTCGAGCAAGGCAGCCGGTTCCACGGCCTGCCCGGAACGGAATGAATCCAGCGCTGCCACTCACGGTACTGTTTGCCGCCTCGTTCATGTGGGGCCTGGCCTGGTTGCCGCTCAAGCAGCTCGAGCGCCTGGGCTTGAGCGGCATCGCGCTCACGTTCATCGCCTGCGGCGCAGCCGCGGCGTTGCTCGTCCCGCGGTTCGTGCGCGAGCGCGCGCACTGGCGCGGTGAGACGCGCTGGTTGCTGGCGATCGCGGTGCTCGGCGGCTATGCCAACCTCGCCTTCACCGTCGCCATGATCTACGGCGAGGTGGTGCGGGTGATGGTGCTGTTCTATCTGTTGCCGGTGTGGGGCGTGCTCGGCGGCAAGCTTTTTCTCGGCGAGCATCTCGACGCGTTGCGCGCAACGGCGGTCGCGGCGGCGCTTGCCGGCGCGCTCCTGATCCTCGGCGGGTTCGACGTGTTGCGCGGTGCGGTGTCGTGGACCGATCTGCTGGCGGTTACTTGTGGCCTGACCTTCGCTGGCAACAATCTTGTGTTCCGCGCGCGCCAGACCATCCCGGTGGCCAGCAAGACCGCGGCCATGCTGTTCGGGGCGACGCTGCTGGCGGCCGCGCTGCTCGTCGCCGGCGGACAGCCCTGGCCCGACACCTCGGCCTTCGGCTGGCTCGCGGCCGCCGGTTACGGTCTGGCCTGGCTACTGGTGGCGACCCTCGGGACGCAGTTCGGGGTCACCTACATGGAGGCCGGACGCGCCTCGATCATCATCATCCTCGAGCTGGTCACCGCAGTGGTGTCGGCGGTGCTGATCGGCGGTGAGCGCATGAGCCCGGCCGAAATGGCCGGCGGCGCGCTGATCCTGGCCGCCGCCGTCATCGAGGCGCGGCACGTGGGCAAGTAGCCATCCGTGGCTGTTCTTCTTATCCTCTAGAAAAACTTGAGGTAGCGTTGGCGCTCCCAGTCGGAGACATGGTTGTGATATTCGCGCCATTCCTGGCGCTTGAAGTCCACGAAGCTCTGGAACATCAGATCGCCGAACACCGCGCGCGACAGTGGATCGGCTTCGAAGGCATCGATCGCTTCATCGAGATTGCGCGGCAGCCACGACACGCCCATGCGCTTCAACTCGGCCTCGCTGTACAGGTACATGTTCTCGCGGTGCGGATCGCCCGGGTCGAGCCCCTCGCGGATGCCCTCCAGCCCGGCGGCCAGCACCATGGCCGTGCCCAGGTAGGGATTGCAGGCGATGTCGGCCGCGCGGCACTCGATGCGCCCGCCGCCCATGGGCACGCGGATCATGTTGGTGCGGTTGTTGTTGCCATAGCAGATGAACACCGGCGCCCATGTGAAGCCGGACATCGATCCCTGGCGCACCAGGCGCTTGTAGCTGTTGACCGTGGGCGCGATCACCGCGCTGATCGCGGCGCCGTGACGCAGCACGCCGGCGATGAACTGGTAGGCGAGCTTGCTGATGCCGCAGCCGCGCGGGTCGGCGTCGGTTTCGAACAGGTTCGCGCCGGTATTCACGTCGGCGAGCGACATGTTGTAGTGCGCGCCCGAACCGGTGCGGTTCTCGAACGGCTTGGGCATGAACGTGGCGTAGTAACCGTGCTTGCGCGCGATCTCGTTAGCCATGAAGCGGAAGAACACGAAACGGTCGGTCATGGTGAGCGCGTCGGCGTACATGAAGTCGGTTTCGAACTGGCCGTTGGCGTCCTCGTGATCGAACGAGTACACATCCCAGCCGAGCGTGTTCATGGCCTCGACCAGTTCCGTGATCGGGCCGAAGTTGTCGAGCAGCAGCCGCAGGTCGTAGCACGGCTTGGCGTGGGTATCGCGCGCCGCCGCCGGCACCGGCTCGCCGTGTTCGTCATCCTTGAGGATGTAGAATTCGGTCTCGATGCCGAGGTTGAAACGAAATCCCATCTGTGTCGCCTGCGCCAGCTGGCGTTTGAGGATACTGCGCGAGCAGGCCTCGAACGGTCGGCCGTGCAGGTGCAGGTCGCTCGGGAACCACGCCACCTCCGGCTTCCACGGCAACACGATGGCGTTGGCGGCGTCGGGCATCGCCGCCACCTCGTCGTCGCTCACCGCCTGCGGCACGCCGTCGAGCGCCGCGCCGGTGAACAGTTCCGAGCCGCCCAGCATGCGGTCGAGATGTTGGATCGGCACCATCTTCCCCTTGGACACGCCGTGCACGTCGACGTAGGCGGAGAACGCGTAACGCACGCCCCTGGCTTCGAGCGTGGATTGCAGCGACTGGATTTCGGCGGTGATGGCGGCGGTCATGGGAGTCTCCTCGGGTTCAGGCGGGTTGCGATGTCCGGTAGGTGGAACGCGCCGCCCAGCTTTCGAGCGGCGTGGTTTCCGTGAGCGCGGCTTTGAGCTGCACGGCGAGCGTTTCGATCATGGTCGCGAGCAGTGCAGCTCCGTCCTCGGGCCGCGCCCGGCTCGGGGTACCGACCACGCCGTGCACGCACTCCTTGTCCATGGTGTAGGAAAACAGGTGGCCGACGGCGCGGTCCGGTTCATCGACAGCCTTGCTCATGTCGACCAACTCCGGGTGCAGCGCCAGCATCAGGCCGGTCTCGGCGCAGTTGGCGTGGAAGTTCGCGGCGTCTTCGTGGTAGCGCGCGTGAATCGCGGGGCTCAGTTCCCACAGCGAGCGCAGCGCAATGCGCAGCTCGGGATACTGGTGGCGGATGTTCTCGAGCCCGCAGCGCAACGGCGCCCAGTTGGTGACGTGGCCGTTCAGCAGCAACAGCCGCCGGAAGCCGGCCGCCGCCGTCCATTCCGCGATTTCGAGCGCGAGGCGTGCGAGCGTTTCCGGCCGCAGCGAAATCGTGCCGGCCCATTTCGTCGAGTGACCCAGCGAGCAGCCGTAGGCCAGCGCCGGCAGCACCGGGATGCCGGTGCGGGCCGAGGCACCTTCGGCCACCGCCACGGCGGAAAACGTGTCCACGCCGAGCGGCAGGTGCGGTCCGTGCTGTTCCGTGGCACCGACCGGCAGGATCGCCATGTCGATGCCGCGGCGCGGCAAAGCAGCCAGTTCTTCGCACGACAGTTCCTCCCAGCGCACCGGCTTCATGGTTCAGGCCACGGCCAGCTTGTTGACGAAACGCTCGGTGCGCCGCGTCTGGGTCGTCAGCTCGTCGAGCAGCGGCTTGCCGCAAACGCCGAGCGGGATGTCGTAGGTGATGGTGGCGCCGTAGGCGTTCGGCGCCTGGGGATCGAGCCGCACCTTGTCGAACACCAGCAGGCGCGTGCCGAGCTCGAATCCCTCCTTGATGTCGTGCGTGATCATGAAGATGTTCATCTTATGGTGCTCCCACAGGCCGAGGATCAGTTTGTGCATGTCGGCGGACAGGCCGGGGTCGAGGGCGGCGAACGGTTCGTCGAGCAGCAAGATTTTCGGGTTCTTGATGACCGACTGCGCGATCGAGAGCCGTTGCTGCATCCCGCCCGAGAGCTGTGCCGCATATTTGTCGCGCGCCTCGTACAGGCCGACGGCGTGCAGCATTTCGTCCACTTCGGCGAGCGCCGCGCGCCGCCTGGCGCCGAACAGCCGTCCGAGCCGCGGCGCACGTGCCAGCTCCAGACCGAGCAGCACGTTGTCGCGCACCGTGAGATGCGGAAACACCGAATAGCGCTGGAACACGACGCCGCGATCCGGCCCGGGCTCGGCCGGCAATGGCTCGCCGTCGATCAGGAAGGTTCCGCGCGTGGGACGTTCCTCGCCGAGCAGCATGCGCAGGAAGGTGGTCTTGCCGCAGCCGGAGGCGCCCACGATCGTGATGAACTCGTTGTCCCTGACCTCAAGATTGACGTTTTCCAGTACGACCTGGTCGGCGTATTCCTTCCAGAGACGACGGATCGAGAGTGTGGTCATGACTTATTTTCCGTTGCCGGCATACCAGGGGAACGCGGCGCGCGTCACGCGGCGCAGCAGGTAATCCATGGCAAAGGCGATCAGCGTGATCCACAGCACGTACGGCAGGATCACGTCCATGGCCAGGTAACGGCGAATCAGAAAGATCCGGTAACCGAGCCCGTTCTCGGCGGCGATTGCCTCGGCGGCGATCAGGAACAGCCACGCCGAACCGAGCGACAGCCGCAGGGCGTCGAGCAGCCGCGGCAACAGTTGCGGCAGCACCACCCGCAGCGTCAGCTGCCAGGACGAGGCGCCGAGCGTTTGGGCCTTGATGATCTGTTCGGCCGGGATCTCGCCGGCGCGCAGCGCCAAGTCGCGCACCAGGAACGGGGCGATGCCAATGACAATCAGCACGACCTTGGAGAGTTCGCCCAGACCGAACACGATAAACAGGATCGGCAGGATCGCCAGCGGCGGGATCAGCGACACGGCGGCAATGAAGGCCGAAAGGCCGGCGCGCGCATAGGGCACAATCCCGGTAACGATGCCGAGCGCGAGACCGAGGGCGGCGCTGATCGCGAGCCCCCAGCCGAGGCGCGCGAGGCTGGCCGCGGTGTCCGCCCACAGCAGAATCTCGCCGGTGCGCGGATCGGGATCGATGGCGTATTGCTGGACGGCGGCGCCGATCTTGCTGAACGCCGGCAGCAGTTTGTCTTCGGGGTTGGCGGCTAGTCGTACCGACGAGCCGAGCAGGTAGGCGATGAGCAGCAGCAAAAACGGCAGCGCGGCGAGGAGAACCGCGCTGCCGGTGGAAGGACGCAGGTTGATGATGCGTCGCATGACGAAAGATTTACAGCTTGCCATCCGCCGCCATCTGCATGAACGCCGGCTCGTAACGCAGCTTCACGTTCTTGGGGTTACCGAGGGTCTTGCCGCCGGGGAAGGCGATGCCGACGACGTCGACGCTCTTCGCGCCCTGGCCGAGAAGAGCATGGTCGAACGAGAACTTGCGCACGTAGTCCATGGTCTTCACCAGCGCCGGGCTCTTGGTGAAACTCACCGCCTCGGCCGGGCTGTAGAACATGCGCGTGGTCTTGAGCTGGCTCTCGAAACCGGCGAGATCGGTGCCGGAGGCCTTGGCCATGGCGGTGCGCGCGGCCATGCCGGCGGCATCGTTCTTGGCCATCAGTGCAATGGTTTCAAACCACGCGCCGACCAGCGCCTTGCCGAGCTTCGGGTTGTCCTTGAGGATCTCGGTCTTGACCATCATCATGTCGATGATCTCGCCGGGAATCTTGCTCGAATCGAACACCTCGGTGTTGCCGGGCTGGGCCTTGATGGTGCTGAGCTGCGGGTTCCAGGCCACGAGCGCGGTCACCTGCGGGGTGGCGGAGGCGGCGACGATATCGGCATCCGAGGTGTTGACGGTCTTGATGTCCTTCTCGGACAGGCCGACCGACCCAAGCCCGCGCGCCAGCAGGTAGTGCGACACCGACAGTTCGACCAGGTTGACCTTCTGGCCCTTGATGTCGGCGAGCTTCTTGCCGGTGCCCTTGAGGATGATGCCGTCGTTGCCGTTGGAGAAGTCACCGACGATCAGGGCGGTGGTGTCAACGCCGCCGGCGGCCGGAATGGTGAGCGCGTCCATGTTGGTCATGGCGCAGGCGTCGAACTTGCCGGCGGTGTACTGGTTGATCGATTCGATGTAGTCGTTGACCTGAACCAGATCGATCTTGATACCGTACTTGTCGGCCCACTTCTTGAGGATGCCTTCCTTGGCCATGTAGTCCCACGGCATCCACCCGACGTAGATGCTCCAGGCGACCTTGAACTCATTCTTCGGGGCCGCGACTGAAACGTTGGGCAAAACCGCTGTGGCGGTGACAGCGAACAGCGCGACGACACCGACCAGTTTTTTCACAAGACCTCGCATGATGCACCTCGTATGTGTGTTGACCGTTGCTAATGTCGGGGAAGGTCGGTGCACGAGGCGTGCGCGGGTGGCGCCGCGGACGTGAAACCGAATCCTCCGCTGGGGTCTCCCGGGCTTTTGTCCCGCCGTGTGTCCAGCCACCGGCTGGATTGCATCTCTCGGACCGGGCGCTCCGCGCGCTCGCGAAACCGGAACCCTAGATGCACATTCATTCCGGTTTTAGCAATTAGCATGCCTGCGGCGGTCGTCGACGGTTTGAAGCAAACCCGGTGCGGCGCGGAGTGCGGCAATACCCGGTACCGGCGCGCTTTTTCGCAATCGCGCCGCGCGTCCCGTGCGTCGAATTCGGATGACACGGTCGCGCTCGGCGTGGAAAAATGCACCACAAAAGTGCAATGTCGCCTCGACATGTTCCGCGATGGAGCAGAAATTTCCGCGCACCGGGCGCGGAACATGTGCAAGCACGGGTGACAGCGTCAACACACGGCTGGTATGGCTCTTGCTATGTGCGTGCGCAAGCAAGTGAATCCGATCTCGAATTTCAGAGTGGAGACATGAACTCAATGACATCCATCGCCCCCGAGCGATTGCTGTGGCAAGAAACCGTCCCCGGCGGCGGCCACTGGTCCGGCGTGCTCAAGCGCGGCACGGCGCTGCGCCTCGTCGATCTGGATGGCGGCGTCAACGTCGCGGCGCTGTTCTACAACCAGGAAGAGAAACTCGAGCGCTACAACATGGCCGATACCCTCAAGGCGCAGCACACGGCGCATCTGACGCGCGGCTTCGTGTGTTACTCGGACATGGGCCGGGTGCTTTGCTCGATCGTCGCCGACACGGTCGGGTGGCACGATCCGATCGGCGGCGTCAGCGGCAACGAGGACATCCTTGCCAGGTACGGCGAGCACCGGTTCCAGGAATACCGCAACGACATGTATCGCAGCGGCCGCGAGGGGCTGCTGATCGAGCTGGGCAAGTGGGGGCTGGGCGCGCGCGATCTGGTCGCGAACGTCAATTTTTTCAGCAAGGTGGTCGTGGATGAATCCGGTGCGATGCGCTTTCAGCCCGCCAATTCCAAAGCCGGCGACTGCGTGGACCTGCGCTTCGAGATGAATACGCTGGTGGCGCTGTCCACCGCACCGCATCCCCTCGATCCCAGACCGGAGTACGCGCCCGGCCGCCTGCGGCTCATCGCCTGGCGTGCCGACCCGCCGCGCGCGGACGATTACTGCCGTAATTTCCGCCCCGAGAACGGGCGCGGGTTCCACAACACCGAAATCCTGTTCCGCTAGCCATGGGCGCGATCCAGATCCAGCAAAGTCGTCTCGACCCCGGCCAGGCCGTGTACGACTTCACGTTACCGGCGGGCGAGCCGTGGATGCACGAGATCAAGCAGGGCCAGACGTTCCGCATCGTGGATCTCGAGGGTAACCAGGCAGTGGACACGCTGTTCTTCAGCGCGCACGACCCGGCGGAACGCTACAGCGCCCAGGACACCCTCCGCCGCCAGGGCAACATCTATCTCACTACCGGTTCGGCGCTGATGTCGAACGCAGGCAGCGTCATGCTACGTATCGTCGCCGACACCTGCGGCCGGCACGACACGCTCGGCGGTGCCTGCGCTGCCGAGAGCAACACTGTGCGCTACGCGCTCGACAAGAAATACATGCACAACTGCCGCGATAATTTCCTGACCGCGCTGGCGCGCTGGGGCCACCGTTACGGGATGACCAAGCGCGACATCCCAGCCAACATCAATTTCTTCATGAACGTGCCAGTGACCGAATCCGGCGGGCTCACGTTCGAGGATGGGGTGTCGGCGCCGGGCAAGTACGTCGAGCTGCGCGCCGAGATGGACGTCATTGCGCTCATCTCGAATTGCCCGCAGCTCAACAACCCGTGCAACGCCTACAACCCGACGCCGGTGCGGTTGCTGATCTGGGATCCGGCGTAGCTCAGGCACAGTCTGCGGGACGACCCGCAGCGCTCCTGATAACCGCCGGGACGGCCCGGCCGCAGTAAAGGCGAGGAGCGATGTTCAAGAAAATTTTAATTGCCAACCGCGGCGAGATCGCCTGCCGCGTGATCCGCACGTTGAAGAAGATGGGCATCGGCTCGGTGGCGGTGTACTCCGAGGCCGATCGCGCGTCGCAGCACGTGAGCCTCGCGGACGAAGCGGTTTTGATCGGACCGCCGCCGGCCGCACAAAGCTACTTGGTCATCGAAAAGATCCTCGAGGTCGCCCGGCTGACCGGCGCCGAGGCGATCCATCCCGGTTACGGTTTCCTGAGCGAGAACGCCGAATTCGCGGAATGCTGCGCGCGCGCCGGCATCGCCTTCATTGGCCCGACGCCCGAACAGATGCGTGCCTTCGGTCTCAAGCACACGGCGCGCGAGCTGGCGCAAACCAACGACGTGCCGCTGCTGCCGGGGAGCGGGCTGCTGGCCGACAGCGGTCATGCGCTCGCGGAGGCCGCGCGCATCGGCTACCCGGTGATGCTCAAGTCCAGCGCCGGCGGCGGCGGTATCGGCATGCGCCTGTGCTGGAGCGACGACGAACTGAAGGAAGCGTTCGCCTCGGTACAGCGGCTCGCGATGGCCAACTTCAAGGACGCCGGCATCTATCTCGAGAAATACGTCGAGCAGGCGCGCCACATCGAGGTGCAGATCTTCGGCGACGGTCGCGGCAACGTGCGCGCGCTCGGCGAGCGCGACTGCTCGGTGCAGCGGCGCCACCAGAAGGTGATTGAAGAGACGCCGGCGCCGGGTTTCACCGAGGCGCAGCGCGCACGCCTGCATGCCATCGCGGTGCGCCTCGCGCAGGCGGTGAACTACCAGTCGGCTGGTACGGTCGAGTTCGTGTACGACGCGTCGAACGGCGAGTTCTATTTTCTCGAGGTCAATACGAGGCTGCAGGTCGAGCACGGTGTCACCGAGCAGGTGACCGGCATCGACTTGGTCGAGTGGATGGTGCAGCAGGCGGCCGGCGAGCTGTCGCTGGCGGATGTGAAGGTCGCGCCGCGCGGCGCTTCGATCCAGGTGCGCCTGTACGCCGAGGACCCGGCGCGCCATTTCCAGCCGTGCGCCGGGGTGCTGACCGAGGCGAATTTCCCGGACGATGCGCGCGTCGACACCTGGGTGGAACGCGGCACCGAAGTGCCGCCCTATTACGATCCACTGATCGCCAAGCTGATCGTGCACGGCCTTACGCGCGTCGACGTGATTACCGCCATGCAGCGAGCGCTCGATGCAACGCGCATCGCCGGCATCGAAACCAATCGCGCCTACCTGCGCCAGATCCTGGACGACGATGTGTTCCGCGACGGCCGGCAAACGACCCGCTATCTCAATGCGCTCCACTATCGGCCGCGCACCCTCGAAGTGATCGAGCCGGGCGTGCAAACCAGCGTGCAGGATTATCCCGGCCGGCTCGGCTACTGGCAGGTGGGTGTGCCGCCGTCGGGTCCGATGGATGCGCTTGCGTTCCGGCTCGCCAACCGCCTGCTCGGCAATCCGCCCGAGGCCGCCGGACTCGAGCTCACGGTTTCCGGCCCGACGCTCAAGTTCCATTGCGATACCGTAATCGCGCTCGTCGGCGCCAACATGCAGGCGACGCTCGACGGCGCGCCGCTGGCCAACTGGCGTGCGCACACGGTGAAGGCCGGGAGCGTGCTGAGTTTCCGCAGCGTGCGCGGTCACGGCCTGCGCGCGTACTTGGCCGTCGCCAGCGGTATCGACGTGCCCGAGTATCTCGGCAGCCGCGCGACCTTCACACTCGGCCAGTTCGGCGGTCACGCTGGGCGCACGCTGCGGGTCGGCGACGTGTTGCCGCTCGCTGAGCAAGCGCCAACGACACCCAGCGCGGCGAGCTTGTCGCCGGCAACGGTTCCGAAGTACGGCGAGCACTGGGAAATCGGCGTGCTGTACGGCCCGCACGGCGCGCCGGATTTTTTCACCGGCGACGACATCGAAACTTTCTTCGCCACCGACTGGGAAGTGCACTACAACTCGAGCCGCACCGGCGTGCGCCTGATCGGCCCGAAACCGAAGTGGGCGCGCGCCGATGGCGGCGAGGCCGGTCTGCATCCGTCGAACATCCACGACAACGCCTACGCCATCGGCGCCATCGATTTCACCGGCGACATGCCAGTGATCCTCGGGCCGGACGGCCCGAGCCTCGGCGGCTTCGTGTGTCCGGCGGTGGTGGTCAAGGCCGAGCTGTGGAAGCTCGGCCAGCTCAAGCCCGGCAACACCGTGCGCTTCAAGCCGCTCACGCGCGCCGAGGCGCAGGCGCTGGAGGAGACGCAGGAGCGGTTGATCGAAACGCTCGCGTCGCCGCCGCTTCCGATCGCCGCGCGCAGCACGCCGCCGGAGCCCGCGATCCTGCATCGCCTCGAGCCGCGCGCCGACCGGATCGAGGTGGTCTACCGCCCGGCCGGCGACAAGTACCTGCTGATCGAATACGGCCCGCCAGTGCTCGATCTCAATCTGCGCTTTCGCGTGCACGCGTTGCAGACCTGGCTCGCGGCGCAATGCCTGCCGGGCATCGTCGATCTCACGCCCGGCATCCGCTCGCTGCAGGTGTACTACGACAGCCGCTGGCTGCCGCTCAAGACTCTGCTCGACCTCGTCACCGCCGCCGAGCGCGAGCTGCCGGCGATCGAGGACATGCGGCTGCCGACGCGCGTCGTGCACCTGCCGCTCGCCTGGAACGATTCGCAGACGCGGCTCGCGATCGAGAAATACATGCAATCGGTGCGCCCCGACGCGCCGTGGTGCCCGAGCAACCTCGAGTTCATCCGCCGCATCAACGGCCTCGATTCCATCGACGAGGTGAAACGCATCGTGTTCGACGCGAACTATCTCGTGCTCGGTCTCGGCGATGTGTATCTCGGTGCGCCGGTCGCGACCCCGGTCGACCCGCGCCATCGTCTGGTTACCACGAAGTACAACCCGGCGCGCACCTGGACGCCGGAGAACGCGGTCGGCATCGGCGGCGCCTATCTGTGCGTGTACGGCATGGATGGTCCGGGCGGCTACCAGTTCGTCGGCCGCACGCTGCAGATGTGGAACCGCTGGCGCGCGACCGCGGAGTTCGAGGCCGGCAAGCCATGGCTGCTGCGGTTCTTCGATCAGATCCGGTTCTTCGAGGTGAGCGAGGCCGAGCTGCTCAAGATCCGCGCCGACTTCCCGCTCGGTCGCTACCGGTTGAAGATCGAGGAGCGGGAATTCAGCCTCAAGGCGTACAACGAATTTCTCAGCGCCGAGCGCGAGTCTATCGCGGCGTTCAAGATTCTCCAGCAGGCAGCGTTCGACGCCGAGCGTGCGCACTGGGCGGCGGCCGGCCAGAACGTGTACGCCAGCGACGCGACCGTGGCCGAGGCATCGCCCGAGGCCGAGCTCGACCTGCCGCCGAACGGCCGCGCGATCGCGGCGCACGTCGCTGGCAACTTGTGGAAGCTCGAGGTGACCGAAGGCGCGCGCGTCGCGCAAGGCGAGGTGCTGGCGATCATCGAGTCGATGAAGATGGAGATCGGCGTCGTTGCGCCGTGCGCCGGACGCGTGCACAAGCTGTTCTGCCGCGAGGGCAGCCCGGTAGCCGCGGGACAGGACCTGCTGGTGCTGGTGGAGGAGTAAGCCATGGATAGTTTGAGCCTCGACATCGCCAACCTGCAACGCCTCTATCGCGACGGCGCGCTCACGCCGAGCGCGCTCGTCGAGCGGTTGCACGCGCACATGACCGGCGACGATACGCACCGCATCTGGATCGCGCGCCTCGCGCTCGAGCAGCTGCTGGGTTACGCGCGCTCTCTCGAGGGCCGCGACCCCGCGAGTCTGCCGCTGTACGGCGTGCCGTTCGCGATCAAGGACAACATCGATCTCGCCGGCGTGCCGACCACCGCCGGCTGTCCCGCCTACGCGTATACGCCGCCGCAGTCCGCAACCGTGGTGCAGCGGCTGATCGACGCCGGTGCGATCCCGGTCGGCAAGACCAACCTCGACCAGTTCGCCACCGGCCTGAACGGCACGCGCTCACCGTACGGTGCCTGTCGTAACAGTTTCGATCCAGGCTGCATTGCCGGCGGCTCGAGTTCCGGCTCGGCGGTCGCGACTGCGCTTGGCCAAGTGAGCTTCGCGCTTGGCACCGACACCGCCGGTTCGGGGCGCGTGCCGGCGGCGTTCAACAACCTCGTCGGCCTGAAGCCCACGCGCGGACTGCTCTCGACGGCTGGCGTGGTGCCGGCCTGCCGCCCGCTCGACTGCGTGTCGGTGTTCGCGCTTACCGCAGACGACGCACAGGCGGTGCTGGACGTGGCGGCAGGCTTCGACCCGCTCGACCCGTACTCGCGCCACGCGCGACTGGGGTGCGCGCTGCCGGCGACGGGTTTCCGCTTCGGCGTGCCGCGGGCCGCGCAGCTCGAGTTCTTCGGCAACCGCGAGTATGCGCTGCTGTTCGACGCAGCCGTGGCGCGGCTTGCGGCGCTCGGCGGCGAGCGCGTGGAAATTGATTTCACGCCGTTCCTAGAAGCCGCGCGCCTGCTGTACGACGGACCGTGGCTCGCTGAGCGCTACATCGCGCTCCGCGACTTCATCGAGTCGCAGCCCGAGACGCTGTACCCGGTGACGCGCGCGGTGATCGAAAGGGGCCGCACAGTATCAGCGGCCGACGCGTTTGCCGCCATGTACCGGCTGGCGGCGCTGCGGCGCGCGGTCGAGCCGGTCCTCGCCGGCGTCGATGTCGTCGTCACGCCGACCGCTGGCACGATTTACCGCATCGCCGAGCTCGAGGCCGACCCGCTGTGGCCGAACAGCAATCTCGGTTACTACACCAATTTCATGAACCTGCTCGATCTCGCGGCGGTCGCGGTGCCGACGGGCTTCTCGCCGACGGGGCTGCCGTTCGGCATCACGCTGTTCGCCGACGCCTTCCGCGAGCGCGCCTTGCTCGGTCTCGCGGCGCGCCTCGGGCGGGCGCTGGCCCTGCCGCTCGGCGCGACCGGCCACCGCCATTCCCCGAATGCATCCGCCGCCACGTTGCCGCCGGGTTACACCACGGTCGCGGTGTGCGGCGCGCACCTGAGCGGCCTGCCGCTCAATCACCAGCTCACCGAGCGTGGCGGCTTTCTGTTCGAGGCCGCGCGCACCGCGCCGTGTTATCGCTTGTACGCGCTGCCCGGCGGACCGCCGCATCGACCCGGACTGGTGCGCGTGCAGGAAGGCGGTGCTTCGATCGAAGTCGAGATATGGGCGTTGTCGATCGAGCACTACGGTTCGTTCGTCGCTGGCATCCCGGCACCGCTCGGGATCGGCAGCGTGGTACTCGCCGACGGACGAACCACGCAAGGTTTTATCTGCGAACAGTATGCCGTGTCCGGCGCTGAAGACATCACTCACCATGGTGGTTGGCGCGCTTATCTCGCCTCGATGCAGTCTTGAGCGCTGTATCATCGTTTTGTCCTGCCTCGGTGCACATGAATGGTGCGAAGGCTTATAACGCGATCTGTTTTGGTGCACAAAAATCAGGCATCGAACGCCGGAATTCTGCTAACCAATTGTTTTAAAAAAATAAAACTCCTTGGCACGGAATCTGCTTTTAGGCCAATCGCAACGGAATTTATAAACAGGGTAGTTGCAGATTTTTTATTCAACCAAAGACGTGCGGTTAAACGACTCCGCACACAAAGGAGATTAAGGCGATGAAGCACTTTACTAAAAAGTTACTGGCAGTAAGCGTCTCGCTAGCGGCGGCCACCGGCGCGCTGGCAGCCGACAAAACCCCAACCCTCGGAGAGGTGCTGAAGGCTTCGGGGGTCACCGCCAGTGGTTATATCGATTACTCGTACAATGATCTTTCGACGGATCAAGGCTCCAACACCTATCGGGCGTATGACACGGAGCGCCGCGGTTTTAACCTGCAGATGCTCGATCTGAGTGTCGGTTATCTGCCGGCGAGTGGCTTCGGGGGTTTCGCCGAACTCAACTACGGTTCCGACGCCAAAGTGAACACCCTGGCCGCCTCGGGCACCAGCGACTATAGCGACGTGCAGCAGGTCTACCTGCAGTACGCCAGCGGTCCGTTCGCGATCATGGCGGGCAAATTCGATACGATCGCCGGCGCCGAGGTGATCCAGGCCCCGAGCAACACCAACTTCTCGCGCTCGTTCCTTTTCTGGCTGGCGGAGCCAGCTGTTCACACAGGTGTACGCGCCACCTATGCCCCGAGCGATGCCGTGAAGTTCACCGCCGGTGTCAACAACGGCTGGAACGTGAACAAGAAATCTCTTAAGCCGTCCGTTGGTACCCCGGCACAATCGCCTACGGGCAATATGCTGGAGCTTGGTGTAAGCGGCAGCCCGGCAAAGATTCTGTCGTTTGCAGGAATGTACTGTAGCGGCCAGGAATCCAGCACGCCGTTTGGCACGACCCTGACACAGGCAGGCACGCGCAGTTTGCTCGACTTGGTGGCGACGATCAATGCTACTGACGCGCTGAGTTTCGTGCTGGCTTATGATGGAGGCAAACAGGAACATGGCAAAACGACCGGTGACGCCAAGTGGAGCGGTGTTGCCGGCTACGCCAACTACAAGTTCACCGACCAGTGGCGGTTATCGCTGCGTACCGAGAAATACAAGGACAAGGACGCCGCTACGACCGGCATAGTCCAGACGCTCAAGGAAACGACGCTCACGGTCGGCTACGCTCCGTCCAGCAGCTTGGAACTGCGCGCCGAATACCGTGGAGACAAGTCCGATAAGAAGCCGTTTACTGAGTCTGGCAAGACCACGGATAAGCAGAATTCATTGGGGCTCGAAGCCGTTTACAAGTTCTGATGCATGAAATTACGGGCGGCGGCAACGCCGCCCGGCCTTAAAGGAGGCTACATGAAATTCGTTACTGCCATCATCAAACCCTTCAAGCTCGACGACGTGCGCGATGCGCTGGCCGAAGTCGGCGTGCAGGGCGTAACCGTCACCGAGGTCAAGGGCTTCGGCCGGCAGAAGGGCCACACCGAGCTTTACCGCGGTGCCGAGTACGTCGTGGATTTTCTGCCCAAAGTGAAGCTCGAGGTCGCCATCGATGCCAAGCAGCTGGATCGCGTCATCGAGGCCATCGTCAAGGCGGCCCGCACCGACAAGATCGGCGACGGAAAAATCTTTGTCACCGACCTCGAACAGGTCGTTCGCATCCGCACCGGTGAAACCGGCAAAGATGCGCTTTGATACAGGAGAACATTCCATGTTTATGTCATTCAATCTGAAAAAGCTGTTCGGCGCCCTGGGCGTCGTGCTGCTGTTGGGCATGCCCTTGCTCGCCGTCGCTGATAATACCGCTGCACCCGCAGCCGCTCCTGCGGCCGCGGCTCCTGCCGCGGCGGCACCGGCGGCGGCCCCCGCGCCCACGCCGAACAAAGGCGACGTGTCCTGGATGCTGGTATCCACGGCGCTGGTGCTGATGATGAGCGTGCCGGCGCTGGCGTTGTTCTACGGCGGCATGGTGCGCTCGAAGAACACGCTGTCGGTGCTGATGCAGGTGTTCGTGGTGTTTTCGCTGATCACGGTGCTGTGGTGCGTCTACGGCTACAGTCTGGCGTTCACCGAGGGCAACGGTTCGCTCGCCCCATTCATCGGCGGTCTCGACCGGCTGTTCCTGAAGGGTACATTCGTTTCGGCTGACGGCAGCTTCTCCATGGCCGCCACCTTCAGCAAGGGTACCCCGCTCTACGAGCTCGTGTTTGTGGCCTTCCAAGCGACCTTTGCCGCCATCACCTGCGCGCTGATCCTGGGCGCGTTCGTGGAGCGCGTGAAGTTCTCCGCCGTGCTTATTTTCATGGTGATCTGGTTCACCTTCGCCTACTTGCCGATCTCGCACATGGTGTGGTTCTGGATGGGTCCGGATGCCTACACCGCGGCGAACGTGGTCGATGCGATGAACGCCAAGGCCGGATTGCTATGGCAGTGGGGCGCGCTCGACTTCGCCGGCGGCACGGTGGTGCACATCAATGCCGGTGTCGCGGGTCTGGTCGGTGCCTATGTCATCGGCAAGCGCGTTGGCTTCGGCAAGGAGCACATGGCGCCGCACAACGTGACCATGACCATGATCGGCGCGTCGCTGCTGTGGGTCGGCTGGTTCGGCTTCAACGCCGGTTCCGCGCTCGAAGCCAACGGCTCCGCCTCGCTCGCTTTCATGAATACCTACCTCGCCACCGCCTGCGCGGTGCTGTCGTGGATGTTCGGCGAGTGGATCTTCAAGAGCAAGCCGTCGATGCTCGGCGCGGCCTCGGGCGCGGTCGCGGGCCTCGTCGCGATCACGCCAGCGGCCGGCAATGTCGGCATCCCGGGTGCCTTCGTCATCGGCACCGGCGCCGGTCTCATCTGCCTCTGGGGCGTCAACCAGCTCAAGGGCTGGCTCAAGGCCGACGATTCACTGGACGTTTTCGGTGTGCATGCCGTTGGCGGCATCTTCGGTGCGTTGATGACCGGTGTGTTCAATTCGCCGTCGCTGGGCGGGCCCGGTTTCTACAACAACTGGTTCGAGATGAAGCCCGGCTATGGCGCGATCCTGGACCAGTTCATTATCCAGGCCAAGGCTGTCGGTGTGACGGTAGTATGGACGGCGGTGGTGGCATTCATCGCCTACAAAATCGCCGACTTGATAGTGGGTCTGCGTGTCACCCCGGAAGAAGAGCGCGAAGGCTTGGATACCACTTCCCACGGGGAGTCGGCCTATCGTCTTTGAAGCACAGTTTCCTTCTGTGAGAGTTGACGGGCGCCTCTGGCGCCCGTTTTTTTGTCCGCTCCCCGCGGCGAATAGCCGTTAACCGGCCAGCGCCACCTGGGTCGGGACATGCCACGGCTTGCCGTTGATCAACAATTGTCCCTGGCGGATGGTGAGCTTGAGTTTATATACACCGCTTTCCTCGACCAGCAGGCGGGTGAAATCGTTCCGTGCCAGGTATTGCGGAAACACCCGGTCGACGATTTCCGCCATGGCTTCCGGGCTGAGATGGGCCACGTCATCCGCCGTCAGCGCGCCGCTTTGGCGATAGGCCGCGATGTCCTGGCGGATCTGCGGCGTGAGCAGGCGTTTGAGCACCGCGCCGGGAATAGCCAGCTCGAGATCGCCGGCGAAGGCCGTCAGCATCTGCATCGGATTCTGGGCGATGTCGCGTTTCCGGCCGTCGAGAACAAACTTCCCCTTGCCGCTGATCTCGCCTTCCCGGGTCTTGAAGCTCAGGCGCGTGATTTCCACTTCCGGGGCCTTTTTGGACAGCACCGCGATGAGTTCCATGGCCTTCCCGGCCACGATCATGCTTGCTTGCGCGGGAGGCAGGTTGCCGCGGGTGAGGGCGTCGATCTCGTTTTTGAATTTCACCAGCGCCGCCGCATCCAGATTACGCGCCTCGATCACCAGTTGCCCGGGCCCGAGGTGCTCCTCCGCGACCTGAACTTCATCGAGCGTGTAACGGATGACCAGGTTGACATTGTCGCCGGTGGGGCGCGCCGTGGACGAGAGCGCGAACCCCTTGAAGCCGGCGCGCACGGCGGCGTTGCTGAATTCGAGTTGCCCGACGTTAAGACTGGCGTCACCGAAGGAATAACCCGCGATGCCTTCCTGCGTGTCGGAATGCAGGGACAGCTTGGACAGCGTCATGTCGCCCTGCTGCCCGGCCGTGGTCACGGTCAGCGACGGCATGAGCGCGTCGAAACGGATCTTGCGCCACGCCCGGTCGAACGTCATGTCCGCGTTCATGCCGCGCCAATCGATGGTCTCGCCTTTGGCGCCGGTGGTCTTGATCGGGGAAATTTCGGCGTGCACCGTGCCGCCGCCATTCAGGCGGAAGGTGGTCTCGGTGGAGAGCGTCGGCAGGTTCAGGGGCTTTTGTTGTCCGGCCGTGGCCAGGGTGATCAGACTGGCGATGCGCGCCTGCACCGGCGTGAGGCGCCAATCGCCTTGCAGCATCCGGTCGAGCGGCAGCGGTCCGTGGCTGATGCGGTGCTGGGCGGTGAACTCGATGGGGATTTGCGGATGACGGATGACGGTCTCGGCGGTGGAGCTCAACCAGCCGCGCTGGTAATTTTTGCCCGTGAATTGCAGACCGCTGCCGGACGACAGTTGCTCGAGCATGGCGGCGTAGGTCTTTTCCGTCTCCATGCCGAACCAGTAGGGCAAGGCCAGCGCGGCCAGCGCCACCAGGGCGATCAGCGTCGAGCCGAGGATCAGCGTGAGTTTCTTCATGTGAGTGCGCACCTGCTGCGGCGCCCGGCCGTGGAAGGCGCCGGCGAGCTCGCGCGTACGGGTCGGGGCATCAGGCGCTCAGAACTTTTTATGCGAGCCGTCGCAACGGGGCTTGGTGGCCGAGTGTTTGCAGCCGCACAGCGCCACCTTTTCCGGTTGGGTCAATTCGAACTTCACCGGTTCGATGCCGCTGCCCTTGTGTGAGCCGTCGCAGAACGGCTGATTTTTCGACTGGCCGCAGGCGCACCACCAATAAGTGCCGGGCTTGAGATCGAGGGCATAGGGGCCTTTCTGGGCGATTTTGGGTTCCATGGCGATCCTGAAGGGGGAGAAGGGTTTGCGGGGTTTGGCCTGATTATGAGTATATACGCCGAACCGAACCCTGGTTCAATTGAGTCGGGCTGCTTGGATCAACGCAGGAATTCCGGACGGGCGAGCGCCGCCGCGTGAATATCGTGATTGTAATAACGCGTGGCGAAGTTTTTCGCGGTGGAGTCCTTGGCGCGGAATTGCGCCACCGTCCCGTCCTTGCACGCCATGGTGGCGCTCCACCAGCCGGAGGGATAGGTGCACTGCGGAAAAAACAACGTGGCGACATCACGGAAGCCCGCTGCCTTGAAGGATTTTTGCACGGAGCGGATCAGATCGGCATGGAACAGCGGCGATTCGCTCTGGCCGACGACAATGCCGCGTGGCCGTAGCGCCCGGAAACAATTTTTATAGAAGCTCTCGGAGAAAAGGCCCGCCGCCGGTCCCACCGGGTCGGTCGAATCGATGATGATGACGTCGTAGGTTTCGGATTTGGCGTCCGCCACCCATTTGATCCCGTCGGCGAAGTGCAGTTTCGCGCGCGGGTCGTGGTTGGATTCGCACAGATCGGGAAAGAATTTTTCCGACACGCGCGTAACGCGTTCGTCGAGTTCGACCTGTTCGGCCAGTTCCACGGATGGGTGCTTCAGGACTTCATGCAGCGTGCCGCAATCGCCGCCGCCGATGACCAGCACCCGTTTCGGATCGGAATGGGTGAACAGCGCCGGGTGCGACATCATTTCGTGGTACACGAAATTGTCGCGGTCGGTGACCATCACCAGACCGTCGAGTGTCATGAGCGTGCCGAAGGTCTCGGTCTCGTAGATCTCGATGCGCTGATAGGGAGACTGCTCGTCGTGGATCTTGTCCTTGAGCTTGAGCGAGATGGCCGAGCCCTGTCCGGCCCATTCCTCGGTGTACCAGGTTTTGTCGAGCGCCATGTTTGTTAGTTTAGCGAGTGAGAATC
>JACQER010000024.1 GCA_016200465.1 Gammaproteobacteria bacterium | reverse complement strand
GAAAACCGATGCACTGGCCACGGCGATCTTTGTGCTGGGCGCGGAGAAGGGGATGGCGCTGGCGAGGCGGGAGGGCGTTGAAGCGCTGCTGATCGACGCGAACGGCAAACGGCATTCTACGGAAGGATTTGACAAGTACAGGACAACGAGGTGAGCGGATGACCGTCGAAAGCGTGATGAACAAGGATCCGGTGACCGTTTCGTCAACGGACACCTTCGGCCACGCGTTCCAGCTTCTGGTGGAACGCCGCGTCCGAAGCCTGCCGGTGGTGGATGATGGCCGCATCTATCGCGGCATGTTTGATCTCTACGACATCTGGAAGCTGCTGCTGCCGCGCGCGGCATTGCTCGATGGCGACTCGCTGCGGGATCTTTCGTTCATCCCAGGATCGCGGGAACAGTTGCGTGACAAGTTGCGCGAAGCGGCACAGCGTCCGATTACGGATTTCCTGGACGCGGATCAGGCGCCGGCGATTTACCCGAAGACCACCGTCATCGAGGCGATCCTGCTGCTTCACCGTTATGGAGGCAACCTGCCCGTGATCGACCCGAAGACGCGCCAACTGGCGGGTCTCGTTTCGGCATGGGAAATCCTCGAACTTTTGCGCTGAGGGAAGGAGAGACACAGAATCATGCATCCGGAGGCGAGTGCGTCACAAGTCATTTTTGGCTGGAATGCAGCCTGGTTCGCTTCGATCACGTTCGCAATTGTGTATGTTCTCATCGTCACCGAAAAGATCAACCGCGCCATTCTGGCGCTATTGGGCGCCGGCCTGCTGATCCTGGGCGGCCTGCTGAATCAGGAGGCGGCGTTTCGCGGAATCGACTTTAACACCATAGGCCTGCTGCTGGGGATGATGGTGATCGTCGGAATCACCGCCAAGTGCGGCGTCTTTCAATATGTGGCCATCTGGTCCGCCAAGAAGGTGCAGGCGAGGCCAATCGGGGTTCTGAGCATGCTGTCCATCGTGACGGCCGTTCTGTCGGCTTTTCTCGACAACGTGACCACGGTGCTGCTCATCGTTCCGGTCACATTGGTGATCACCGAGGAACTGAAGGTAAAGCCGTATCCGTACTTGATTTCCGAGGTTCTGTTTTCCAATATCGGAGGCACCGCCACGCTCATCGGCGATCCTCCAAACATCATGATCGGCTCGGCCGCCGGCCTTTCGTTCAACGATTTCGTGATCAATCTTTCCCCGGTGATTCTCCTGGTGATGGCGGCCACGCTGGTCCCGGTCTGCCTTGTCTGGCGCAAGGACCTGGCCGCCACCGAGGAGTCAAGAAGGCGCGTGATGAACTTTAACGAGCGGGAGGCGATCACCGACGTGCGGCTTCTGAAACAAGCTCTGTGGGTGCTGGCCGCGGTCGTCCTCAGCTTCATCTTGGCTCATGCGTTGCACCTGGCGCCGGCGACCATCGCCATGTTCGGCGCCGCCGTTCTGCTGCTGCTGGACAACCTCGGGCGGGATGCGGAAACGCAGTCCAAGAATGTCCATCACGCCTTCGCCGAAGTCGAGTGGGTGACGCTCATGTTCTTCCTGGGCCTGTTCATCCTGGTGCATGGACTCGAGGTGGGAGGTGTCATCCGGGCGATGGCGGAGAAGCTGCTGGCCGCCACCGGTGGAGAACGCGATGTCACCATCCTGGCCATCCTGTGGGGCTCGGCGATCCTTTCCGCATTCATCGACAACATCCCGTTTGTGGCCACCATGATCCCGCTG
>JACQER010000068.1 GCA_016200465.1 Gammaproteobacteria bacterium | reverse complement strand
CTGAACCGGCTCAGCGCCGTGCCGCTCGAGCGCCTGCTTGATCAGCGTTACGACCGCCTGATGCATTACGGCGAGTTTGAAGAGCATTGATCACGTGTTTTCTCCCCGGGCACTGGCGGAAACCCTGCATCGCCTCGGCCTCTCCGCGGAAACGTCGCTAAAAGTCGCCTTCAGCGGCGGTCTCGATTCCTGTGTATTGCTGCATGCCCTGAGCGCCTTGCGCGGAGAACTGTCGCTGCGTCTGAGCGCGGTGCACGTGGATCATGGGCTGCAACCGGACTCGGCGGCGTGGGCGCGGCACGCCGAAAAATTCTGCGCGGATCTCGATATTCCCTGCATCGTCGAGCGCGTCCATGTGGCCACGCTCCACGATCAAGGTTTGGAAGCCGCGGCACGCGCGGCGCGCTACGCGAGTCTGGCGCGTCACGTGGGGGCGGGGGAAGTGCTGCTGACGGCGCATCATATCGACGACCAGGCGGAAACGGTGCTGCTGCAATTGCTGCGCGGTTCCGGTACCCATGGATTGGCCGCCATGCACGAAATTGCGCCATTTTCATCAGGGCGGCTCGCGCGTCCCTTGCTGGGCTACACCCGGGCGCAGCTCGCCGACTACGCGGAGCGGGAAAAGCTGCATTGGGTCGACGATCCCAGCAATCATGACCCGCGGTTTTCGCGGAATTACCTGCGACACGAAGTATTCCCGCTGCTGGAAGCGCGCTGGCCTGGCGCCGCGCAGAGAATCGCGCGCGCGGCGGGTTTGTCAGCCGAGGCGGCGGGGTTACTCGACACGCTCGCGGAAACCGATTGGCAGGTTTGTCGTGGAGCGCAAACCTCGACGCTTTCGGTCGTGGCGCTACGCTTGTTGCCTGCGCCGCGCCAACGCAACCTGATCCGCTACTGGTTGCGCCGGCAGGGATTCCAGGCGCCGTCGGTGATGCATCTGGACCATATTCTGGCGCAGGTGGCGCACGAGCCGCGCACGCGGCATGCCGAGGTGCGCTGGCCGGAAGCGGAGATTCATCGCTATCGGGATGAGCTTGTGGCGCTAAGACCGCGGCCGGAAACGGATTTCACCGCGAGTCTGTTCTGGGATCTGAGCCAGCCGCTGGAGATTCCGGGCGTCGGCCGGCTTCGCGCCGTGCCGACCCGCGGCGACGGACTGTCGCAGGAGCGCATCGGTCATGCACTGCTTACGGTTGGATGGCGTCAGGGTGGTGAAACCTGCCAGCTTGCGGGCCGCGCGCACCATCACAAGCTCAAGAAATTGTTGCAGCAGGCCGGGGTCCCGCCCTGGGAACGCCAGCGCCTGCCTCTGGTTTATGCCCACGGTGAACTGGCGGCGATCGGCGACCGCTGGGTGTGCGAACCGTACGCCGCGCGCGCCGACGAGGCGGCGTGGAAGTTACGGTTTGAGTTGGTAACTTAGTCGAGCCGCCCTGCGGCGACGCATACTTGCGGGTGGCTGACCCACAGGAATCCAATGTAGCGTGCGCTGTGCGCACGATGAAAAGCTAATTGCGGGTGGCTCCACCACTACAATGATCTTCTGTCGTGTCGCCTTCAGCGACGCATACTTGTGGGTGGCTGACCCACGGCAGGTGACTTTCTCTTGTGCGCACATGAGAAAGTCACCAAAGAGAATGCGCCCCGG
>JACQER010000060.1 GCA_016200465.1 Gammaproteobacteria bacterium | reverse complement strand
GGGGACACCGGGAACGACACGCTCACCGGGGCCGGTGCCGCAGATTACCTCGATGGCGGGGCGGGCATCGATACGCTGAATGGCGGTGTCGGCAACGATATCTACAGATTCAGCGCCGGTTACGGCCAGGACACTATCACCGATAACGACACTACCTCCGGTAACACCGACACTGTCAGCGCGGGGATTAACCCGCTGGATCTAATCTTCAGCCAATCCGGGCCCAACTTGCTGATGAGCGTTCACGGGACAACGGACAGTTTGAACATCAATTCCTGGTACTCCGGAACCGCCAACCAGACCGAGGTTTTCAAGGCCACCGACGGCCGCCAATTGCTCAATACCCAGGTCGACCAACTCATCCAGGCCATGGCCCAGTTCTCGGCCTCCCACGGCGGCATCACCTGGGATCAGGCGATCGATCAGAATCCCACCGAGGTGCAGGCGGTTCTTGCTGCTTACTGGCAGCCTGCTGGTGGCTAGCAATAGCCATCCCTCTTACCCCTCATCCCCATCCCTTCTCCTGCAAGGGGAGAAGGGGGCGAGCCGTTGAGCGTAGTGCAATAAGGTTATGACTTGGCACAACAGCTGCTGGTGATAAAAAGATGAGAGGGGGCGCGTACGGTTGAGCTGTGGATCGTAGACAAACTCACCGCCTGAACAGGTGGATACAGATGTTGATCGCAGGCTGGCTGTTAATGCCAACTGCATTGCGTGCCGAAGATTTGCTCACGGCTTATAATCTCGCACGCGCCAACGACGCCAAATTCCGTGCTGCTCAGTCTGTTTATTTGGCCGAGCGCGAAAGACTCCCCCAGGCGCGCGCCGGGCTGATGCCTACGATCAACGCACGCGCCGAGCGCGACCGCAACAACAGCGAAACCACCACCGACAGTTTCGTTATCAGCCGTCCCTCGGCACGATTTGACTATTCCAGTTCTGAATATTCGCTGAGATTGAGCCAGCCTGTTTATAACGCTGCGATCTTCTCGGGGTTCAGTCAGGCCAAGGTGGAGGTGCTTCGTGCCGAAGCCGAATACGCGGCGGCAGGTCAGGATTTGATCCTGCGCGTGGCCCGGGCCTATCTTGAACAGCTCCTGGCCCAGGACAGCCTTGAATTTAGCCACGCAGAGAGAATATTAATCCAACGCCAACTGGAGTCGGCTGAGGCGCGACTCAAGGCAGGCCTGGCTACTATCACCGACGTGCACGACGCCAGGGCACGATTTGAAATCGCCGCCGCCCAGGAAACAGAGGCTGAAAATACCTTGCAGGACAAGCGTGAGGCATTACGCGAATTGACGGGCCACTCTACCGAGTCACTCGCCATCGTGGGCGCCAACATGCCGCTTATCGCACCCGAGCCGGCGGACATCAACCAGTGGGTTGAAAAGTCGCTGCAACAGAATTCTTCGTTGCTTGCCAAGCGCGCGGCCGCTGAGAGTGCAAGCGAGGAGATCAAGCGTCAACGCGCGGGACACTATCCCACGCTTGATCTCGTTGGCACGCTTACCCGCAATGATGCCGACAAGAGTATCGTTGGTCCTGGCATCCGCACCGACAGCACCGTGGTGGGGCTGCAGCTCAATGTACCGCTGTTCCAAGGTGGTCTCGTCAGCTCGCGCACCGAAGAGGCGGCACGCCGCCATGATGCCGCACAGCAGGAATTCGAGGCCACTCGACGGGCCACCGAGCGGGAGACGCGCTCGTTCTATCTCGGAGTAACGGGTGGAACGGTTAAGGTAACGGCCCTGTCTCAAGCGGTCGTGGCGAGTGAATCAGCGCTCGAAGCCAAGACCCAAGGGTTTACTGTCGGTATCAACACTAATCTTGATGTGCTGGATGCGACTCGCGACCTATACCGCACTAAACGCGATCTGTCTTCCACGCGGTATGATTATCTTATCAACATGCTGCGCCTGAAACAGGCGGCAGGAACCCTGAGCGAGAGTGATCTGTTACAGATCAATGGGTGGTTGCAGGCGCCTTGAGAGGTTGTATTTATTATCCCCGTCCCTTGAAGATGCGTTCCAGATGTTCCAGATCGTTCACCACCTTCCAGTCGGTGGCGCCAGCGTTGCGGGCACGCTTCTCCCACCATTCCAGACGCCCCATGTAACGACGCGGGTCGACGTTGTCGGTGGTAAGTTTGGTGACGTTCAGTGCGATGATGCGGATGCCCTGCAGGTTGATGGGAAAGTCCCGCACAGTCTTGTAATCCAGCTCTTCCTGCATGTCGGAGAAGATCAGGATGGTCTTCTGTCCGGCGCCGGTCTCGTTCAGGAATTCCGAGGCCTGGATGATGCCGCCGGTAATGTCGGTGTAGGCGCTGCCTTTCTTGAGGTCGGCCTTGAAGGTGCCGACCTTGTCGGCGAATTCACGCTTCTGGTTGTTCGCCTGCATCGGGTCCTTGCCCAAGGTCATTTTGGCGACGATGTCCTTCTCGGAGAAGCTGCGGCTTTTGACGCGCGCCACGGCCAGCGAATCGCCGGCCTTGAGCGTACCGAGCAGATAACTTACGACGCGCTGCGCCTTGTCGAGTTCCTGCGAGTAAGTGCCGGAAGTATCCACCAGCAGGTAGACCGCTTGCGCATGGCTGCGCGAGTCGGCGCAAGAAGTCGCGAGCAGGCCTAAGGCCAGAACCGGAATGAACCACAGATGCCGCGTCACAGCACGTGCTCCCCGGCGCTGTGCTTGGAGAAGGAAGATATCTTCCCCGATCCGCCCGGCGAGGTTGTCTGGCGTGATCCGCGATTCAGCACCGCGTGCTCGATGATGAGCGGAAGAAAAATGACGGCGTCGTAGAGATGTTCCATTCCCTTGCCGATCTGGCGCGTCATGCTCGACAGGAAGCGCGTTGCGAATCCCAGGCCGCGGATGCCCAGCACCAGCAGTACGCCGAATACGGTGCGTCCGGAATGAATCAGGTATTCCAGCGGGATGGCCACGAAGGCCAGGGCAAAGGGCAGGGTAAAGCCGAGAATCATCTGCGCCGCCTTGGGAATATCGAGTGCCCAGGTGCTGGCCACGGCTGCTTTAACGGCGCTGCCACCGGCCAGTTCCTGTTTCAGGGCGATGTCGGCCGAAATGATCATGTCGCGCATCACCGCCAGTGCGACTTCGACGCCGGCCAGAATCAGCAGGATGCCGAACGAGATCCACACCAGCCAGCGACGCATGCGATTGTTGATGCCGTTGAGCGGGAACAGATGGGTGTAACCGAGCGATTCCATCAGGAACAGGCCCATCAGCGTTTCGAAGAAGATGATTACCATCGCCGCCAGATACGACGCCTGGATATCGCCGACGATATATTCGGAGCCGCCGACCATGGCCGCCATCGGGCGTTCGATGAGCCAGAAGTTCACGAACGCGCCACCGGCGGCGATCGTGATCGCCAGCAGGGAGATAACAAACAGGATGGTGGACGAAGAAGCCAGGCTGTGTTCGACCTGATCGCTCTTGGCGTGAATCTGTTTGTACTTCTCCACCTGCTCGTCGATTTTCGCGGCACTTTCCTGCATGCCGGTGAGGTTCTTGTCCACGCGCTTCAGGGTCTGATCCACCGAGCGCCAGAACGGCATGAAACCTTTCAGGATGTCGTGGCGTTTCTTGTATGACTCGCGATACTCGGCGACGACTTTCTCGTAAATCTCGTCGATGGAGGTGCTGATGTCATCCAGTATCCTTTCCACCAGACCGTCGCTGGAAGGCTTGATCTTGGCGATCGCGGCTACGGCCTTGGTCCACTCCGGCGGGGGCGGCGGCACCTCGCCGCATTTCTGAAATTCCTCTTCGATGCGGGTGATCTCGTCCGTGAGTTTGCGTTGCAGCGCCGGGTATCCGTGGAGATCACGCTGCACCAGGTTCGTCACGCGCTCGAATTCCTTGGCGATGCCGTGCGAGACTTCCTCGCGACCGCGGCTCAGCAGCACGATCTTGTTGCGCTCCTGGAGCGTGTCGGCGGTCTTGAACAACCAGTGCGACAGGAGACGCAGCGGGTTGCTGATGCCGCGGAACAGCGCCTGCAACAGGCTGTGCATCGCCTGGCGCGCGCCGTACAGAATCGGGATCGCGGCGAAAATCACGACCAGCAACGACAACAGGGGATTTTCCGGCCAGATGAGTAATGTATGCAGGCTATCCATAGCTTCCTCCCAAAAATAGGCGGACGGAAGCGCCCATTTCTGGAAGCATTTCCGCCGTGATGCCGTTTATTATTAGCGCTATTCCAACTGTGAACCGCTTCAGTCCGACCGAAGGCGCGAAACATGGGGATTACTGGTCAATATTTGAGGTAAATCCGGGGAAAGCACTTCGTGTGTTCCGGTATTTCACAGATGAAGACAAATGGCTAAACTGCACTCATGCGATTTTCAATCTATCGCTTCAACCCCGAAACCGATAAAAAGCCGCGCATGCAGGCCTATGAACTGCCGGACGACAGCGGTGCAGTGATGCTGCTGGATGCGCTGGTGCTGCTCAAGCAGCAGGACGACAGCCTTGGGTTCCGGCGTTCGTGCCGGGAAGGGGTGTGCGGGTCTGACGGAATGAACATCAACGGCCGCAACGGGCTGGCCTGCATCACGCCGCTCAAGGACTTGAAGCAGCCGATCGAACTCCGGCCGCTGCCCGGCGTGCCGGTGATCCGCGACCTGATCGTGGACCTGAGCCAGTTCTTCACCGCTTATCGCGCGGTGAAGCCCTGGGTGATCAATCACGACCCAGAACCGGAGATCGAAAGGCTTCAATCTCCCGAAGACCGGGACAAGCTGGACGGCCTGTACGAGTGCATACTTTGTGCTTGTTGTACAACGGCTTGCCCGTCATTCTGGTGGAATCCCGATAAGTTCCTCGGGCCGGCGGCGCTGCTGCAATCCTGGCGATTCCTGGCCGACAGCCGCGATCAGGCCACCGGGGAACGCCTCGACGATCTCGAAGATCCTTACAAGCTGTTTCGCTGCCACACCATCATGAACTGCACCGAGGCCTGCCCCAAGGGGCTGAACCCGGCCAAGGCCATCGGACATATTAAGATGATGCTGGCCAAACGTGTCGTCTGATGGATGACCGCCAGATAGAGCGGCTGCGCTGGCGTTGCCGCCGGGGGCTGTTGGAACTGGACGTGGTGCTCAGGAATTTCCTCGATCAGGGTTACGCATCCCTCTCGGCCGCCGAGCAGGAGACCTTCGATAAATTGCTGGCGATTCCCGATAATGTTCTCTGGGCTTATGTCCAGGGCAGCGAAAATCCCCCCGAAAAAGAGTTAAGACAACTTGTCTCGAAAATCAGAAAGTAATCTGATTTTAAACATAAAAGTTTCCCGTCTGCTGGCGGGCGTTTTAGTGTTTGTGCATCTCGGCGGAATGTTGCTGCTGATGACGGTTCCCGTCGCTTGGTCGTTGCGAATCATTGGCTGGCTGCTGCTGGGCGCGAGTCTTTATAGAGCGTTGCGTGTTCACGCTTGGCGCTTGGGACCGTCGGCCATCGAGGCCATCGAAATGGACGGGGAAGGGATGGTATCGGTACGTTTTACGGGAAGGGAGGATTGGTGTCCCGGCGAGATCACCACCCGGTTCATTCACCCTTGGCTTACCCTGTTATCTCTGAAACTGGAGAACCGGCGCTGGCCGGTGAGTCTTGCGATCACCGCCGATGCCGTGGAGCCGGAACCGTTCAGGCGTTGGCGCGTCGCTCTGAGGCTTCGTACTGTTCCGGCCTGAGCACGGTGTCCTGCGGTGCGCCCGAAGCCGGTTGCGGGTAGTCGCGTGTGTAATGCAATCCGCGTGATTCCTTGCGCGCCAGTGCGGAGCGGATGATCAATTCGGACACCAATAATAAGTTACGCAATTCAATGAGATCGTTCGTAACTTTAAAGTTGCTGTAGAACTCGCGGACTTCCTCTTTCAGCATGTCCACGCGGTGCTGCGCGCGTTGCAGGCGTTTGGTGGTGCGCACGATGCCGACGTAGCTCCACATGCCGCGGCGCAATTCATCCCAGTTGTGCGATACCACGACCTGTTCGTCGGGGTCGGTCACGCGACTTTCGTCCCAAGGTGGCAGACCCTCCGGCGCCGGGCCGGCCGCCGGCAGTTGCTTGAGTATGTCCCCGGCCGCGGCCTCGGCGAACACCAGGCATTCCAGCAGCGAGTTGCTGGCCAGGCGATTGGCCCCGTGCAAGCCGGTGAAGGCGCATTCGCCCACGGCATAGAGCCGATCGAGATCGGCGCGGGCGGAAAGGTCGGTCAGCACGCCGCCGCAGGTGTAATGCGCCGCCGGCACCACCGGGATCGGCTCGCGCGTGATGTCATAGCCGTATTCTTTGCAGCGCTCGTAGATGGTCGGGAAATGCGCCTTGATGAAATTCGCCGGCTTGTGGCTGATGTCGAGGTGCACGTAATCGAGACCGCCACGCTTCATTTCGTAGTCAATGGCGCGCGCCACGATATCGCGCGGCGCGAGTTCGCCGCGCGGGTCGTGATTCTGCATGAACGGCTTGCCGTTCGGCAGCGTCAGCCGACCGCCTTCACCGCGCACCGCCTCGGAAATCAGGAACGACTTGGCGCGCTGGTGATGCAGACAGGTTGGGTGGAACTGGATGAACTCCATGTTGGCCACACGACAGCCGGCGCGCCAGGCCATGGCGATGCCATCGCCGGTCGAGGTGTCCGGGTTGCTGGTGTAGAGGTAGGCCTTGCACGCGCCGCCGGTGGCGAGCGCGATGAACCGCGCACTGTAGGTGGTGACGTGGCCGGATTCCCGGTTCAGGGCGTAGACGCCGAGGCAGCAGTCGGGGCCGGGGCGGCCGAGTTTCTGGCTGGTGATGAGGTCGATGGCGATGTGGCTTTCATGCAGCGTGATGTTCGGATGCCGGCGCACCAGCGATTCGAGCGTGGTCTCGACGGCGCGGCCGGTGGCGTCCGCGGCGTGGATCACGCGCCGGTGGCTGTGGCCGCCCTCGCGCGTCAGGTGATATTCCATTTCCCCGTTCGACTGCTGCTCGCGACTGAACGGCACGCCGCGCTCGATGAGCCAGCGGATCGCCTGCGGTCCCCGGCGTACGACGAATTCCACGGTGTCGCGCCGACACAGGCCGGCCCCGGCGTCGAGCGTATCTTTAATATGAGAGTCGAAGCTGTCTTCCTGCCCGTTGAGCACGGCGGCGACGCCGCCCTGGGCGTAGAGACTCGCACTCTCGGTGAGCGCTGCCTTGGCGAGGATCGTGACCCGCGCCTGGTCCGCCACCCGCAGAGCGAGGCTGAGGCCGGCAACGCCGCCGCCGATGATCAGGACGTCGGAGGACTGGGCTGTCGGCATGGGTTTTCGGCGAAGGGAGGGCACATTTGTGACGTTTAGGGCGTTCTGATGGGTATTTTGTCCTACGGAACAGAAATCTCATCAACAGAATTGACGGCTTGGGGTCAATGTCGAGCGGTCAAATGTATTATTCAGAACGCCCTTTACGATATCCTATCACACGTGTCGGACTTGTTTTTACCCATGCTGGCGTCTTTCAGGGACAGAAGATTGAACAACAAATACCCTCTTTCCCGTGTCTTTCCCGCGAACTTTAGCCCCTCGCTACGGTCTCTTAGGAGCGGAATACCCCGTTTCGGAACCCATGGGGACAGGACCTCATGAGCGAGAGCGAGCGGAGTATTGACCAGAAGCTGGTGGTGCGGGTGCAGAAAGGCGACAAAACCGCCTTCGACCTCCTGGCACGCAAGTACCAGCACAAGATCGCCAAGCTGATCTCGCGTTACGTGCGTGACCGGCGCGAAGTGGAAGACGTGACGCAGGAGGCCCTGATCAAGGCCTACCGCGCCATTGGAGGTTTTCGCGGTGAAAGCGCGTTCTATACTTGGTTGTACCGCATCGCCGTGAACACGGCGAAGAATTACCTCGAATCACAGGGCCGGCGACCGCCCGGCTCGGACGTCGAGATCGAGGGCGCGGAGCTGATCGAGAGCGGCGAAGGATTGCGCGACCAGGCGACGCCGGAGCGCCAGATGCTGACGAACGAAATCGCGTCCACGGTGCATCGGGTGCTGGAGCATCTGCCGCCCGACCTGCGCACCGCGATCACGCTGCGCGAGATCGAGGGCATGAGTTACGAGGAAATCGCCGAAGTCATGGAATGTCCGATCGGTACCGTGCGCTCGCGCATCTTCCGCGCGCGCGAGGCCATCGATCAGGAGCTTCGGCCGTTGCTGGAAAGGTAGTGACATATGAACCACGAACACATGAAAGAGAAAATCTCGGCGCTGGTCGACAACGAGCTCGATGAGCTGGAAGAACGGCGTGTGATCGCCGCGCTCGAAGGCGACGTCGAGCTGCGTCGCGCCTGGGAACGCTATCATCTGGTGCGCGCGGCGCTGCACCGGGATCTGGATGTCGTCGTCGCGCCGGACACGGCCGAGCGTGTGACGCAACGCGTCGCCGCCGAGCCGTCCTCCGCGGGCTCGTTCCGCCGTCACCGCGTGGCCCGCCTGCTGGGCACGCTCGCCATCGCCGCGTCGGTCGCGGCCATTGCCATCGTCGGAGTTCAATGGACTTACCAGCCGGCACCCGTTTCGATGACGGCGCTGGCTACCGGGAAGCCGACATCGCCAAACATCATCCGCTCCGGCACCACGCGCTGGGACATGAAGGAACCGGAGGCCGAGAGCGCGCTCAATGCCTACCTGGTCGAGCACGACGAATTCGCTTCGACGTCCGGTTTCGGCGGCATGATGCCGTATGTCCGGGTCGTCGGCTACGATAACGATAAATGACCCCACGTTTCGCGTTCCGTTCCACCGTCGTTTTTCTCGGGTTGTTCGTCTGCTCCTCCGCGAACGCGGCGGATGCGGCGCATGATTGGCTGATGAAGATCAATCACGCGGCGCGCGATCTCGAGTACGAGGGGATTTTCGTGTACCAGCATGACGCCCAGCTCGAGGCGATGCAGATCTTCCACAAGGTGGAAAACCATTCGTCACGCGAACGGCTGGTGTCTCTGAACGGCGCGCCGCGCGAAATCGTGCGCGACGAAAACGAGGTCCGCTGCTACTGGCCGGACAAGAACTCGGTCATGGTTGAATATCGCAAGGCCGAAGGAAAAGGGTTTCCCTCGATTCTCCCCGAACGCCTGCAAGACCTGGACGAATACTATGTCCTGAAGCTGGGCAACACCGAGCGCGTCACCGGTCGCGTGGCGCAGCTCGTGATCGTCAAGCCCGCCGATCAGTACCGCTACGGATATCATTTGTGGGCCGACGTCGATACCGGCCTGTTGCTCAAGGCCGACCTGCTCGATACGCAGGGCGCCGTGCTCGAACAGTTCATGTTCACGCAGGTCAACATCGGCGCGAAGATTCCGGCCGCGGCGCTGGCTCCCGGCATGACCGGCAAGAGTATGACCTGGTATCGGGAGGAGGGCGACACGCGGAAAGTGCCGGAGAAGCCCGGCTGGAGCGCCACGCAGTTGCCCAAGGGGTTCAAGCTTTCCGCGCACATGACGCGGCGTCTGCCGATGCGCAAGCAGCCGGTCGAGCACCTGGTTTACACCGATGGCCTGGCGACCGTATCGGTTTTCGTCGAGAAACAGGAAAAAGGCGCCAAACCGTTCATGCGTGGCGCCAGCCGCATGGGCGCGGTGAACGCGATGAGCGCCCAGATGAACGACTACCAGATTACCACGGTGGGCGAAGTACCGGCCGCCACCGTTTCCCTCATCGGCGCTTCGGTGGCGCCGACCCAGTGAGCAACGCGGCTGTCGCGTACCGGCGCGGTTTCCTTGTCGTTTTGTCCTTGTTTTTTTCGCTGGCATCGCAGGCGGCGCCGCGCGAACTGCCGGATTTCAGCCGGCTGGTTACCCAGCACGGCATGGCCGTGGTCAATCTCAACGTTACGCGTGACGTCAAGCGCGCCGGCTTTTCGTCACCGGCTGTGTCCGACGAAAAATCCCCGGGCGATTTCAATCCACGTAATCTCGAAGAAAATCCCGCTGCCGCGGACGAGAACTCGCTCGGATCGGGCTTCCTTATCTCTCCGGACGGATATATTCTGACCTGCGCCCATGTCATCGAAAATGCGCGCGACATCCAGGTGCGACTCACTGATCGCCGTGAATTCAGCGCGCGCCTCGTGGGGTCGGACCGGCGCAGCGACGTGGCGCTCCTCAAGATAGAAGCTTCAGGGTTACCCACGGTGACCATCGGCGACGCCGGTCGTTTGAACGTCGGCGAATGGGTGCTGGCCATCGGCTCGCCTTTCGGATTCGACAGTTCCGCCACCGCCGGCATCGTGTCCGCGAAAGGCCGCCCGCTGCCGAATGAAAATTACGTTTCGTTCATTCAGACCGACGTGCCGATCAATCCCGGGAACTCCGGCGGACCGCTCTTCAATCTCAAGGGCGAGGTCGTCGGCGTCAATTCGCAGATCTACAGCGGCACCGGCGGGTTCATGGGCGTGTCGTTCGCCATTCCCATCGACGCCGCCATGAACATCGCCTCCCAGCTCAAGAGCGAGGGAAGGGTGCGTCGCGGCTGGCTCGGCGTGAGCCTGCAGGAAGTGTCGCGGGCCCTGGCCGGCGCCTATGGCCTGAACAAACCGCGCGGCGCGCTGGTCGCCGACATCCTTCCCGGCAGTCCGGCGGCAAAATCGGAGTTGCGCGCCGGTGATATCGTAATCGAATATGAAGGGCGCGCGATTGACCGCTCCACCGATCTGCCGCCCCAGGTGGGCCTCACCATGCCCGGGACGCGCGCGCATCTCGGCGTGTTCCGCCGTGACGGCGGTCCGCGAAAGATGATCGTCACCGTCGGCGAACTCAAGGATGAAGGTGCCGTACGGACGCCAGCCCGCGGCCCGGCCAGTGATAAACGCTCCCGCTATGGCCTGGCGTTGAGCGAGATGACTTCTTCACAGCGGAAAAATCTGGACATAGACAGCGGTGTCGGCGTCAGCGGCGTCGAGGAGGGCGAGGCGCGCGACGCCGGCTTGCGCCCCGGCGACGTGATCATGGAAGTGGACGGCAAGTCCGTGAGCGATGTGCCCGGTTTTTATCGGCTGCTGGAACATGCCGTTCCCGGCCGACCCGTGGTGCTGCGGGTGCGGCGCGGCATGTCGACGCTGTTTCTGGCGATGGTGGCGGCGAAATCCGCATAATGGCGTTCCATGCAAGGTTTGAATATTTATACCGCCGCTGAAATAAGGTATGCTTCGCGCCGCAGGGCCGACGTGAACCGACCTCGGCCGCGACCCATTTGACACAGACCAGGAAACCAGGCGCCGCGGGCGCCTTTTTCGTATCCTCGACACAGGCGGTTACCGCCGGCGCCATTTCGGCGGGAGCATCGCAATAATCGTGAATATCAAGACGAGCGCAGCAGGGCTACATTTGTGAGCGGCTGGAACCAGGAACGCATCCGGAATTTTTCGATCATTGCGCACATCGATCACGGCAAGTCCACGCTCGCGGACCGCTTCATCCAGCTGTGCGGCGCGCTCGAGGCGCGCGAGATGCAGGAGCAGGTGCTGGATTCGATGGACATCGAGCGCGAGCGCGGCATCACCATCAAGGCCCAGAGCGTCGCGCTCGATTACCGGGCGCGCGACGGCGAAACCTATCGCCTGAACATGATCGACACGCCGGGACACGTGGACTTTTCCTACGAGGTGTCGCGTTCGCTCACCGCCTGCGAGGGCGCGCTGCTGGTGGTGGACGCTTCGCAGGGCGTGCAGGCGCAGACCGTGGCCAATTGCTACACCGCGGCCGAACTGAACCTGGAAATCCTGCCGGTGCTGAACAAGATCGATCTTCCGTCCGCCGATCCCGCGCGCGCGATCCAGGAGATCGAGGACATCATCGGCATTCACGCCCAGGACGCGGTGCGCGCCAGCGCCAAGACCGGCGTGGGTGTGGCCGACGTTCTGGAGGCCATCGTCCGGCATGTGCCGCCGCCCAAAGGCGACGCCAATGCGCCGCTCAAGGCGCTGATCATCGATTCATGGTTCGACAATTATCTCGGCACGGTCTCGCTGGTGCGCGTCATGGACGGGCGCCTCAAGCCGCGTGAAAAAATCCGCCTCATGGCGACGGGACGCGATTACGTCACCGAACAGATTGGAATCTTCACGCCCAAGCGCAAGCCCGTGACCGAGCTGGGACCCGGCGAAGTGGGTTACGTCATGGCCGGCATCAAGGACGTGCGCAGCGCGCGCGTCGGCGACACCATCACCCACGTCGATCGTCCCGCGGACAAGCCGCTGCCCGGCTTCAAGGAAATCAAACCGCGCGTGTTCGCCGGCCTGTATCCGGTCGAATCTTCCGATTACGAGACGTTCCGAGACGCGCTTTCAAAACTGCAGCTCAACGATGCCTCGCTGCATTACGAACCCGAAACTTCGCAGGCGCTCGGCTTCGGTTTCCGCTGCGGTTTCCTCGGCATGCTGCACATGGAAATCATCCAGGAGCGGCTGGAGCGCGAGTACGGGTTGAACCTCATCACCACCGCACCCACCGTGGTATACGAAGTCGCGACCGCGAGTGAGGTCTTGCTGGTGGAGAACCCGGCGAAAATGCCGGACCCGTCCAAAATCGTCGAGATTCGCGAGCCCATCATCCGCGCCACCATCCTCGTGCCGCAGGAGTATGTGGGCAACGTCATCGGTTTGTGCGTGGAAAAGCGCGGCATCCAGAAGGACATGACCTATCACGGCCGCCAGGCGATGCTGGTGTACGAACTGCCGCTGGCGGAAGTGGTGCTGGACTTTTTCGACCGGCTGAAATCGGTCAGCCGCGGTTACGCTTCGCTCGATTACGATTTCCAGGAGTTCCGTGCCGCGAACGTGGTGAAACTTGACGTGCTGATCAATGGCGATAGAGTGGACGCCCTGTCGGTGATCGTTCACCAGGAGCAGAGCCAGTACCGCGGCCGGGAGCTGGCCAAAAAACTGCGCGAACTGATTCCGCGCCAGATGTTCGACGTCGCCATCCAGGCCGCCATCGGTTCCAAGATCATCGCACGCGAAACGGTCAAGGCATTGCGCAAGAACGTCACGGCCAAATGCTACGGCGGCGACGCGACGCGCAAGCGCAAGCTGCTGGAAAAACAGAAAGAGGGCAAGAAACGCATGAAACAACTGGGCACCGTGGAAATTCCGCAGGAGGCGTTCCTCGCCGTTCTGCGCGTGGACGAGAAATAAGCCATGGACTTCGCGCTTATCATGTTGCTGATTCTGGTCGCGACCGGGACGATCTGGGCGCTCGATCGGTTGCTGCTGGCCGAGGGTCGCGAACGCCGGGCCAAGGCGCTTTCCCAGGCGGGCAAGGCCGAGGAAGCCACGCAGGCGCGCCGCGAGCCGGCCTACGTCGAATATGCCCGCGCCTTTTTCCCGGTCATTCTGATCGTGTTTCTGATCAGGTCGTTCATGGTGGAACCGTTCCGCATCCCCTCCGGCTCCATGCTGCCCAGCCTGCACATCGGCGATTTCATCCTGGTGAACAAGTACACTTACGGCGTGCGGCTGCCGGTGATCAACGCCAAAATCGCGGATTCCGGTCAGCCAAAGCGGGGCGAAGTCATGGTGTTTCGCTTTCCCGGCAATCCTTCGATCAACTACATCAAGCGCGTGGTTGGCATTCCCGGCGACCATATCCTATATAAGGATAAGAAGCTGTATATCAACGGAGCACCGATGGACCAGTCCGACGGCCGTCCGTACTTTTTCGACTCCGGCAGCGATGCCCGCGGCGAAGCGCTGAGACTGATTGAGAATCTCGACGGCGTGAAGCACGATATCCTGACGACCAACCGGCAGGACATGCCGTTACCGGAAATCGTGGTGCCCCCAGGCCAGTATTTCGTCATGGGCGACAACCGTGATCACAGCAACGACAGCCGTTACTGGGGCTTCGTGCCGGACCAGAATCTGGTCGGCAAGGCGTTTCTGATCTGGTTCAGCTGGGACATGGCCGACGACGGCAAGGCATTCTGGCAGCGTATCGTCTGGAACCGGATCGGTCACTCGATTCATTGACGCGACTTAATCTACCGGTATGGTGAAGGAGAACATGATGCAATATCCAAAACGCCAGGCAGGCATGACCATCTGGGGCCTGATGTTCGTGCTGGGCACGCTGGCATTTTTCTTTTTTCTGTTTGTGAAGCTGTTTTCACCTTACATGGACGATTTTAAAGTAAAAACCGCGCTCGAAAGCCTGGCGCGGCAGCCCGATGCCGGATCGATGACGGTGCCGGCGATCCAGGAGGCGATTCGCAAACGGCTGGAGATCGACAACGCGGACAATTTTGACCTGTCGGCCCTGACCGTGGAAACGCGCGGAAAAATGAAAATCATCCGGATCAAATACGAATCGGTCGTGCCGATGGTGTATAACGTTTCCGCGCTGCTTAGTTTTGACCACGTCGCCGAGGTCCGTGGATCTGAATAAAGCACTCATCGAGCTCGGCCGCCGGCTGGACTATACCTTCCGGCGTCCGGAGCTGCTCGATCAGGCTCTGACGCACCGCAGCAAAAGCGCGACCAATTACGAACGCCTCGAGTTTCTCGGCGACAGCATTCTCGGCTTTGCCATTTCCTCCGAGCTCTACAACCGTTATACGAACCTGTACGAAGGCGAGCTGACACGGCTGCGCGCGAGCCTGGTCAACAAAAGCACTTTGGCGGCTCTGGCGCGTGATCTCGAGATTGGAAATTATCTGCGTCTCGGTGAAGGCGAACTCAAGAGCGGAGGTCATGACCGTGATTCGATTCTTGCGGATGCGCTTGAGGCGATATTCGGCGCCATTTGCAAGGACGGTTCGGTCGATGAAGCCCTGCGCGTGATACGACATCTGTACAGCGGGCGGCTGGACAATCTCGACCCGCACTCCATTCCCAAGGACCCCAAAACCCAGTTGCAGGAATATCTGCAAAAACATTCCCTGCCGACTCCGACGTATATAGTTCGCGAGGTGACCGGCGAGGCGCATAACCAGAACTTCGTGGTGGAATGCCGCGTGACCGGCCTTGACAGCCCCGTACCCGGCCAGGGCAACAGCCGCCGCCACGCCGAGCAAGAGGCCGCCGCGCGGGCGCTCGAACTGCTGTCTCGCCGCTGATGCCGGACACCATCACGCGTTGCGGTCTCGTGACCCTCGCCGGTCGCCCCAACGTCGGCAAATCCACGCTTCTCAATCGTCTGGTCGGGCAGAAGATCAGCATCACGTCGGCCCGGGCCCAGACCACGCGTCACCGGCTGCTCGGAATCAAGACCACGGGGCAGGCCCAGATCATCTATGTGGATACGCCCGGCCTGCACACGGATAATAAAGGCATGATGAACCGGTACTTGAACCGTGTCGCCGACGCCAGCCTGCAGGGCGTGGATTGCGTCGTGTTGCTGATCGCCGCGAGCGGATGGACGAAGGAAGACGCCTACGCCCTGCAACGAGTGGCGAGACAGGAGATTCCGGTGATTCTCGCGATCAACAAGCTCGACGAGCTCAAGGATCGCCGCCGTTTGTTGCCGCTGATCGAGCAATCCAGCGGTAAAATGACGTTTGCCGACATCGTGCCGGTCTCCGCCCGCACCGGCGCCAACGTGGATGAGCTGGAAAATGCCATTCTCAAGTATCTGCCGGAACAGCCGTTGCTGTACCCCGAGGACCAGGTCACGGACCGCAGCGAGCGTTTTCTCGCGGCCGAACTGGTGCGCGAGCAGATCTTCCGCGGCTTTCAGCAGGAGGTGCCCTATGCCACGGCCGTCAGCGTCGAGAAGTTCAAGCGTATCAAGGGCGCGCTGCATGTCGAGGCCACGATCTGGGTCGAGAAGGAAGGGCAGAAGCCGATTCTGATCGGCAAGGACGGCCAGCGCCTCAAGACTGTCGGCAGCCGCGCGCGGCTGGCCATGCAGAAACTGTTCGACGCCAAGGTTCACCTCAAGCTGTGGGTCAAGGTCCGCGAAGGCTGGTCGGACGACGAGCGGATATTGCGCAGTCTGGGTTACACTGACGAGCACTGAGCGATGCGCATCCATCAACAACCCGCTTATGTATTGCATCACCGCGACTACAGCGAGACCAGTCTCTTGCTGGAGGTGTTCACCGCCCAGCACGGGCGCATCGGGCTGATCGCCAAGGGCGCGCGCCGTGCGAGCAGCCGCGTGCGCGGCATTCTCAAGCCGTTTCAGCGACTGTTGATCGGCTGGAGCGGGAAGGGCGAGCTCGCGGTGCTCACCGGCGCCGAGCAGGACGGCCCGGACACTTCGCTCGCGGCTCAGGCGCTGTATTGCGGTTTCTACATGAACGAAGTGCTGCTGCGATTACTGCACCGCCATGATCCGCATGACGCGCTGTTCGAAGCGTACCAGGACGCATTGCAGCGTCTGCGACACGATGACAGCAATGAAGCGGTATTGCGCATCTTCGAGAAACATTTGTTGCGCGAGCTGGGTTACGGTCTGGTACTGGATCACGACGTTGCCGACAGGACGCCGATCGAAGTGCAGGCCATTTACGACTACATCGTGGACCGCGGCCCGCGGCGGCTGGCGCATCCGGAGCTGAATCTTCCGACGGAAGGGATCCGGATGCGCGGCGCGAGCCTGCTGGCCCTGGAGCAGGAATCATTCGCCGACGCGGCAGCGTTACGCGACGCCAAGGCGCTGATGCGTGCCGCGCTGGCGCGGCATCTCGGCGACCAGCCGCTGCACAGTCGAAAATTATTTCGTCGCGCCGTCACGACGGCGACCGAGGATGTCATTGCGGAGACGAGCGTTGATAAAGCTGGGGGTTAACATCGATCACGTGGCCACGCTGCGTCAGGCGCGTGGTGCACGCTATCCCGATCCCGTCCAGGCGGCGCGGGAAGCCGAACAGGCGGGCGCCGATTCCATCACGCTGCATTTGCGGGAGGACCGGCGCCACATCCAGGACCGGGACGTCGAGATATTGCGGCAACTGCTCCAGACGCGCATGAATCTCGAGATGGCGGTGGCGGACGACATCGTCGCCTTCGCCTGTCGCGTGCGCCCTCAGGATTGCTGCCTGGTTCCCGAACGTCGTCAGGAGTTGACCACCGAAGGCGGTCTGGACGTCGCTGGCGGCCTGAAAAAAATCAGTGCCGCCTGCACGCGGCTGGCCGATGCCGGCGTGCGGGTGTCATTGTTCGTGGACGCAGATGCGGCGCAGATCGAGGCCGCGGCCAGGACCGGCGCGCCAGCGATCGAAATCCACACCGGCCGGTATGCCGACGCGGAAAGCGGAGCAGCACAGCGCCAGGAACTAGTGCGCATCGAACAGGCGGTACAGCAGGGGCTGGAACTCAAATTGCAGGTGAATGCCGGTCACGGCCTCAACTATCACAACGTTCAGGCGATCGCCGCCATTCCCGGTATCGCGGAGCTCAACATCGGGCACGCCATCATCGCGCGCGCCCTGTTCACGGGCCTGCCGGAAGCCGTGCGCGAGATGAAGCGCCTGATGAATGAGGCCACATTCAAGAATTCATAATAATAAAGAAAAAATCAGACAGGATTTACGGGATTAAAAACATGATTAACAGGATTAATTCTTAATTTCTAAAATCCTTGATCCTGTAAATCCTGAAAAATCCTGTTAATCCTGTTCATTTTATTTGTTAGAGACTTGAAATGATATTCGGAATTGGCACGGACATCGTGCGCGTCGGCCGCATGCGGGACGACCTCGAGCGCTTCGGCAACCGGTTTGCCGAGCGTATCCTCACCGCGGGCGAATTGCAGGAATTCCACCAGAACGCCAACAAAGCCAATTTCCTCGCGCGCCGTTTTGCTGCCAAGGAGGCGGCGGTCAAGGCCCTGGGCACGGGGTTCAGCGACGGTATACAGCTGCGCGACGTCGAAGTCACCCACGATAAACAGGGCAAACCGATACTGGCGTTCCACGGCCGCGCGCGCGAGTTGCTGCGGGAGAAAAACATCGAAATCGCCCATATCAGCCTGGCCGACGAGCAGGACCATGCCGTCGCGTTCGTCACGCTCGAAACCGCGTAGAGCTTTAACCGATTTCCTTGCCGCGCATTACGTGACAGAATAAATAAATCGTCACGTGGCGTATCCGAGGGGCGGCGTGGAAAACGAGATCATTCATCTGGGTTTCAAGGCGATCGACGTGTGGCCCAAGGACCGCGAAGCGGAAGTCTGCGGCGACCCCACGATCCGCAAAATCACGTTCACGGACATCCAGGAATATCATCCGCGTCTGGTCGCGAAAATCCTCGAGCTCGAGGAAAATCATCGTCTGCGCAGGCGTTATTCCCGCGGTGCGGGAGGCACGAAGATACACCATCTGGGGCAGTGGGCCAGTTCGGAAGCGGAGTTGATCACCGCGCGCGCCACGGCGCTGTTCCGGCGCGTGCTGGAGTGTGATCAGGCGGTGGTGGATCTCAGCTGGGCGAACGTATACCGCTCAGGTGATTACTGCATGCCGCACAGTCATCTGCGTTCGACGGCGAGCGTGGTGTATTGTCTCGACCCCGGCGATGAGGACCCGGAAGATCCTCACGGCGGTCGTTTCTGTTTCGTGGACCCGCGGCTGCGTAATTGCTGCCAGGAACAGGAAGGCTGTATGACCGCGCCGTTCCTGCCGGGCATGACGGCCGGCACCATGATTATTTTCCCGAGCCAGCTGGTGCACGCCGTGAATCCTTATATCGGGAAACGTCCGTGCATCACGCTGTCGTGGAACATTAACAAGAACACCCTCTCCGGTGAGCCGCTGCCGGCGAACGCGGTGTCGGGCGAAAATCAGAACGGCTGAAAGCTGTTATCCGACGGCCTGCTTGGCGCCGTGGCCGCGGGCTTCCGCAGCATGTTGACGTTCGGCACGAGCCATTTCGCGTTTATGCCGCTGCCGGCGAAGATACTTGATGCTGGCCGCGGTCGAGGTGGCGACTTCATCATCGACTTCGTTTTGACGGATGGCTTTGCCGAAGGCGATGCCGGCCAGGAGACCGGCTACGGTCCACACCAGCAGAACGACAAAAAGCGTATCAATGCTCATGTCTTACCTCCGTGTAGATTAACTGCCGCTGACAGCGTCGCTTAAAATCACCCCTTGATGCAATAACGCAGGGCGCCTTTTTTTACTAACGGCGCCTATCCGCTGACAAACGGTTTCAGCCTTTTCGGAGTCTGGCCGGCATCGGCCCTGCGCAAGAGTCAGGACCGACGCTCGAGCCATTTCACGCCGAGCAGGACCCCGGAGAACATGGCGCCTGCCGCCACGAGGGAGCCGAGCGACAGGGTGGAAACGCCGCTCAGCGCCTGGCCAATATTGCAACCGCCGGCCACGATCGCGCCAATCCCCATGAGCATGCCCCCGATGAGCAGGTTCGGAATCGAACGCACCGGCGGCCATTGCCAGTGGAAAGCGCCACGGGCGATGGTGCTCGTGGCGGCGCCCACGACCGTACCCAGCACGAACGGGATACCGAAACCCGGTGAACCGTCACCGGCCAGCAGATAGCGCACCATGCGCGCAAGCGGGCCCGAGATATTGAGCGCCGACGGCGGGGCGGGGCTGAACTCGTCCCCGGCGAGATTCCCGGTGATCCACCAGGCCACCACGACCAGCGCGCCGATGGTGGCACCGCTGGCGATGAGATGCCGGTCATGTGCGCCGCGCCCCAACACGACGAGCATGACGATGCAGACAATCGCCGCGACGATGCCGGCGACGGCAGGCGACACACCGGAAAGCATGGCGATCGAGTTATCGCCGCTGCTCAACACGACTGCCGTGGCATCGGAGATGGCCGTGCGGGCGGGAGAAAGAAAACCGAACTGCGCATGGTAGGCAGCCAGGGCGAAACTCAGCAGCGCCATCCAGCCGCCCAGATTGCCTTCGGCTGAGCGTACCAGCGTGCGTGCCGCGCAACCGCCGGCCAGAGTCGCCCCGAAACCGAATGTCAATCCGCCGAGCCCAACGCCGAGCCAGTCGAGGCGCGCACCGCGATAGGCGGAATCCGCCACCGTGACCCAGCCGCCGGCCTCGAGCCATTGCGTGCCGGCGATGGCGACGGCGAAGGCCGCGAGAAAGGCATGCAAATGCCGCCAGTCTCCCATGATCGCAAGATTGCCAACCGCAGCCACGAGGCAGAAACGCTGCCGTTGCACGACGATCCCGAAAGCCAGACCGACGAGGAATCCACCCGCGGGCAGCCACAGACCGGCGCCGTTCATTTGAGATACTTGATCGCCCGGGCGCGCACGCTGCGGTAGCTGTGCTTCACCGGACGGTAACGCGGACGGTAAACGCCGTGCACGTTGTAATAGGGGTCGGCCATCAGCCAGTCGGTAACCGTCTTGTCGTTGATGCTGACGATGACGATCGCATCCGCGCCGATTTCCCCGGCCTTGCGCGCGAGACGCGCGTTGATTTCATCGGAGGTTCCGCCGTAGATGTCCTCGAGGATGGCGAAAGTTTTGTGCGGACGTGTGGGGCGGTCGAGCAGGATTTCAACGTTGGCGGTCGGTGGAAAACTGTCGGTTTTGCTGAGTATCTCCGCCTGCGGTGTGGCGCACGCCACTAGGATGGAAAAAAGAATACCCAGTGACGCGGCGCGGAGCGTTGTTTGTCGGTATCGCCCTGATGCAGGATGTGACGGACCGGGGCGTCGGCTCATCTTCGTCTTCAGTTCGCCTGCGCCGCCTTGTCGAAGGCGGATTGCGCGCCCGGATAGTCGCCGCGCTTCAGGCGCGCCTGTCCGATGATGCGCCAGTTCTCGGCGCGCAGCGATTTATTGTCGCCGGCCCAGCCGTTGGACCTCGCCGCCAGTCCCTCGGCCTGTTGATACTGTCCCTGCTGCAGGCGCAGTTTGGCCAGCTCCTGCCACAAAACCGGGTTGCGCGGCTCGATCCGCAACGCGCGCTCGAAAGACCCCGCCGCGGCGTCGAGCTTGCCGTTGGCAAGCTCCGTCCGCGCCGTGCTCACCAGCGCGGTCACGGCGCTGTTATCCGATACCGGCAGCGATTCCGGCTCGCGCGTCGTCAATCCGGCGCAACCGGCTATCGAGACGGCAACGACGAATAATAAACCGGGGAAAGAATGTCTCATCATTCAAACAGCCTCTTGAACCAGTTTTTGATGGATGGACCCGGCGAAGACGCGGCGCAGGGCGCGGTTTCCACCGGAGCCGAGCCGTTTATGAACGGCAGCGACACCGCGCCCCTGCAGTTATCGTCGGCGCGACGGCCGGTGACGGCATCGACCGAAACCATCTCGACGTTGTCTGGCCGTGGTGGTACCAGCGGCTCGGGGTCGAGTCTGGCCATCATATCACCCCACACGGTCATGGCGCCGCCGGCGCCGGTCATGTTGATCGGCTGATTGTCATCGCGTCCGATCCACACCACGGCCAGACGATCGCCGGTGTATCCGGCGAACCAACTGTCGCGCAGATCGTTGGTGGTGCCGGTCTTCCCGGCGACATGAATGTCCGGCGACAGAAACTTGTTCAAGCCATCGGCCGTGCCTTCGCGCACCACGCCCTGCAGCGCGCTGGTGATGAGGTAAGCCGGTCCCGGTTCGATCACCTGTTCGATCGAGAGAGAATAACGCTGCAACGGCTGGCCTTCCGCCGTCAGGACTTCGCGGATCGCGCGCAGCGGCACGCGGAAGCCGCCGCTCGCGATGGTCTCATACATCTGCGTGACTTCCAGCGGGCTCAGGCCATCGGCCCCGAGCAGGCTCGAGGCGTAGGTATTCAGATCGCGTTCGACGCCGAGACGACGCACGTTGTCCATGACCGTGCGCACGCCCAGCGACAGGCCGAGGCGCACCGACGAGACGTTATAGGAATTGGCCAGCGCCAGGCGCAGCGGCACCTGGCCGTGGAAAGCCTTGTCGTAGTTGTGCGGTTCCCAGTCGGGGGCGCCGCGTTCGCGCCACACGAGCGGGCTGTCGTCGAGCAGGGTCGCGAGCGTGTAGCTGTCCGGCCGTTGCAGCGCGGTGAGATATATCACCGGTTTGATGAGCGAGCCGACCGGACGCTCGGTGTCGAGCGCCCGGTTGAATCCCTCGTAGCGTGTGTTGCGTCCACCGACGAGCGCCTGGATCTCGCCGTTTTGCGCGTTGCTGACCACGACCGCGCCTTCGAGCGCGTTCGGTGGAATGCGACGGGCCTTTTCCAGCTGTGTCAGGCGGGTGGTGAGGGCGCGCTCGCCGGCGAACTGGACCAGCGGATCGAGCGAGCTGAATATCTGCAAGCCCTCCGAGCGCAGGTCCTCCTCGTGGTAGTCGCGCCGCAGTTGGCGGTGCACCAGTTCCACGAACGCCGGATACAGCGAGGTTCCGCCCGGCGCCTGTTCGACGACGCCCAGCCCGGTGGCCCGGGCGGCGGCGTATTGCTGCTGGGTGATGGCCTGCTGTTGCAGCATTTCCTGGAGCACCAGGTTGCGCCGTGACAGGGCGCGGGCCGGATGGCGGCGCGGATCATAATAAGACGGCCCCTTGACCAGTCCGACCAGCAGCGCCGCCTGCGGCAGGTCCAGCTGCGACAGCGGGCGGTTGAAATAAAAATGGCTGGCCAGCCCGAAGCCGTGGATCGCGCGGTTACCGTCCTGGCCGAGATAAATCTCGTTGGCGTAGGCTTCTAGGATTTCATCCTTGGAATAGTGCAGCTCGAGCAACTGGGCCATGATCATTTCGGTGAACTTGCGCCGCAGCGTGCGCTCGGGCGTCAGGAAAAAATTCTTCACCAGTTGCTGGGTCAGGGTGCTGCCGCCCTGCACGCCGGCGCCACGCAGGGTCGTCACCAGGGCGCGCCCGACGCCGCGTGGATCGACGCCGTGGTGTGTGTAAAACTTGCGATCCTCGACCGCGATCAGGCCCTTGACCAGAAGTGGAGGGACTTCATTCAATTTCACCAGCACGCGGTCTTCGTTGTGCGCCGGATAAATGCCGCCGATCAGCAGCGGATCGAGCCGCGCCAGCGTGACCGGCTGGCCGGTCTTGAGGTCGGCGAGAGTCCGCAAGCGATCGCCGTCGAAGTCGGCGCGCAACTGGAGCGCGGGTTGCGCGCCATCCCAGAACGCGAAGGGTCGTGTGGCGATGGTGAACCGGTCCTGATCATGCCGGTAGTGTCCGGGATCGAGCGAATCACCGCTGTCGCGGTATCCGAGCATCGCGAGCTCCGTCAACAATTGTTCCGGGCGCAGCTTGAGGCCCGGATAAAGCTCGAGCGGGCGCGCGTAGACACGAGCCGGCAGGGCCCAGCGCTTGCCTTCGAACTGGGCGCGCACCGTCAGGTCGAGATAGAGCACGAATCCCGACAGCAGCAGTGCGAACGACAGCAGCACAAGACGCAGGCGCTTGCGCAGGAAAGATTGACGGAATTTTTCGAGCACCGGGTTGTCCATGAATACCCGTGCAGGAGCGCATCGGGCGGGTAAAGTTACCAGTTACGGCGCTGGATTATACCGGAGAAAGCGACCAGCGGTATCGTCCGGACGGATGCCGGGCGCGGGAACGGAATACAATCTGCTGAAAAACCAGCAAACCGGGAGATCCGTGACAACCATCATTTCCTTGCCGCGCGCGATTGCCGTCCTGACGTTGACGGTGCTGCTGACCGTCTTCAGTTATTTTTACCTCGACACCGGCATTGCCATGCTGGTTTACCGGCTGCTCAACAGCAGCGACCGGTTGCTCCAGGTGGCGACGGCAATTCCCGACCTGTTGCTGCATTTAGTCGTGGCAATCACGGTGTTCAGCTGGGCCGGATATTTTTTCATGATCAGGCGCGGCATCCATAACCGTCACACGCGTTTCCTGAAGGCCTGCGGAACGGTCGTACCGGTCGCGTTTATCGTCAAGACCATGCTTCAGTATGTCTTCGGCCGCCCCGACCCGTACACCTGGATACTCGATCACGAGCTGCCGCGGTTCCACTGGTTCAGCCCGGCCGCAGGCTACGGCTGTTTCCCCTCCGGCCACATGACCGTTTTTACCGCGTTGATGGCGGTCTTGTCGTCTCACTATCCGCGCTATCGTCAGGTGTATCTTGGCCTGTTGTGTCTTCTGGCGCTGGCATTGATCGCTACCGATCATCATTTTCTCAGCGATGTACTGGCTGGCGCCGCTCTGGGCGCGGTCACGGCCCTGGTTTTCGATAAAATACCGGACGAAAGCGGCGCACGGGAGAATTCGAAGGCAGGCCCGTGACGAAAATCCGTAACCCCGCGGTAAACGGTGATATATTGATTTCAGTCAAAGCCGGCGTACCCGGGTTCGTGTTTTCTTGCCTGATCCGACGGCATCGGGGCCTCGTAACGGGAGAAACGGAACATGTGTCTGGCCATTCCGGCAAAAGTCGTGCAACGGCTCGATAACGACCAGGCGCTCGTCGAGGTCGGCGGAGTCCGCAACCGGATTTCGCTGCTGCTGGTCGACGGCGTCGAGGTCGGCGATTACGTGATCGTGCATGTCGGTTTTGCCATCGCGCGGCTGGATGCCGAGGAAGCGCAGAAATCGCTCGCGCTGTTCGACGAGATCGCGCGCCATCTCGAAAACACCCCCAATGAAGTACATCAGTGAATTCCGCGACAAACGTGTAGCCGCGGCGCTGGCGGCGGCGCTGGCCGCAGAATCCGATCCGGCGCGCGAATACAGCCTGATGGAATTCTGCGGCGGCCATACCCACGCCATCTTCCGCTACGGCCTGCAGGACCTGCTTCCTCCCAACGTGCGTCTGGTGCACGGGCCCGGCTGTCCGGTGTGCGTCCTGCCCATCGGCCGTCTCGACATGGCGATCGAACTGGCTGATAACCCCGACGTGATCCTGTGCAGTTATGGCGACATGCTGCGCGTACCGGGCTCGCGCAAGCGCAGTCTGCTGAAGTCCCGCGCGCAGGGCCGCGACGTGCGCATGGTGTATTCCTGCGCTGAAGCCATCCGCCTCGCCCAGGAGAATCCCGACAGGGAAGTGGTCTTTTTCGCCATCGGCTTTGAAACCACCACGCCGCCGACGGCGGTGGCGATCCAGCAGGCGGAGGCGCTCGGGCTCAGGAACTTCAGCGTGCTCTGCAACCACGTGCTCACGCCTTCCGCGATCCAGAGCATCCTTGATTCGCCGGACGTGCGCAAACTCGGTACCGTGCGCGTGGACGGATTCATCGGTCCGTCGCACGTGAGCACGATCATCGGCAGCAGCCCGTATGATTTTTTTGCCGAAGAGTACCAGCGCCCGGTGGTGATCGCCGGGTTCGAGCCGCTCGATGTATTGCAGGCGATCCTCATGCTGGTACGTCAACTGAACGAGGGCACGGCCTTCGTTGAGAACCAGTTTTCCCGCGGCGTCACTTCTCACGGCAACCTCAAGGCTCAGGCCATGGTCGCCGAGGTCTTTGAATTGCGCCGCTCGTTCGAGTGGCGCGGTCTGGGCGTGGTGCCGTACAGCGGCCTGCGCATCAAGCAGCGTTACGCGGCGTTCGATGCCGAGCGTCGTTTCGCGGTCGAGTCGAAGCCGGCGCGCGAGAACAAGGCCTGCGAATGCGGCGCGATCCTGCGCGGCGTGAAGAAACCGACCGATTGCGGGATTTTCGGAACCGTCTGCACGCCGCAGAATCCGATCGGCTCGTGCATGGTGTCATCCGAGGGCGCCTGTGCGGCTTATTACAAGTATCGACGTCACGATAAAATCGCGAATGTGACGCCGACCATGGAGAACACCCGCGAATCCGACGCCGCTTCCGGCGGATAAGCCATGCGCATTCTTTTCCTCACGCACAGCTTCAACAGCCTCACGCAACGGCTTTATGTCGAAATAATCCGGCAAGGCCATGACGTTTCCATCGAGTTCGACATCAATGACGACGTCGCCGTCGAGGCCGTCCGGCTGTACCGGCCCGACCTGATCGTCGCGCCCTACCTGCGGCGCGCCATTCCGGCGGCGATCTGGCAGCACCATGTCTGTCTCGTGGTGCATCCGGGCATCGTCGGCGATCGCGGTCCGTCGGTGCTCGACTGGGCGATTCTGAACGGCAAGGCGGAGTGGGGCGTGACCGTGCTGCAGGCGAACGCGGAGATGGACGCCGGTCCGGTATGGGCGTCGGTGAATTTTCCGATGCGCCCGGCGCGGAAGAGCAGCTTGTATCGCAACGAAGTGACCGAGGCGGCGGTAACGGCGGTATTGCAGGCGATCGGACGGTTCGAGGCGGGTGGGTTCGTTCCGCCGCCAGCGGATGAAATCCGCTCCCACGTCAATGGAAAATGGCAGCCGCTGATGACGCAGTCGGATCGCCGCATCGACTGGCAGGCCGATGACACCCGAACCGTGCTGCAAAAAATCCATGCCGCCGACGGGTTTCCCGGTGTTGAAGACGAGATCTTCGGCATGGCCTGTCATCTCTACGACGCCTGCGCCGACGACAGGCTGCGTGGCGCACCGGGCGAGATCGTTGCGCGCCGGCATGGAGCGATCTGCCGCGCCACCCGCGATGGCGCGGTATGGATAGGCCATGTGAAACAAATCGTGCCCGGCGAGAAGAGCTTCAAATTGCCGGCCAGCCTGGTTTTACGCGACAAGCTTGGTGGGGTTCCGGAGGCGCCGTTGCCGCTCGATGTCGGGCCGGAACGGCAGACTTACCGCGACATCGGGTATCGGGAAAAGCGCGGAGTCGGGTATTTGCATTTCGATTTTTACAATGGCGCGATGAACGCGGACCAATGCCGGCGTTTGCGCGAGGCCTATCTCGAAATCCGCCAGCGGCCGACGCGGGTGATCGTGCTCATGGGAGGACCGGATTTCTGGTCGAACGGGATACATCTCAACAGCATCGAGGCCGCCGACAGCGCCGCCGACGAATCCTGGCGCAACATCAACGCCATGGACGATCTGGCGCAGGCCATTATCACCACGGATTCGCAGCTCACCATCGCCGCCCTGCGGGGAAACACCGCGGCCGGCGGCGTGTTTCTGGCGCTCGCGGCCGATCGCCTGTACGCCCGCGCCGGCGTGGTGCTGAACCCGCACTACAAGAACATGGGCAATCTCTACGGTTCCGAGTACTGGACCTATCTCTTGCCGCGGCGCGCGGGAATGGCGCGCGGCCGCGAGATCATGTCGAACCGCCTGCCGCTTGGCGCCGCGGAAGCGAAGCAAGCGGGTCTCATCGACGACTGCTTCGATGGAAACGCGGATGAATTCATGGCGAGGATCGAGTCAGAGGCCGAAGCCCTGGCTCGCGATCCGGACTTCACCACGCTGATCGACGCCAAGTGCAAGCAGCGCGCCGCGGACGAATCAGCCAAGCCGCTCGAAACCTACCGCGCCGAGGAACTGGAACACATGAAACTCAATTTCTACGGCTTCGATCCCAGTTATCACGTGGCGCGCTACAATTTCGTGTTCAAGGTTCCGCATTCGTGGACGCCCTTGCATCTGGCCAGGCATCGGCAGCGGATCAGAAACACCGGACGTTCCGATGCTCCGGCGTTAACAGCGCTCAGTGAAGCGCGAACGCCAGCGCCAGCGGCAGGCTGATCAGTCCCGCGAGATTCCCGAGCATCACGATCGAAGCGACCTTCCCCGGCTCCTGCCGGTATTGTTCGGCCACGAGATAATTGAGCACCGCCGGCGGCAGGGCGCTGAACACCAGCAACAAACTGGTTTGCAACGGCGTGAGTTCCAGGAACGGTTTCACGATCAGCAGCATCAGCACGCCGGTCACCGGGCAGACCACGGCGCCGAGCAGCCCGATGCGCCATTCCCTGAAGTCGACGCTGGTGAGGCGCGTGCCGAGCGCGAACAACAGCAGCGGAATGGAGGCCTGGCCGAGCAGGTTGACGGTTTCCCGCACCGGCATCGGCACGTCCCATCGAAACAGGCTGAAGGCGACGCCGATCAGCGTGGCAGCCACGATCGGCTGCAACAGCACCTTGTGCCATGGGGCGCGGTGATCCATGAGATAGGTGCCGAGAGTAAAATGCAACCCGTTCTCGACCAGGAACAGCACCACCGCCGCCGGCAGCGCCTGTTCGCCGAAGGCGAATACCGCCAGCGGCAGACCGATGTTGCCGGAGTTCGTGAACATCATCGGCGGCACGAAGGTTTTGAACGAGACCCGCGCGGCTTTGGCGACCGGCACCGCCAGCAGCCCCGAGCCGAGCACGATGGCCAGGCCGCCCAAGGCGAGCCATCCGAATTCGACCAGGCGGAAATCCTTGCCGGAAAGAACATGAAACACCAGCGCCGGCAGGAGAATGGTCATGTTGATCTGGTTCGCCGCGGTCATGTCGGGCCGGCGCCAGCGGCTGTAGAGATAGCCGACCGCGACGATGGCGAATACCGGAAAAACGATGCTGAAAAGTCGGATGACGAACATGGCGCACCGGTGTGAGATGAGGCAGATTATGCGATATCCGTCGCCGCAGACAAGCGAGAGATTGTAACGTCCCGCGCGATATGCGAACTTCATTATCGAATCTGCCGCGGGGAGACGCGTTTAACGAGGAGGACCGCTACCGTGAATGAGAACATGCTGACTGAAAAACCGGCGCTGACACTGGCGGCCGCAAAAAAGATCATCGCCGCGGCCGAGGCCGAAGCGCTGAAACATGCCTGGCCGGTGGTGATCGCCGTGGTCGATGACGGCGGCAATCTGATCTGTTTACAGCGCCTCGATAACGCCCAGTTCGGCAGCGTGGAGGTCGCCATCCAGAAGGCCAGATCGGCAGTGGCGTTCAAGCGGCCTACCAAAGCCTGGGAGGAACTGCTCGCCAGTGGACAGCAGCGCGTGCTCAATCTGCCGGGTGTGTTGTCATCCGAGGGCGGCGTACCGATCGTCTGGAAGAATCAGATCGTCGGGGCGATCGGCGTCAGCGGGGTCAAGGCCAGCGAGGATGGGCAGATCGCCCGGGCCGGCGCCGCGGTATTAATATGACATATCGATGGAATTGGCTCCCCGGGACGGACTCGAACCGCCGACCCAGTGATTAACAGTCACTTGCTCTACCGACTGAGCTACCGGGGAATAAATGAAGCCCTGCTCGCTGCGCTCGCTCGTCCTGCCATAAGACGAGAAGCCCCGCTCGCTTCGCTCGTTCGTCTTGTCATAAGACGTCGAAGGGCGCGTATGTTAGGGCGAAAGGCGGGGCAGGGTCAAGGCAACCGGGCTAGGAGCAGCGCAGGGGCTTCCCTTCCGAGGTTTTCGTGGACACGCGTGGTCGTCCTGTCCAATAGATAATTACCGCCTTGGCTTTTTCCGCGCCGCGCCTGTCACAGAAGGTGAAAGTTCCCGTCCAGGCCTCGCTCAACGGGCTGTAACGGACATATTCATGCAAGCTCCCGTAGCGCAGTCTTAGATTGCCTTCCAAGCCTTGCTGGACATGAATTACTGGCTCGCCCGCGTCTACTTGATGGTTTTTGTTCGCATCAACAAAAACGATGCGGCCTTCGTGCCAGGCGGATTCATCGGTACAGGAAAAACCGTTCCTACTTTTGCACAGGACCACCATCGTGTTCCGCTTGATGGCTTCGCTTCGCGCCAGACTCAGCTCGCCCATGAGCTGATTGACCGCGGTGGTCATCTGCGTGTCCTGCATCAGACCGGCCATGCTCGCCGCACCCGCCCCCAGCATGCTTACTATAGAAGTAGTTATCAGCAGGTCGTAGAGCGAATAACCACGCTGCCTCAGGCATAGCCTGATGCCGGCGAACGCCGAAAATGAAATGGGTAAGCGACGAAACACCCCGACTCCATCCTGTTTTTTATGAACGCCGCGATCCTGCGACGTCTTATTCCGGTTCTTGTTGTCTCAACTGCCCGGATAATTATGCCGATTCCTTTTCAGGCCGCAACACCTGAAAGGAAGGCTTTATTTCTTAATGTTTTTCATCCATTCGTGCCGAGTAATTTTTCAATCCGATCCAGTGCTTTATTCAATATCTCCATGGAAGTGGCATAGGAGAGCCGCAGATGGCCTTCGGCGCCGAAGGCGGAACCGGGCACGAGGGCGACTTCGGCTTTATTAAGGAGTAACTCGGCCATCTCGACGTCATTGGATATGCCGGCGGTCGCAGCAATAGCCTTGCTGAAATCCGGAAACGCGTAAAACGTTCCCTGCGAGGGCAGGCAGCGCACGCCGCGAATTTTGTTCAAACGACTCACCACGCGATCGTGCCTTTCCTTGAACGCGCGCACCATCGGCGCGATGCAGCCCTGATCGCCGTTCAGCGCCGCTTCCGCCGCCGCTTGCGCGATCGAGGTCGGATTGGAGGTGCTCTGCGACTGGATTTTCTTCATCGCCGCGATCAGCGGCTTCGGCCCGGCGGCATAACCGATGCGCCAGCCGGTCATGGCATACACCTTCGAAACTCCGTTCAGCACAATGGTACGATCCTTGAGGTCGGGGCAGACGTTCAGGATGTTGCTGAACGGTTCATCCGACCACAGGATATGTTCATACATGTCGTCGGTGGCGATCAGCACTTGTGGGTGTTTGCGCAGCACTTCGCCGAGTGCTGTGAGTTCCGCGCGCGTGTAGACGGCCCCGGTCGGGTTCGACGGGCTGTTGATGACGAGCAGGCGCGTCTTGCGGGTGATGGTGCGGTCGAGCTGCTCGGGGCGGATCTTGAACGCCTGATCGATGCCGGCCGAAATAATCACCGGACTCGCGTCGGCGAGCAGCACCATGTCGGGGTAGGATACCCAGTACGGCGCCGGGATGATAACCTCGTCGCCGTTGTCGAGCAGCGCCTGCGCCAGATTGAAAAAGCTCTGCTTGCCGCCGACGGAAACCAGGACCTCCTCGGGCTTGTAGTCGAGCCCGTTGTCGCGCTTGAATTTGGCGATCACCGCCTGTTTCAGCCCGGGCGTGCCGTCCACGGCGGTATATTTGGTGAAGCCGTCGCGGATGGCGCGGAT
>JACQER010000069.1 GCA_016200465.1 Gammaproteobacteria bacterium | reverse complement strand
CGGAGACAGACGCAGCGGGGGGATACGCACCACGTCCCCCGGCTCCAGGCGGTAGTCCGGGCGCGCCCGACCCTTGTTGATGCGCACCTCGCCCTTGCGCAGGATGCGGTAAATATGGCTCCGGGGCACGCCTTTCAGGGTGGCGATCAGGAAATTGTCGAGCCGCTGGCCGGCGCGGGATTCATCGATTTCGAGGTAACGGACGGCGGGGGGAGACCGCCCGGCCACATTGTGGGCGCAAGTTGTACCCTCGAACCGGGCGGTCTCTCCCTCACCCTCACTCCCTCTCCCCTTGGGAGAGGGAGGCGAGCCGTTGCGGCCTTTGGCCGCAAATTTCTTATGAATTGCGGATTTCACGGCTTTTTCCATGCTAAAACCATCATAACAGATTGCTGTGGAGTGGATGGGTTTGCTATAGTGCCGGTGTGCACTTTTGGTGAAATCTCCGATTTCGATACAAGTGCACGGAATGCAACGGATTTTCGCGCCAGGTAAAAGCCGGCGCGGGCTCTACCGCACCGTTGCCCCCGGCGTAGCGCCGGTATGCCAGAAGCAAAAAACGCGACTAGAGCCCAAAAAGGGTGACTCGCCTCTCCCCTATTTCCTGTAGAGGCGTATGTATTGACGCTCCTGTTTAGCGAGCACCTGCCGACATCAGCAAATGGCAGACGACACGTGCGACAGCCAAAACCTGTCCACGGTGTAATCAAAGTCTGAATTGTACATCCGCGCTCCGGCGACGAAGCGCGGAACCATCACGCAGAAGGCCGTCGGATAGCGACGGGTTCTGCCGCCCTGTCGGAAGGACGACGTACCGTCTTGCCGCGCTGCTAATTCAGCGCGAAGCGGCGTAGCACGCCAAACCCGCGCGTCGGGGATTAACTACCGATGAAACGCATTTTATTCAACGCAACTCACCCCGAGGAGTTGCGGCTGGCCGTCGTCGACGGTCAGAAACTTCTCGACCTCGACATTGAGTCCTCCACCTATCAGCAGAAGAAAGGCAACATCTACAAGGCCAAGATCACCCGCGTAGAACCCAGCCTGGAAGCCGCGTTCGTGGATTACGGCTCCGAACGCCAGGGCTTCCTGCCGCTCAAGGAAATTTCCCGCATATATTTTCAGGGTTACGACGAGCGCACCCCCATGAGCCAGGTGCGCATCAAGGACGTGATCCGCGAAGGCCAGGAAATGATCGTGCAGGTGGACAAGGAGGAACGCGGCACCAAGGGTGCGGCGCTCACGACCTTCATCAGCCTCGCCGGCCGTTACCTGGTGCTGATGCCGAACAACCCCAAGGGTGGCGGCATCTCCCGGCGCATCGAGGGCGAGGAACGCGCCGAGCTGCGCGAGGCCATGGGCCAGCTCAAGCTGCCCGACGACTACTCCGTCATCGCCCGCACCGCCGGCATCGGCCGTTCGGCCGAGGAGCTGCAGTGGGACCTCGACTACCTGATCAACCTGTGGGACGCCATCTACAAGGCCGCCCAGGAGCGCTCCGCGCCGTTCCTGATCTACCAGGAAAGCAACCTCGTGGTGCGCGCCACCCGCGACTACCTCAAGGCCGACATCGGCGACATCCTGGTGGACAACCCGGAAATCTACGAGCGCATGCAGAAGTTCATGCAGCAGGTCGCGCCGCAGAATCTGGACAAGCTCAAGCTGTACAAGGACGAAACCCCCCTGTTCTCGCGCTACCAGATCGAACACCAGATCGAGTCGGCATTCGCGCGCGAAGTGCGCCTGGAATCGGGCGGCGCGATCGTGTTCGACAAGACCGAGGCGCTGGTCACCATCGACGTGAACTCGGCGCGTGCCACCAAGGGCGCCGACATCGAGGAAACCGCGCTCAACACCAACCTCGAAGCCGCGGAAGAAATCGCGCGCCAGCTGCGCCTGCGCGACCTCGGCGGCCTGATCGTCATCGACTTCATCGACATGACACCCGAGCGCAACCGGCGCGAGGTGGAAAACCGCATGTTCGAATCGCTCAAGGTGGACCGTGCCCGCACCCAGGTCGGCCGCATTTCGCGTTTCGGCCTGCTCGAGATGTCGCGCCAGCGCCTGCGTCCGTCGCTCGGCGAATCGTCCAGCCTCATCTGCCCGCGCTGCCTCGGCACCGGTCACGTCCGCGGCGTGCAGTCCTCCGGCCTTTCGATCCTGCGCATGATCCAGGAAGAAGCCATGAAGGAAAACACCGCGGCCGTGCACGTGCACCTGCCGATGGAAACGGCGACGTACCTGCTCAATGAAAAGCGCATGGAGATCACCGCGATCGAGTCGCGCATCGGCACGCCGATCATGATCATCCCGACCTCGGAACTGGAAACGCCGCACTACCACATCCGCCGCCTGCGCATCGACGAATACGAGGCCGAGGCCGACGTGCCGAGCTACGAGATCGATATCGTCGAGAAGGAAGAGGACGAGGACAGAAAGCCCGCTCAACCGACCCCGACCGCCGCTGCCGCCGCGGAAAAACCGGTGATCGGGCCACTCACCCACGCCGCGGCGCCGCCCGAGGCGCCGAAGGCCGCCGCCAACGGCGGTGGCGGACTGCTCAAGAAGATCATCACCGGGCTATTCGGCAAGAAAGAAGAGGAAAAGAAACCGGCGGTCCAGGAAGCCCGCCCCGCGCGTCATCAGCCGCAACACCATCGCGGCCATGGCGGTCACGGTCACGGCGGACAGCGCCCGCATCACCGCCCGCATCAGCGGCATGAACGCGGTCCACAGGCGGAGCGTCAGGGCGGAAACCAGGAACAGCATCGCCCGCGCCCGCCGCAACAACAGCAGCAGCAACCGTCGCAGGCCGGCGGTCCCGGCAGCGAAGGCGGTCAAGGACAGGGTCAGGGGCAGCGCGAACGTCAGGAAGGCAGTGGACGTCGCCGGCGTCGCGGTCGGCGTCGCGGCGGACGCGGCCAGGACGGCCGTCCGCAACACGAGCGCCAGGACGCCAGCACCCGCAGCAGCACGACGGACATGAACGCACCGACACGGCCCGAGCGGGAGAACTATCCGCCGCGCGAGGAAAGGGCCGTGCCGCCGGCCGCACCCAGCGCGCCGGAAGTCTCTCATGGCGAGACGCCGTCGGCTTCGTCCTGGGAAAAACCGATGGAGCATCACGAAGCGTGGAATCACGCACCCGAGAGCTCCACGCCGCGTGAGGAGTCGCACGGCAACAGCGCGCCGGCGTCCAAACCGGAATTGATGCAGGTGGAAACCCATTCCGACCCGAAAAAGGCCCGCGCAAGCGGGCCTTTTTTTATGTCATTCATTGCTACAAGCGCCGCGTGCGCCGGATGTCCTCGAGCAGCCCACGCGCCGCGTCCTCGATCATGTCCAGCACGCGGTCGAAACCGCTCGGTCCGCCGAAATACGGATCGGGCACTTCTTCCTCGGGCCGGTCCGCGGCGAATTCCATGAACAAACGTACGCGGGTTTCATGTCCCGACGGACAGATGTCGATGAGGTTCTCGAAGTTTTCGCGGTCCATCGCCAGGACGTAATCGAATTTCTCGATGTCCGCGGCAAGGGCCTTGCGCCCGCGCAGGCCGCTGATGTCGATGCCGCGACGTGCGCAGGCCGCCTGGGCGCGCTCATCCGGTGGTTCGCCGATGTGATAGGCGTGGGTGCCCGCTGAGTCGATTTCAAACAGATGCTCCAGTTTTTCCTCGCGCACCAGCCTGCGGAAAACCCCTTCCGCCGTCGGCGAACGGCAGATGTTACCGAGGCATACGAATAGAACTTTCACCATATAAATTATAATTTCACAGGATTAACGGGATTACTTGGAAAAGTATTTTAGGGAAGTTCTGGATAATTAAAAATGTAATGTAGGGTGCGCCGTGCGCACCGATCGAAATGGCGCGTGGTACGCGCCCTACATCTTACTATTAAAAAATTTTCGCACGCGATCGAGGTCTTCCGGCGTGTCGACGCCGGCCTCGGGCATTTCACGCGCTTCGTGCACGATAATGCGTTCTCCGTGCCACAAGACGCGCAATTGTTCCAGCTGTTCCGCCTCCTCCGGCGCGCACGGCGGCCAGGCTGCGTAGCGGCGCACGAAACCGGCGCGGTAGGCGTACAGACCGATGTGGTGGTACGCCTGAAGCGTTTCCCCGCCCTTCCCCGCCATGAAGTCGCGCGGCCAGGGAATCGGCGCGCGGCTGAAATAAAGCGCGTAACCTTTGGCGTCGCGCACGACCTTCACCACGTTCGGATTCACGAGCGATTCGCGGTCATGAATCGCATGGCAGGCGGTGGCCACCACCGCGTCTTCGTGTAGCGCGAGTTTATCCGCCACGTCGCGGATCAGGCCCGGCGGCATCTGCGGCTCGTCGCCTTGCAGGTTCACCACGATCTGGTCCGCGCCGATCGCCAGCTTCTCGATCGCCTCGGCGAGCCGGTCGGTTCCGGAACGGTGCTGCGGCGAGGTCATGCACACGCGGGCGCCGAACTTTTCCGCCGCCTGACGGATACGCTCGTCATCGGTGGCGATGGTGACCGTCGCAGCACCGCTCCGGGCGGCGCATTCGTGGACACGCTGGATCAGCGGCTTCCCGGCAACGTCCGCAAGCGGCTTGCCCGGCAGACGGGTCGAGTTATAACGCGCGGGAATGATGATGTGCATAAGTATTAAAAAGTTTTTTCACCGCAAAGACGCAAAGGGCGCAAAGAAAAATTAGAAAGATCAAAGAATAAAATCTTTTAGCTCATTGAACGATTTTTCTTGGTTTTCTTTGCGTACTTTGCGCCTTTGCGGTGAACTTTATTTGGGCAGCTCTTCTTCCGCCACCTGGCGCGCTTCGTCTTCGAGCATCACCGGGATGTCGTCACGGATCGGGTACGCCAACCGGTCGGCCTTGCACACCAGTTCGGATTTTTTCCGGTCGTAGATCAGCGGGCCCTTGCACGCC
>JACQER010000073.1 GCA_016200465.1 Gammaproteobacteria bacterium | reverse complement strand
TCGGCATCGACGGGATTTCGCTGCTGCTGATCCTGCTCACCAGCTTCAGCACCGTGCTCGTCGTGATCTCCGCCTGGAAAGTGATCGACAAGAAGGTGGCGCAGTACCACGCCGCTTTCCTGATCATGGAAGGCCTCATGATCGGCGTGTTCAGCGCGCTCGACGGCATCCTGTTCTACGTCTTCTGGGAAGCGATGCTGGTGCCGATGTTCCTGATCATCGGCCTGTGGGGCGGGCCGAACCGCGTGTACGCCACCATCAAGTTCTTCCTTTATACCTTCCTCGGCTCGGTGCTGATGCTGGTGGCCATGATTTATCTTTATTTCAAGGCCGGCAGCTTCGATATTCTCGCCTGGCACGGCCTCAAGCTCGGCCTCGGCGCGCAGAAACTGATTTTCCTCGCGTTCCTCGCGGCGTTCGCGGTCAAGGTGCCGATGTGGCCGGTGCACACCTGGCTGCCGGACGCGCATGTCGAGGCGCCCACCGGCGGTTCGGTGATCCTGGCGGCGATCATGCTGAAAATGGGTGCTTATGGTTTCCTGCGTTTCTCGCTGCCGATCCTGCCGGACGCCTCGCATGACCTGGCGTGGTTGATGATCACGCTGTCGCTGATCGCGGTGGTCTACATCGGGCTCGTGGCGCTGGTGCAGGAGGACATGAAGAAGCTGATCGCGTACTCCTCGATCGCGCACATGGGTTTTGTCACTCTTGGATTTTTCATATTCAACGTCCAGGGCCTCGAGGGCGGCATTGCGCAGATGATTTCGCACGGCTTCGTTTCCGGCGCCTTGTTTCTCTGCGTCGGCGTCATGTACGACCGGCTGCACTCGCGCATGATCAAGGACTACGGCGGCGTGGCCAACCGCATGCCGGTGTTCGCGTCGTTCATGATGTTGTTCGCCATGGCCAACGCCGGCCTGCCCGGCACTTCCGGTTTCGTCGGCGAGTTCCTCGTGATCCTGGGCAGCTTCCAGGTCAACGTCTGGTATGCGTTCGCCGCCGCGACCACGCTCGTGTTCGGCGCCGCGTACACGCTGTGGATGTACAAACGCGTGCTGTTCGGCGAAGTCGGCAACGCCCACGTCGCGGAGCTGACCGACGCGACGCCGCGCGAGATCGTGTTCCTCACGTTGCTCGCCGTCGCGGTGCTGGTGATGGGCTTGTGGCCGTATCCGTTCCTCGACGTGCTGCACGCGTCGGTGAATCACCTGCTGCAACAGGCGATGGTTTCTAAATTGTAAAGCGTGTATTCACCGCAAAGACGCAAAGGTCGCAAAGAACAGGATATCAAGAATAGAAAAAACGGATTTATGTTGAAAGAAGACGCACTATCAAAAGAGGTTATAGGAGCAGCAATAGAAGTTCATCGTAATCTGGGGCCGGGCCTTATGGAATCGGCTTACGAAGAATGTCTGTGTTATGAACTTGCTCATCGTGGAATAAAGTACGAGAGACAGAAACTATTACCTGTAGCATATAAAGGCACAAAGCTGGACTGCGGATATCGTTTAGATGTAGTTGTTGATGACTTGGTGGTTTTGGAGTTAAAAGCAGTTGATCAGATTCAGCCGATTCATAGTGCGCAACTGTTAACATATCTTAAGTTGTCGAACTTGAAATTGGGAATTTTGATTAATTTCAATGTCACTGCGCTTAAAAATGGTATTAAGAGAATTGTTAATGAACTCTAGAACCTTTGCGCTCTTTGCGTCTTTGCGGTGAAATTTAAATGAAATTCGTCATCCCCGAAATCCTACCCGCCGCGCCCGAGATCTTCGTGTTCTCGATGGCCTGCGCGATCCTGGTGCTGGACCTGTTCCTGTCGGAACGCCGGCGTGCGGTTTCCTTCTGGCTGGCGCAGGCGACGCTGGCCGGCGCGGCGCTGCTGACGCTCAAGGTCATGCCGGCGGCGCCGGTGGTTACCTTCAACGGCATGTTCGTTGCCGACCGGCTCGCCGACTTTCTCAAGCTCGGCACCTACGGCATCACCTTCTTCGTGTTCGCGTATTCGCGCGATTACCTGCGTGATCGCGGCATGTTCCGCGGGGAATATTTCGTGCTCGGCCTGTTCGGCGTGGTCGGAACCATGATCATGGCCTCGGCGAGCCATTTCCTGACGCTGTACCTGGGGCTGGAACTGCTGTCGCTGTCGCTCTACGCCATGATCGCGTTCCAGCGTGACTCGTCGGTGGCGACCGAGGCGGCGATGAAGTATTTCGTCCTCGGCGCGATCGCTTCCGGCATGCTGCTCTATGGCATGTCCATGCTTTACGGCGTGACCGGCAGCCTCGAAATTTCCGCGGTTTCCCGGGCTATCGGCAAGATGTCGCCGGACAACGTCATCCTGATTTTCGGCCTGGTTTTTGTCATTTCCGGCCTCGCCTTCAAGATCGGGGCGGTGCCGTTCCACATGTGGGTGCCGGACGTGTATCACGGCGCGCCGACCGCGGTGGCGCTGTTCATCGGCACGGCGCCGAAGCTGGCGGGGTTCGCGCTGTTCCTGCGCCTGCTGGTCGGCGGGCTCGAACCGCTCGCGGGTTCGTGGCAGACGATGCTGATCATCATCGCGCTGCTGTCCATGGCGATCGGCAACATCGTCGCCATCGCCCAGGACAACATCAAGCGCATGCTGGCATATTCATCGATCTCGCACATGGGCTTCTTCCTGCTCGGCATCCTCAGCGCCGGCGCCAACGGTTACGGTTCGTCGCTGTTTTACATTCTGATCTACGCGATCATGAGCGCCGGTTCCTTCGGCATGATCATCCTGCTGTCGCGCGCGGGATTCGAAGCGGAACGTCTCGAGGATTTCAAGGGATTGAATCAACGCAGCCCGTGGCACGCGTTTCTCATGATGCTGCTGATGCTGTCTATGGCCGGCGGCCGACCGCGGGCTTCTACGCCAAGCTGTTGGTGATCCAGTCGGTCATCCAGGCGGACATGATCTGGCTCGCGATCGCGGCGGTGCTGCTGGCCGTGATCGGCGCCTATTACTATCTGCGCGTGATCAAGTTGATGTATTTCGACGACGCAACCGAGCAGGCGCCGATCCGCGCCGGCTGGGACATGCAGGCGCTGCTCGGCTTCAACGCGCTGCTGCTCGTCGGCGTGTTGCCGTGGGTGGGAATAATCATGGAATTGTGCCGGCAGGCGATACGCTCGCTGTCCTGACGAGGCGAATCCACCAAAACAAAAAGCCCCGCGAGGGGCTTTTTGTTTTGGTGGACATGAGTGCGAATCAAAAAGTCGGATAGACCTTCATTTCGCTCAGCAGCTTCTCCGCCGGCGGCACGAAAGTCTGCGCCGGCGTCATCGCGACCGGTGCTGGTGTTTCCACC
>JACQER010000072.1 GCA_016200465.1 Gammaproteobacteria bacterium | reverse complement strand
TGATCCGCGAAAAAAGCCTGTACGGAAAAAAATACCTCGGCGTGGACCGCAGCACTTTCATTCTCGACCCGGACGGCGTCGTGTGCCGTGAATTCCGCGGCGTGAAGGTCAAGGGACACGTGGACGAGGTCCTCGAGGAAATCCACCAACTCCGGAAACCCGCCGCCAAGCGTCAAGGACGTTCTGGATGAGTATGATCAGCCTGCGGAGCATAAGACGCATCATCAGAATTCCGGCTCGGGTTCCCATGTCTTTTGGTTATATGAATTATTCAGAACGTCCTCAATGACCGCCAAACGAAAGATTTTCGTCGTCGACACCAACGTTCTCATCCACGATCCGACCTCGATCCTGCGTTTCAAGGAACACGATGTGGTCATTCCCATCGTGGTGCTGGAGGAGCTCGACAACATCAAGGTCGGCATGTCCGAAATCGCGCGTAACGTGCGTCAGGTCAGCCGTCTGCTCGACGAGCTGGTGGAAAAGGCCAACGGCGATATCAGTCACGGCATCAAGCTGCCTTCCGTCACCAAGGACATCGAGACCGGGCACTTGTATTTTCACATGGAGGAGGCGCGCAGCCCGCTGCCGTTCGGCCTGTCCGGCCGCAGCTCGGACAACGCCCTGCTCGGCATCACGCTCGATCTCAGCAAGACCCATCCCGACCGGCAGGTCATCCTCGTCTCCAAGGACATCAACCTGCGCCTCAAGGCGCGCGCGCTCGGCATGCTCGCGGAGGACTACACCAACGATCAGGTGCTGGACGACGCCAACCTGCTGTATACCGGCGCGGAAAAACTGGACGCGGATTTCTGGGAAACGCACAGCAAGAACATGGAATCCTGGAAGGAGGAAGGCCGCACCTTCTACCGCCTGCGCGGACCCAAGGCGCGCGCTTGGTTGCCCAACCTGTTCCTGTACAGCACCGAGCAGCGTCCCTTCGAGGCCGTGGTACGCCGCATCGAGAACGAAACCGCGATCATCGAAGTCGTGAAGGACTACGCTTCGGAGCGCAACAAGGTCTGGGGTATTCACGCACGCAACCGTGAGCAGAATTTCGCGCTCAACCTGCTCATGGACCCGGAGGTGGATTTCGTCAGCCTGCTCGGCCAGGCCGGCACCGGCAAGACGCTGCTCACGCTCGCGGCGGCGCTGATGCAGACGCTGGAATCCAAGCGTTACACGGAAATCATCATGACGCGCATGACGGTACCGGTCGGCGAGGATATCGGCTTTCTGCCCGGCACCGAAGAAGAAAAGATGGGTCCGTGGATGGGTGCGCTCGAGGACAACCTCGACGTGCTGCAGGAAACCGCGACCCAGGATCACGGCGCCTGGGGCCGCGCCGCCACCCACGACCTGCTGCGCAGCCGCATCCGCATCAAGTCGCTCAACTTCATGCGCGG
>JACQER010000058.1 GCA_016200465.1 Gammaproteobacteria bacterium | reverse complement strand
GCGACTACACCTTTGTGGACGACATCGTCGCCGGCGTTCTCGCCGCAGTGGAATACATTCCACCGGTCACCGGCGCGCCATTCGACATTTTCAATTTGGGGAATTCCCATCCGGTGAAACTGAATGACCTGGTGGAAATGCTCGAGCGCATAACGGGGAAGAAAGCTATTCGTGATCCGCAGCCGCTCCAGCCCGGCGACGTGCCGCTCACCTGGGCCGACGTCTCCAAGTCCGCGCGCCTGCTCGGATACAAGCCCGCCACGCCGCTCAAGGATGGCCTGAAGAAATTCGTCGCCTGGTACCGCGCCGCCGATCCGCACCGCCGCGCTTGATCAGCGCGTACCTTGCGTCTGCTCCATGCGATCCTGGTCCGCGGCGTGAAAATCCCGCAGCAAATCCGTGTTGGTGAACACGCGTCCCAACGGCGTGCCCACCTTCAACCAGTGCCGCCACGCAAACCGCAGCCGGTAGAGATAGCGCAAAAATTGCTCCGCCGGATTCGCTTTCAGCGACTCGCGCGGTGATTCAAGCGGGTAGCCGAGTTCCTCCAGAAACCCGCCGATCAGCGATTCCAGCCGCGCCAGTTCCTTCGCCGTGTAGCTCTTCTTCCATCGGCCCACGGGATTGAAGTCTGTGCCCTGCACCTCGCCCTGAAACGACGTATTCGGCCGGCTCACGGAGCCGATGCCGGCCTGCTGGATGCGGTCGTAGTTTAGATCGTGCTCCAGAAAGGGCTCCAGGGTTGCCAGGGTTTCTCGCGGCCGCGTGATGAGCTCTTCAAAAGAGACTTCGCGGTAATCCTGCGCGTACCGCCGGCCGTCCTCGCGTCCCTTGGCCACAATCCATTCCCAGAAGAGGCCCGAGGCGAGGACTTTCTGCCGCGGGCTCCCCGAGAACGGACGGATCCAGCCTTGCTGGGCGAGCGACAGCGCGACGTCCCGGCCGTCGCGAATGATGTGCACGAACACCGCGTCGGGAATTGTGCGCTTGATTTCGTCGATGAACAGCAGATTGTCCGGCG
>JACQER010000065.1 GCA_016200465.1 Gammaproteobacteria bacterium | reverse complement strand
TTCTTCCAGCCGATGAATGTCGGCTAAACCAAACTTCCACTGCATTCCCTGAGATGTTTCTTCCGTAACCCTCACCGAACTAACAAGATAAGCCAGGTAGGCAGGGGTTTCAATGTGTCAAAATGTACCCATGTAAAGTATTTTGCATAATCGCACTAATGTATCTTGACAGGCAACGAAATGGCGTCTATAATGTAGACATGCACATCGCAACCATACCCAACCGGAAGTCCACGCCGTGCATCCTGCTGCGCGAGTCTTATCGCCAGGGCAAGAAGGTCTGCAAGCGGACGCTGGCCAATATCACCCATTGGCCGGAGCATGTGGTGGCCGGTCTGCGCGTTCTGCTGGAGGGCGGAGAAGTACGGACGGAAAAGGTCCAGGATGATTTCGAGATCGTGCGCACCCTTCCCTACGGTCACGTGGCCGCGGTCCTGGGAACGCTGCGCCAGATCGGGTTGGACGGTTTGATCGACAGCCGGCGCGGCCCGGAACGCGACGCGGTCGAGGCCATGATCGTCGGGCGCATTCTGCACCCGGGATCGAAGTTGGCCACGGCACGGGAACTGAACGCGGAGACCGCCGCCACCACCCTGGGGTATGAACTGGGGCTGACCGAAGTGACCGACAACCAACTGTATGACGCCATGGATTGGCTGTTGGCGCGTCAGCAACGAATCGAGGACAAGCTGGCCAAGCGACACCTTCGGGACGGCACGTTGATCCTCTACGATGTGAGCGCCAGCTACTACACCGGGACCCACTGCCCTCTGGCGAAGCATGGCCATCCACGGGACGGCGACACGGGCTTTGCGCAGATCGTCTATGGCCTGCTATGCGGTCCCGATGGCTGCCCTGTGGCGGTGGAGGTGTTCGCCGGTAATGTCGCCGATCCCAAGACGCTCGCGAGTCAGATTCGCAAGGTCAAAGAGCGTTTCCGGCTGGAACGTGTGGTTGTGGTCGGCGACCGTGGCCTGATCACCGCCAGTCGGATCACGGACGATTTGGAACCCGTCCCCGGGGTGGATTGGATTACGGCCCTGCGCGCTCCGGCGATCCGCAAGCTCGCCGAACGGAACCTGTTGCAGATGTCCCTGTTCGACAAGCGCGACCTGGCGGAGATCCGCTCGCCGGACTACCCCGACGAAAGACTGATTGTCTGCCGCAACCCGTTGCTGGCCGAGGACCGTGCCCGCAGCCGAAACGAACTGCTGGCCGCCACGGAGCGTGACCTGGACAAGATCGTCGCGGCCACCCGGCGCCCCAAGCGCCCTCTGCGCGGTAAGGACAAGATCGCGCTACGGGTGGGAAAGGTCATCAACCATTACAAAATGGCCAAACACTTCGCCTTGGACATCCGGTCGAATCGGTTCTGTTATACACGCCGCACGGCGGAGATCGCAGACGAGGCGGCCCTGGACGGACTCTACGTCATCCGTACTTCGGTTGACGCCAGCGCTATGTCGGCGGACGCCGCGGTGCGTTCCTACAAGGACTTGGCCAAAGTCGAACGTGCCTTCCGGTGCCTGAAGACCGTGGACCTCAAAGTCCGGCCTTTCTTCCACCGGTTGGAGGCCCGCGTCCGCGCCCATGTCTTCATTTGCATGCTGGCGTACTACGTCGAGTTCCACATGCGCCAACGCCTCGCTCCGTGCCTGTTCGACGATGAAGACAAGGAACAGGCAGAGGCTTTGCGGGACTCGATCGTCGCCCCCGCCAAGCGTTCTCCCAAAGCCACGAAGAAGGAGCGCACTCTACGCACTGCGGACGACCAGCCTGTGCATAGCTTTCAGACGATCCTCAAGGACTTGGGGACCATCGCCATGAACTGGGTCAGGCCCAAACTGCAAGGGGCACCCGCCTTCACCAAGACCACGGTGCCGACGCCTTCCCAGAAGCGCATCCTCGATCTGCTGGCTGTCCGAATCTGAGCTTGTACCCAGTAGGAGAAACGCCGGCTATTGCACAAGGCTCCTAGCAGTAATAGGTTACATCGTTTGTGCCCGTGGAAGTTTGGTTTAGGCGGTCCGGAAAATGTACCGGTTCACCCCGCAGGTGCGTTCCCCGCAAACCAACGCCAGACTTAGCACTCCGAGAGGTTCCCGTGCCAGCCACGCGCTACCCGGACCGCGTAGACGCGGGACTACAAACCTCGCGCCGCCCCAGGTTCGTAGTCCCGGCTTCAGCCGGTCTTGGTCTTGGCTGGTAGTACCGCCTTTAGGCGGTCCGGAGAACGCACCGGTTCAC
>JACQER010000064.1 GCA_016200465.1 Gammaproteobacteria bacterium | reverse complement strand
TCTTTTAATTGAAATTTTCCATCGGCGGCGTAGGGTGATTTGCGCATGGACATGCATGCTGTCGATGGAAGGAGGTTCATGATGTGCTACGAAACATGGAACGAGAGAAAACAGGTGACGGAGAAACTGGAGAAGGCGCGCAAGGAAGCGGACCAGGCGATCGAGAAGGCACAATCGGCCCGCCCCGAACGCCGGCCGGAGGCGCCGTCGTCGCCCGCGGTGGAGTCCGAGGAAACCGCCGCCTGAACGCTTACCGGTATCCGGAAACTTAAAACCCCGCATGCGCGGGGTTTTATTTTGCAGCGATTGGATTTCGCCGCGGCAGTTTACCGCGGATACGCTAGACGACCACGACCTGGCGCTGGCCCTTGAGTTTCAGGTTCACCAGCGCCTCGTCGGCGCGGCGCAACATCTGCTGCGGTTCCTCGCCGGGCGAGTAAAACGTGAGCACGCCGCCGAAGCCGGGCAGCGGATAGCTCCGGCCCTTGAAGCTGAAGTGCGATTCCTTGGCGCGCTTGCGCACCTTCTCCAGCGCGCGCATGGCGTCTTCGCGGTCGGTGTTGGGCAGCAGCACCGCGAACTCGTCCTTGTTGTAGCGCGCCACCATGTCATAGCTGCGGAAGCTGCGCAGGATCTCGCTGGCATACAGGTGTCGCGCGGCGTTGGCGACTTCCTGGCCCTCGGCGTCGTTCACGGTCTCGGGGCTGTCGATGTCGATCAGCGCCAGCGCCAGCGGATCGCCGTGGCGCTTCACGCGCTCGACCTCGGATTCGATCTGACGCACCAGCACGTCGCGCTTCGGCAGGCCGAGCGCCTTCTTCGCGGATTTGTCGCCGGTGCGGGCGCGCTTGCGCGCCTTGTTGAGCTCGGTGCGCAATTGTTCGCGCTCGGCCTCGATCATCTTGAGGTAAGTGTTCGTGTCCGACAGCTTGCGCGACAGCATTTCGCGCTCGCGCGCGAGCTCGTCCATGCCGTTCGCCACCATCTGGCGCAGCTGGTCGAGATTCTGCGCCGCGACCGGAGTGACGGGGCGGGGCGCATCCGTGGCTTGCTTCGCCGGCGCCGGTTTCGGTTCAGGCATGCCTGGGTTTTCCATGACCGCGTTCTCCGTGGAAAGTGTTGAACGTTTGGGATGCGGAATGAGCTTCGCCACCGGTTTTGCAGGCGCCACGGCCCGGGGTTCGGGCGCCGGCGGCAACGGTTCGGAAGGTTTCATGTTTTTGACCGGAGCGACATGGCCCGGCGGCAGATACAGGGCCAGATGTTGCTGGATGAGCCGTGCCCGGATGCGGATCGGCGAGGGATGGGAAACGTCCTGGGTGAAGGCCAGCAGCAGGTCGTGAAGATGGGCGATGCAGGAGCCGTTGACGTAACCGCTCTCACGGCAGTGCTGGAGGGCGTCGTCGATCAGATGCAGCAACCGGTCGCCGTCCGGATGGTTCCTCAGATGATCCCGGTGTCGCGCCAAAGCGCGCAACAGACCAGGGTCGACGGAAAGATGTTCGCCGACAGCCAATAATGTACTCCTAGGGGGTTCGAGCGTTTTTTAACATCCTTTCTTTATCATAATGTACCTGCTGATGAAAAAAATAACAACATCTTGTGTCGTCTCATCAGGTTGGATCAGCGCGCGCCGAACTCGTCCACCAACCGGTCGACCAGCGCCGGCTTGCCCATGACCGATCCGTACACGCGACCGAGCGACGGTACGTTCCATTCACGGACCAAGACGAACTTGCCGCCGGCTTCTTCTATAAGAATGCGGCTCGCGGCGAAATCCCAGATCGGGTTGCCGTAGTCCACCGCGGCGTCGGCCTGCCCCGTGACCGCGCAGGCATGGGTGAAGCAGCTGCGGTAGATGCGGTGGTTCGGGTGCGCTCGCACGAGAGCGTCGAACAGGCGCCCGTCGTCGCGGTACTTGATGAAATTGGCGCGCGCCGGGAGCATCACGCGCTCGGTGCCGTCGAGGGCGGCGGGGTCGAGATCGGTAAGCGCCACGTGCCGGCCGTTGTGGTACGCGCCCAGGCCGTAAGCGGCGCTCACGCGCATGTCCAGCGCCGGATGGTCGAGCAGGCCCACGACTGGTTCGCCGCGATAATGCAGCGCGAGAATGCTGCCGAAGGTCGGCAGGCGCTGCACGAAGTCCTCGGTGCCGTCGATCGGGTCCATGATCCATTGAAACGGCGCGTCGGGATTCGTCGGCGGGTATTCCTCGCCGAGGATGCCGTGGTCGGGGAAATGCCGGCGGATCAGTTCGCGCAGATATTCCTCCACACGCAGGTCGGCGCTGGTGACGAAACTGTTGTCGGGTTTGCGCTTCACCTCGAACCCCGATGTCAGCAGGGACAGGATCAGCGAGCGCGCCGACACGGAAAACTCCAGCGCCTTGCTGAAATAGCGTTCGATGTCGCGCGCCGGGATTTCGTTGCGGATGTCCATGCGTTTATTTCCTCACCCATTCCTTGCCGAGCTTCACGTATTGTTTCTTCACCGCCGCCCACGCCACCTTGTGCGCGACGATTTCGCGGTCATCGCGCGAGGCGTATTCCTCCCACGCGTTGTTGAACGCGGCGAGGTAGATTTCCTGCGCATGCGTCGGCAGGTGACTCCTCACCGACGCCGGCAGATCGGAAATATCGGCATAAGGCATGGCAGCTACACCAGCAGCCGCTTGCGCGTCAGGTGTACCGCGATCAGGTAGCCCGCGATCCCGTAACCCGCCAGCACCGCCAGATGCAGCAGCACGTTGTCGAGCGGCAACCCCGCCACCAGCGGGCGAATCAGGTCCACCGCGTGCGCCAGCGGCAGCAGTTGCACCAGGGATTGCAGCGCCACCGGCAGCGACGTCACCGGATAGAACACGCCCGAGAGGATGAACATCGGCGTCAGCACGATCGTGACGTAATAGTTGAAAAAGTCGTACCCCGGCGCGAGCGCGGTCATGATGAGCCCGAGGCCCGAGAAACACAGGCCGACGAGAAAGAGCACCGGCGGCACCCACACCGCGTGCCAGGTGTGCACCGCGCCGAGCAGCGCCGCCACGATCAGGATCGCGGTGCCGCTGATGACGCACTTGGTCGCGCACCACAGCATCTCGCCCGCGAGGATGTCCTGCACCTCGAGCGGCGTGGTCAGGATCGCCTCGTAGGTCTTCTGCGGGATCATGCGCGTGTACACCGAGAACATCGCCTCGAAGCTGGCCGTGTTCATCGATGACGACGCGAGGATGCCGGAGGCGAGGAAGGTGAGGTAGGGCATGTGCATCATCTCGCCGATGAACAGCCCGAGACCGTAACCGAGACCGAGCAGATACAGGAACGGCTCGCCGAAGTTGATGAAGATGCTCGGCAGCATCAGTTTGCGCCACACCAGCGTGTTGCGCCGCCACACCGCGAACGCGGCCCCTTGAAAGCGTGGAAGAAAAAGAATCGCCATGGTCAGTCCCGCAACTCACGTCCGGTGAGTTTCAGGAACACATCTTCGAGATTCGCCGGCCGGTGCAGGAACGTGAGCCCCGGCATGCCTTCGAGATGCTTGACCACGGCGCGTGCGTCGCGCGTGTAGTAATAGTAGGTATCGCCCACCGCCTCGAAGCGCCCCTCGCCGGCGGCCGCCAGCGCCTGGCGCGCGAGTTGCTCCTCGCCGCGCACCTCGATCACTTCCGGTTCCGCGTGCTTTTTGATCAGCGCCGCCGGCGTGCCCTGTTCCAATATCCGCCCCTGGTCCATGACGATCAGCTCGTCGCACAGGCGCTCGGCCTCCTCCATGTAGTGCGTGGTCAGCAGCAGCGTCTTGCCGGCCTGGCGCAGGTCGCGCAGCCGCCCCCAGATCATGTGCCGCACCTGCGGGTCGAGCCCGGTGGTCGGTTCGTCCAGCACCACCAGCTCGGGATCGTTGATGAGCGCCCGCGCGATCGTCAGCCGTCGCTTCATGCCGCCGGAAAGTGTCGCGATGCGCGCGTTGGCGCGGTCGGTGAGATCGACGAATTCCAGCAGCTCGCGGATGCGCGCATCGAGCGTCGCCGCCGGAATGCCGAAGTAGCGGCCATAGACGCGCAGATTTTCCGCGACGGTGAAGTCGGGGTCGAGGTTGTCCGCCTGCGGCACCACGCCGGTGCGTGCCCGCACTGCGCGCCCCGCCTGCGGAATCGGCAGCCCGAAGACGCGGATCTCGCCACCGTTCACCGGCGACTGGCCGAGCAGCAGCCGCAGCGTGGTGGTCTTGCCCGCGCCGTTTGGTCCGAGCACGCCGAAGCACTGCCCGGCGGAAACATTTAAATCGATTCCCCGGACAACCTCATGGGCATTGTATTGTTTTCGGAGAGATGTAATTTGCACGACGAATGACATGTGCGTACTCTACCGAGTTCCGTGGATAAACGGAATTTTGTGGGCGGCAAGCAGTTGATATTGATGAGAGGGAGTAAAAAAGTATGTCCGGTCTGAAAAACAAGGCAGTGATCATCACCGGCGCGGTCGGTAATCTCGGCCGCGCCGTGGCCGAGCGCGTCCAGGCGCAGTGAGGTAGGACGGCTCTGGTTGACCGGTCGGCCGATCGGCTGTGTGAAGCGTACGGCGAGCTGAAGGGATCGGACCAGCACTGGCTCGCGGGCGACGTCGACATGACCGATCCGAAAGCGGTGAACGCCATGGCGGCCGAGGCGCACCAGCGCTTCGGGCGACTCGACGGGCTGGTGAACACCGTCGGCGGGTTTCGCGGCGGCAAACCGGTGCACGAGACCGATCTCGCGGAATGGGATTTTCTGTATGAGATCAACGTCCGCACCGCGCTCAATGCCTGCCGCGCTGTGATTCCGTTCATGCTGCAAGCTCAGAGCGGGTGCATCATCAACGTCGCGAGCCGCAACGCGTTTCAGGGCAGCCCCCATTACGCCGCCTACAGCGCCGCCAAAACGGCGGTACTGCGGCTGACCGAGAGCCTTGCGGGCGAACTCAAGACGCGCGGCATCAACGTCAACTGCATCGTGCCCGGCACGATCGACACGCCGCAGAACCGTGAGGCCATGCCCAAGGCGGATTTCTCCACCTGGGTCCCGCCCGAGGATCTTGCGCGCGTGGTCGCATTCCTGTTGTCGGACGAGGCGCGCTCGGTCACCGGCGCCGCGGTGCCGGTGTACGGGCGGAGCTGAACTATTACGTTGGGCCGGGCCTAGCCCGCCGGCAAACCAACCACTGCCGTGAGCATCCCGATGGAACCGTACTCGATTCCGTCCACGGGCAACGAGATGGTTTCGTTCTCGCTCTGTTGCGCGATGACGTACAACAGCGGCAGATAGTGGTCGGGCGTGGGCACGCTCAGGCGCGCGTCCTCGCCCAGCGCGGCGAAATCGATCAACCGCTCGTGATCCCGCGCCAGAAGAAATCCGCGCACCTCGTCGTTAAAGCGCAGCGCCCAATCGTAAGGTTTGGCGTCATTGGTCCAGCGGATTCGCCCCAGGTTGTGCACCACGTTGCCGCTGCCGACGATCAGCACGCCTTCGTCACGCAGCGGCGCGAGTTTTTGCGCCAGCTCGTAATGGAAGCGCGGCGGCTTGGTGCCGTCGATGCTTAATTGCACCACCGGCACGTCCGCCCTGGGGCAGGCGTGCGCCAGCACCGACCAAGTGCCGTGGTCCAGTCCCCATGAGTTGTCCAACGTCACCTCGACGGGCGCCAGCAGCTCGCGCACACGCGCGGCGAGCTTCGGGTCGCCGGATGCGGGATACTGCACTTCGAAGAGCTCCCGCGGGAAGCCGCCGAAATCGTGAATGGTGCGCGGCCGGTCCATCGCGGTCACCGCCGTGCCGCGCGTGGTCCAGTGTGCGGATATCGCCAGGATCACTTTTGGTTTCAGTGCCGATTCGCCGATGCGACGCCAAACCTCGGTGTAGCGGTTCTGTTCCAACGTGTTCATCGGACTGCCGTGTCCGAAGAACACCGCCGGTATGCGTGACTTGTCCGGTGTCATCGTCGCAAGCATGAAATTGCGATTATTTGATCAGCCCTTCCGCCTTCATCGTTTCCTTCACCGCTGGGCGTGTGGCGATGCGGCCCGCATACTCCGTAAGCGCCGGCCACTTGCTCATGTCGAGCTTGAAGAGGTTGGCCCAGCCGAGAATCGTGAACAGATAAGCGTCGGCGACGGTGAATTGATCGCCCATCAGGAATGGTTTGGAACCGAGCGCTTTCACTATGTAATCGCAACGCCGGCCGAACAGGGCGATCCGGTCTTCCTTCCACTCCGGTGTGATCTTGGGGTTGAACAGGGCTCCGAGCGTCTTGTGCACTTCAGAAGAGATGAAGTTCAGCCATTCCATCAGGCGATAGCGCTCCATCGTCCCGGTTTTTGGCGCGAGGCCGGAAGCCGGTTTCTGGTCGGCCACGTACTGCAACAGGACCGCATCCTCTGTCAGTGTCTGGTCGTCGTCGAGCCTGAGCGCGGGGACGTAGCCCTTGGGGTTGATCTTGTAATAGTCCTCGCCGTTCGCGGTCAGGTGTTTGGCGAGATCGACCTTGTCCAGCTCGAACGCAATGCCCGCTTCGCGCAGGGCGATATGCACCGCCATCGAGCAGGCGCCGGGGTAATAATAAAGTTTCATGTCTTTCTCCTGTGTCGGGTTTGGATGAGTTGTCCGCCGCCGTTGCCGGCGATGGACCGGAATTCACGGCGTCTTTCGCATGGCTGGCCGCGCCAAGCGGTCGCGGTCATGCGCTGTGCTGAAGTCGAGTATCGGACCCTTCGGCACCAAGCCCGATGGATTAAGATGCCGGTGACTCATGAAATAATGACGTTTGACGTGGTCGAAGTTAACCGTCTCTGCAATACCCGGTACCTGGTACAGATCGCGCAGGTAATTCGACAAATTCGGATAATCCTCGATCCGTTTCAGGTTGCACTTGAAGTGTGCGACATACACGGCATCGAACCGGATCAATGTCGGGAACAGACGCCAGTCGGCCTCGGTCAGTGTGTCGCCCGCGAGATAACGCGATTTTCCGAGTCGCGTCTCGATCTCGTCGAGCGCGGCGAACAGGCGCGTAACCGCGGATTCATACACGCGCTGGCTGCCGGCGAAGCCGGCCTTGTACACGCCGTTATTGATGCGCTCGTACACGAAGGCGTTGACCGCGTCGATTTCCCGGCGCAAGGCCGCGGGATAGAAATCGGTTTTCACGGGAGTGAAGGTGTTGAATTCGCTGTTGAGCATACGGATGATCTCGGCCGATTCGTTGTTGACGATCCGCTGGGTCCGCATGTCCCACAGCACCGGCACGGTCACGCGCCCGGAATAATCAGGATTGGCGCGCGTATAAACCTCGCGCAGGAAGGCGAAGCCGTTGACCGTGTCAGTGAAGCCGTCGCGGAATGCCCAGCCGCCCTCGGTGATGACCGGGTCCACCACCGATACCGAGATCACGTCCTCCAGCTTTTTCAGTTTGCGGAAAATCAGCGTGCGGTGCGCCCATGGGCAGGCAAGCGACACGTACAGGTGATAGCGCCCGGCCTCGGCCGGATAGCCACTGGCGCCGTTCGCCGTGACCGAATCGCGGAACTGGCTGTCGGCGCGGATAAATTCGCCGGCGGTTTTGCTGGTGTCGTACCAGCCTTCATGCCATTCGCCTTTGATCAGATAGCCCATGTGACTGTCCCTTGCCTTGTTAAGCCGGTTGCCGCGCAGGGCTGGTCGCCGAGGTGCGCAAGGCCAGCGCGCCGTCACCGAGCAGGGCCTGCACCGCGCACGCGACCGCGAGGAACACAGGATACTCCCATCCGCCGTTGGGCGCGCTGAACACCCAGCCGTTGGGAACGTGCACCATTGCCGCGCCGATCAGAATGGGGATGAGGGCGAGCGAAACCCAGCGCGTGTACACGCCGAGCACCAGCAGCGCGCCGCCGACCAGTTCGGCGCTGAACACGACATAAGCCAGGGTGCCGGGATAACCGAGTGTCTCGAAAAATTTGACCGTGCCGGGCAGAGTGAATACCACGAGCTTCAGCAGCGCGTGGGCGATGAACATGATGCCGAGACTCAAACGCAGCAACAACGCGGCATAAGGGGCGGTATTGGTGTTAATCACGATTTTCTCCTTTAAGTGACGAGATGATGTTGGGAAAAGGTCAGGACGAAGCCCGGCCCGTTTTTGTGGTACGTGCCGATTTCCATTTGATGCCGGGGCGGGAACGCAACATCCACGAGAGCGAATGGTGAGCGGATGCCTCCACGTGACGGCAGTCGTGGCAGCGCGTGAAATGGGATGATTTGATTGAGGCCATGCCTGGGTCCTCCTTGATTCACGGCAGATCGAACAACAGCACTTCAGCCGAGCCATCGGCGGTCAACCGCAGGACCGATTCATTCTCGATAGCCGCGCCGTCGCCGGCGTGCAGCGTCGTTTCATTGAGCTTCACCGCGCCGCGCGCGACCTGCAGCCAGGCGCGCCGTCCGGGTGCGAGCGTGTGCGCTACTTCGCTGCCGTTCAGGCGCGCAGCATAGACGCGCGCGTCCTGATGGATAGTGAGCGAACCATCGCGACCATCAGGCGAGGCCACCAGCCGCAGTTTGCCGATGACTTCGTTCAGGTCGATACGCTTCTGCTCATAACCCGGCTGCACGCCTTGCCGGTTCGGCAGGATCCAGATCTGCAGAAAATGCACGGGCTCGCTTTGGGAGTGATTGAACTCGCTGTGGCGGATGCCGGTGCCGGCGCTCATGCGCTGTACTTCGCCGGGACGGATCACAGAACCGGTGCCGAGACTGTCCTGGTGTTCGAGCGCGCCCTCGAGGACGTAGGTGATGATTTCCATGTCGCGGTGCGGATGCGTCGGAAAACCCTCACCCGGAGTGACGCGATCCTCATTGATGACCCGCAGCGCGGAAAAGCTCACATGCTCCGGATCGTGATAATCGGCGAAGGAAAACGTATGCCAGGAGTCGAGCCAGCCGTGATTGGCGTGGCCGCGGTCATTGGCCTTGCGGAGCTGTATCATGTTTTTCCTCTTTTTTTCCTGAATTCGTTCACATTCACTGAATATGGTGAGAAGGATATTCTTGTAATTTATCCATTGATAGCGAAGAATTCTGGCAAAGTCATTCAAAAGGATTGAACAACATGCGCCTGACCCTGGATGCCCTGACCGTACTGGATGCCATCGACCGCAAGGGCAGTTTCGCGGCCGCCGCCGAGGAACTGCACCGCGTGCCCTCGGCCATGACCTATGCGGTACAGAAGCTGGAGGAAGACCTCGACGTACTGTTGTTCGACCGTCGCGGCCACCGCGCCCGGCTCACCGACGCGGGGAAGGAACTGTTGCGGGAGGGGCGTCATCTGCTGCACGCGGCGTCGGAACTGGAGTCACGCGTCAAACGCGTCGCCACGGGTTACGAGATCGAACTGCGCATTGCGGTGGACGACGTCATCCCCATGGAGCGGCTGCATCCGCTGTTTCGCAAGTTTTACGATCAGGCATGCGGCACGCGATTGCGGATTCTGCTGGAAGTCTTCGGCGGCGCATGGGATGCGCTGGTATCGGGGCGCGCCGATCTCGTCATCGGGGCACCGGGCGAGGCGCCATCCGGCGGCGGATATTCGACGCGGCCGCTGGCTTCGGTGGAGTGGCTGTTTGCGGTGGCCCCGGGTCATCCTCTGGCGCAGGCACCGGAGCCGATCCCGCCCGGGGAAATACTCAAGCACCGTTCGGTGGCGGCCGCCGACAGCTCGCGCAATCTGCCGCCGCGCACCTCGGGCCTGCTCTCCGGTCAGGATGTGCTGACGGTGCCGGACATGCGCCACAAGATCGCGTTTCAGCGCGCCGGCCTCGGGGTGGGTTACGTGCCTGTGCACCTGGTGCGGGCGGAGCTCGAATCCGGTCAACTGGTGGCGAAACAGGTGCTCGAATCCAAACCGGGCATGACGCTGCTGACCGCTTGGCGCACCGCGGACAAAGGCAAGGCGCTGCGCTGGTTCCTCAAGGAGCTCGAGGACGATAAATTTCGCGAGAGTCTTTTGGCCTGAGGTTCCGATTGGCGCGCCGCGGCGCGGACATCTACACTGAAGTCATCCATTCCATGGTTTACCGAGACCGTATCCCGATGACAGGAAAATTCCAAAATCGAACCGATTTTATTTGTGCCTGCAAGATCGGCGCGGGTATTTTTCTGGTCGCATGCACCGTGCTGTTGGGCGCCTGCACGACAACCATTCCCGCGCCGGCATCCACGCAGCAACCGGCGACGGCCGGACCCGGCCAGCGAGGTGCGCAGTCTTCCGGCATTGCGTATCAGGACGGTTCCGTCCCGATCGTCAAAGTGACGTCGCCGACGGTCGTGCTCGCCGGCTCGCATCGTATCGGAAGTTCCGGGGCCACGGTCGCGGTCGTGGAATTCTCCGATTACCAGTGCCCCTATTGCCGGGATTTTCACGAGCGGATTTATCCGCGGCTCAAAAAGGAATTCGTCGACACCAGCGCCGTGCAATTCGTGCACAAGGATCTGCCACTGAAATCGATCCATCCGCAGGCATTGCCCGCCGCGCTGGCCGCCAGTTGCGCCGGCCTGCAGAAGCATTTCTGGCCGATGCATGAGGCGCTGTATGCGAACCACGGCAAGCTGTCGCCGACGCTGTATCCGCAACTCGCGCGCGAGCTCGGGCTGGACGAACCGAAGTTCAGCGCCTGTCTCGCCGACCCGGCACGCGAGGAGTTTGTCATGCGCGATACGCTCGAAGCGCAGAAGCTTGGAATCAGCGGCACGCCGTCGTTCGTGATCGGAAGAATCGAGGGCGACGTGATGTCCGTGGTGCGTCTGTCCCGGGGCGCGCCCAGTTACGAGGCCTTCGCGCAGGAAATCGAAAAGCTGCTCAAACCGGGGAAAGCCGGCGTCACACCAGGAACAAGATGACCGCGTAGCGCGCCGCCTTGCCGGCGCCGATGAAAAGCGCCGCGGTCCAGCCGTTCATGCGCAACCAGCCGGCCGCGAAGCACAACGGATCGCCGACCACCGGCAGCCACGACAGCAGCAACAGCGGGCTGCCCCACTTTTTCAGATGCGCCACCGCGCGCTGCTGGCTGGCCCGGCGCGGCCGATCCAGCGGATAGCGCTTCGCCAGCAGCCAGCCGAGCAGCCAGGTGCTCATGCCGCCGAGCGTATTACCCAGCGTCGCCACCGCCAGCAGCGTTGCGGGACTGTACCGGTGGCCATGTCCCAGCGCCGCCAGCACCACTTCGGAACCGCCCGGGAACAGCGTGGCGGACACGAAGGCGCTGAGGAAAAGCCCCCAGAGGCTGAGGTCATTCACGGCCACACCGTGCGGGCGTTCATTTCCTCATCATGCCATGCTTTAGGACGTTCTGATTAATCAAGGTATTCGCCCCATGGAACAGAGCACAGCACCAGAATCCCCGGTTTAGGCTGTATGCCCATTGGTGATATGAATTATTCAGAACGCCCTTTATATAATGAATGAACGAATCCAGGCGCATTCCCATGGCAGGCAATCATTCCGGTCCACGCAAATCGTCGTCGCAGCTTGACGGCAAAAAGCTCGACGACATCGTCGCGAAAGCGCGCAAGGAGCGCGACACGCGCATGGCCGGTTATCGCGAACAGTCGCTCAGGCTCCATCCGTGGGTCTGCGGACGTTGCGGCCGCACCTTCACGCGCGAGAATCTGCACGAGCTCACCGTGCATCACAAGGATCACAACCACGACAACAATCCGTCCGACGGGAGCAACTGGGAAAACCTCTGTCTTTATTGCCACGACAACGAACACCAGCGGTTTGCCCATTTGGTGCAGGGCGATGGTTTCGCGCTGACCGCGGAGAAGAAAAAACCGGCGACCCACAATCCCTTCACCGGCCTCAGGGATATTCTGAAGAACAAATAAAGAACCGGTGCGGCTGGTTAACCGGGAAAATAATTCATCGTCCGGCGGATGACGAAAGAAACCACAAGCACGACAGCCAGGCCGGTCAGGTAACCCGCAAGCACGTCAGCGGGAAAGTGCGCGCCGAGGCTCACGCGCGAAATCCCCACCCACAGCACGAACACCGCAAGGCCGACACGCCACGCGCGATTCAGTATCGGCCAGAGACTGGCCGCGACGGTCATGGCGAAAACCGCGTGCCCGCTCGGCAGACTGTGGCGGTATTCCGGCCGGCCGACGACATGCAGCGATTCAGGCGGCAGCAAAGCAGGCGGGCGGGGAAAATCGAGCGAGGTCTTGAGCCAGCTGACGAGCGGGCCGTCTATGGCATAGCAAAACGCGAACACCGTCACGACACCGAGCCAGACCATGACGTGGTTCCTGATTTCGGCGGCGGGTACGCGGGCAACCCGTGCCATGGCCGTTACGGCGACAAGGCCGAGATAAAGCGGAAACAGGGTGTGTTCCCCGACCAGGCTGCCAAGCTGCATGAACCCGTCGACAAATTCCCCGCGGATATTATTGATGGCGTGAAATAACAGGAGATTCAGCCCGCCCCAGTCATAGAAAATTTCCCGCATGGGAATTCAGGTGAGGAAGGCCATGGCCGCCAGCACCGCACCACCGCCGGCGCATCCACCGGCAACCCAGAACAGCCAGCGCTTGCGGGTCAGTACTGTAATCGACGCGAGCGAGATAGCGATCTGGATCAGCGTCATGGCCTGTTCCGAGCGGTGCAGCGGATGGAGCAGGTGTGCGCTTTTTTCGTTGGCCTCCCTGGACCTTTCCTCCAGCGTTTCCGCCTGGTGTTTGATGTCTTTCTTTTCCTGCTCGTAGCGCTTGACCTCGTCGCGGTAACGTTCGGCCTTGGCGCCGCCGCTCAGGTCGGCGGCCACCTGCATGAGGTGGCCCTTGCTGCTCTTGGCCTGATAATAATTCCACTGATCGGAAGCCTCGGCTTTCTTGAGCACGGCTTCGTTCTTGTACAACATCGCCTCGTTCAGCGTGGTGGCGACGTGGTAACCGACGACCGCGCCCAGAGTGGCCAGCAGGGCGGTGAAGATAGCGACCGACTGCGCGAGGCCCGGGCCGTGGTGCGCCTGATGTTCGACTTCATGGTCGTGTGGCCCGTGCACGTGAATACCGTGTCCAGACATTTTTTCTCCTAATGCAGGTTGAAGGGCGGTGCGGCGCGGAATTATAACAGACGGCAGTTGGCATGCATTCGAGATGATGGGGCGGTGTTTCTGATAAGATGGCGATATCAATCAGGCCATCATGAAAAACATCCAGATTATCGATCGACGCTTGCTGGACCAGGTTTCCGGCCAGGCCGACGCCTCGCCGCGACGGCGCAAGAACCACAACTTTCACGCCGCCGAAAGCGATGCTTGTCATCGACTGCTCAACGCCGTCGAAGCGGATTCCTATATTCCACCGCATTGTCATCATGATGCCGGCAAGGACGAAACGCTGATCGTGGTGCGCGGCCGGATCGGTGTGGTGTTTTTCGACGAACGCGGGTCGGTGACCTCGAAGGCATTGCTGGTGCCGGGCGGCGATGTCGCCGGCGTGAATATTCCTCACGGTGTCTACCACACCCTGGTCGCACTCGAACCGGACAGCGTGTTCTTCGAAGCCAAGGCCGGTCCGTACACGCCGCTCACGCCGCGGGAAAAGGCGTCGTGGGCGCCGGCGGAAGGCGAGCCGCGCGCGTCTTCCTACCTCGCGGAACTGAAACGCCTGTTCGTCTGACGACTTCAAATCGACCGCGTTTTATTTTTTATTGGCGCGGTGGTTACGCGCCTGAAGCGCCCAAAAAATTCCCCCGTGATGCATGTGTGATTCCTATCGCAACCAGGATATTCCCAAAGAACCCGTCGTGCCGGACTCCGTTTGATCTGAGTCATGTGCATTCCGTCGTGGATCGGTTACTTAGAGCCGCAGGGTTCTGCGTAACGGTGGCAATCGTTCAGGAGAAGAAACGTAATGTCGGGAAACAAGAATGTCGTGGTGTATTGGGTGATCATCGGCCTGTTGCTGCTCACCATCGCCGGGCTGGTGCTGAAGTTCGTGGTGCTGGGACGCACCGGGACGTTGGCCGACGGCCGGGTGGCGATCCTGCTCGAACCGTCCGAGCGTGCCGTGGTGCTGAACGAGATGCGCCAGTTCCTCGCCGGCATCCAGGCCATGCTCGTAGCGGCCGATCGCGGCGATGCGGCGGCGATGGCGAAAATTGCCCAGCCGTTGGGAATGGCGGCGGCGCACAACGTGCCCGCCGGACTGGCGGCGAAGCTGCCGCTGGAATTCAAGACGCTGGGCCACAGCGTACACGGCGATTTCGACCGCCTCGCCATGGACGCCGAAGCGATGAACGACACCCGGCTGGCGCTGCGTCAGCTCGGCGAGACCATGAAAAAGTGCGTCGCCTGTCACGCCACGTACCAGATCGCCCCCGCGCCCGTGGCCGTCCGTTAACCAACCGTTGTCATGGGGAATTTTCCGCGCTGGCGAGGCGTCGTAACGCCTGATCTTTGATCTGTGTCAAGCGCGCTGTCAGTGTCTATGCCTATGATTCTGCTTTTTCGAGCAGAGACGACGACGTGTCCGATCAAAGCACATCCGCCACCCGAACCGAGCCGCCGCAGATCGTCGGCTACACGCTGCGCGACAGCCGGTATCTGAACATCACCAACCGCTGCACGCTGCGCTGCGCGTTCTGTCCCAAATTCAACGACCAGTGGACGGTGCAGGATTACCAACTGCGCCTGGACCACGAGCCGACACTGGAGGAGATCGTCGCGGCGGCGGGAAACCCGGAGGACTACCGCGAGATCGTGTTCTGCGGCCTGGGCGAGCCGACACTGCGGCTGTACACGCTGCTCGAAGTTGCCACGCGCCTGCGGCCTCGCGCCAGGCGCATCCGGCTGAACACCGACGGCCTGGCGAATCTCGTGTACGGACGCGACGTGACGCCGGACATGGAGAGCCTGATCGACGCGCTGTCGGTGTCGCTCAACGCCCAGGATGCCGAGACCTACAACCAGCATTGCCGTCCCAAGCTTCCCGGCGCTTACGAAGCGATGCTCGATTTCGTGAGATGCGCGCGCGAATTCGTCCCGGAAATCACCCTCACCGCCATCGACGGTCTTCCCGGTGTCGATATCGCCGCGTGCGAAAAAATTGCCCAACGCCTCAAGGTGGGGTTCCGCCGGCGCGTGCTCAACGTGGTGGGTTAGCGGTTTTCACCGATGGGAGCGAACCGGAAAATGGAACTCGTCTGTCCGGCGGGCAGCATGACGGCGCTCAAGGCCGCGGTCGACAACGGCGCCGATGCGGTTTACATGGGTTTCCGCGACGGCACCAACGCACGCAATTTCCCCGGCCTCAATTTCGATCTCGATGAAGCGCGCAAGGCGCTGGTCTATGCGCGCGATCGCGGCGCGCGCGTGTTCCTCGCGATCAACACCTACCCGCGTCCGCACCAGTGGGACAAGTGGCGCGCGGCCGTGGACCAGGCGGCCGGTCTCGGCGTCGATGCATTGATCCTCGCTGACCCCGGACTCATGGATTACTGCGCGCAAACCCATCCGGCGCTGCGCCTGCACCTGTCGGTGCAGGGTTCGGCCACCAACCGTGAGGCGATCGATTTTTACGTGCGGCATTTCGGCGTGCGGCGCGTGGTACTGCCGCGCGTGCTGTCGCTGGCGCAGGTGCAGAACGTGATGAAACGCGTCAACGCGGAGGTGGAGGTGTTCGGTTTCGGCAGCCTGTGCGTGATGGTCGAGGGGCGCTGCACGCTGTCGTCCTACGTCACCGGGGATTCGCCGAATTCGAGCGGTGTCTGTTCGCCGGCGAAGGCGGTCAAGTGGGAAGAATCGGCCGCCGGCCGTCGTTCGCGGCTGAACGGCGTGCTGATCGACGTGTACGCGCCCGACGAACCCGCCGCCTATCCGACGCTGTGCAAGGGACGGTTCGAGGTCGGCGGCAAGGTGTATTACGCGATGGAAGAGCCGACCAGCCTCAACGTGCTCGACATCCTTCCGGACCTGTACCGCGCCGGCGTGGCCGCGATCAAGGTCGAGGGCCGTCAGCGCAGCCCTGTCTACGTGGCGCAGGTCACGCGCACGCTGCGGGAGGCGATCGACGCCTGCGCCGCTGCGCCGGAACAGTTTACTCCGGCACGCGCCTGGGTCGAGCAGCTCGACAAGGTCGCCGAAGGGCGCTGCCACACGCTCGGCGCCTATACCCGGCCATGGCAATGAAACTCTCGCTCGGACCGATTCCCTATTTCTGGACGCGCGAGGCCGTGCTCGATTTTTACACGCGCGTCGCCGGATCGCCGGTGGACATCGTTTATCTCGGCGAGACCGTCTGTTCCAAGCGCCGCGCGCTGCGATTGCCCGACTGGCTGGACATCGCCGAGCGCCTCGCCGGCGCGGGCAAAGAAGTGGTGTTGTCGACGCTCACGCTCATCGAAGCCGAGTCGGAAGTCGCCTACATGCGCACGCTCACGGAGAACGGGCGCTTCGCGATCGAGGCCAATGACATGGCCGCGGTCGGGATGCTGGAAGGCGTCGCGCGCTTCGTCGTCGGTCCACACATCAATGTCTACAACGGCGGCACGCTGGCGCTGCTGGCGCGCGCCGGCGCGAAGCGCTGGGTGATGCCGATGGAGCTCGACCGCGACACGCTCGCTGCGCTCCAGGCGCAGCGCCCCGCGGGAATGGAAACCGAGGTGTTCGTGTTCGGACGCCTGCCGCTGTCCTTCTCGGCGCGCTGTTTCACCGCCCGCGCGCATAATCTGTCCAAGGACGAGTGCGGATTCCGCTGTGCCGATTATCCCGACGGCATGGCGTTGCGCACGCGCGAGGACAAGACGTTTCTCAATCTCAACGGCATCCAGGTGCAATCGGGCGAGACGTACAACCTGGTGCATGAGGTCGGCGCGCTCCAGGCGCTCGGCGTGGATGTGCTGCGGCTGGCGCCCCAGGCGCAGGACCTGTTCGAGATCGTCGAGGCTTTCCGCGGCGTCGTGGACGGACGGCGAGAATCGTCCGCGGCCGCGGCGCTGCTCGAACCCTATCTGACGGGCGGGTCCTGCGACGGTTACTGGCACGGCGCGCCGGGCATGGACCGGCTGCACGCATGACGGCGCGCACCGGCCTGGTGGTGGACACCGGACGGCGATCCGGCCCGGAGAACATCCGCCTCGACCGCGCGCAGTGGCGCGATGCCTGCGAATCGGAAGCGCCCGCCTGCCATGTGCGGTTCCACCGCTACCGGCCGAGCGTTTCGCTCGGCGCCCTGGAAACCGCGGACCAGGTGGTACGCGCGGAATACTGCGACAGCCGCGGCATCGACGTCGTGCAACGCGTGAGCGGCGGCGCGGCGATTTATCTCGATCCCGATCAGTGGTGCTGGACCCTGACACTGTCCCATCCCGGCGCATGGGGAAGCGCGTTCCTCGCGGACTGGCTGGCGCGGCTGTGTCAGGGCATGGTGCAGGGACTGCGGCAGCTGAACATCGACGCCGTTTTCGTTCCACCCAACGACATCGAAGTGGCCGGGCGCAAACTGGGCTCGGGCTTTCTCGCGCTGTCGGATTCGGCGCTGCTGTTTCAGGGAAGTATTCTTCTGGATCTCGATACGGAAACCATGATGAAGGCGCTGCGCGTGCCGACCGAGAAACTGACACCGGACGGCGTGCGCAGCGCGCGCCACCGGTTCGCGACGTTCCGCGATCTCGGCGTCGGCGTCGAAACTTCCGTGCTCGAACAACACGTGCTTGCCGGTTGGGCGCGGCAGCTCGACGTGGCGTTCGGCCGCAGGGTCGACCTGACACGCGAACAGGTGACTGATGCCGAAGTTCCGGTGCTCGCGGCCGATTGGGACACCGAAGCCGATTCCTGGCATCAGGCCGTGGTGAAAACATCGGGCGGCGTTCTGCACGTCCGCCTGCGCCTCAGCGAGCGTGGCGATGTCCTGCGACAGGTTCAGTTCGCCGGCGGCCTGCACGCGTATCCCGCCGATTTGTTCGCGTTGCTTTCGTCCTGGCTAGCCGGAACACCCGTCGCGCGGCTCGATGAGCATTTCGATGATTTTTTCCGGACCCATCCGCACGATCTGCTGGGGCTCACCACCGAAGATATCCGTCGCGGGCTGTATCTGGCGCTGGACCGGCATGCCCAGCAGCGGCAGTTTGCGCTGACACGCGAACAAGCCAACACGCTCATGGTGCACGCGCCGCCGATGGCCGTGGTCGACGTGGTGCGCGCAGCGAGTGTGATGCTCGTGCCTTACTGCGCCAAACCCGCGTGGTGCAAGTGGCGGCATCGCGATGGTTGTCCGGAATGCGGCCGCTGCGAGGTCGGCGAGGCCTATCGCTTGGCGCATGAACGCGGCATGCGTATTGTCACCATCGTCAATTTCGAACACCTGGAACAGACGCTCGGCGAGCTGCGCGCGCAGGGTACGCGCGCCTATGTCGGCATGTGTTGCCGGCATTTTTATCTGAAGCGCGAGTACGCGTTTCGCGACGCGGGGATTCCCGCCGTGCTCATGGATATCACCGGCGCCAACTGTTACGAACTGCAGCAGGAAGATCTGGCCTACGCGGGAAAATTCCAGGCCGAGGCACGGCTGAACCTGGACGTGCTGCGCAAGGTGATGCAACGCGTGCCGCCGGGCGCGGCGACGGATTAGCGCGCCGCGAAGCGCTGCCCGAGGGTGCGCTGGAACAGCGCGAAAGCCGCGCCGCCGAGCGTTTCGCCGAACACCGCGCGGAAGTGCGACTCCCAGTCGTAATCCAGCGCGTCGAGCAGGTTTTTGACGTGCACGCCGGTTTCGGTGTCGCCCTCGATGCACAGCCGGCGGCTGAAGAACAGCGTGTCCGGGTCCTCGCGGCGCGCGGCGAGTTGCCAGAAATCCTCGACGTTCCCGCTGATGCGGACGTCGGCGCGGCCCGGCGCGACCGGCCGCAGGCGGCCGCGTTCGATCCGGAAATGGATTTCGTTGGCCGCGTCGCGGATATGAATGCACACCGACTTGCCTTCGATCTCGGCGAGCCGCGCCGCGATCGGCTGGCCGCGCAGCAGGTGATTGAACGCGCGCGCCAGCAGCTTGGCGTGCACCGGGCCGGGAATGAGACGCAGCGGCAGAAGCAGGGGGTGGGGCGGCATGTCTGTCCGGAAATCTGAAACGGGTGTCTTTATATCAGCTCCGGCTAGCGCGCGATATTGATCTGGATCAAGTCAGGCGCGCCGTCCGCCCTCTATCGTGAGCGTTTCATGAAATACAAGAATCTGCGCGATTTCATCGCGCACCTGGAAAACCTCGGCGAGCTCCGGCGCGTCAGCGTGCCGGTCGACCCGCGCCTGGAGATCACCGAGATTTGCTCACGCACGCTGCGCGCCAAGGGCCCGGCGCTGCTGTTCGAAAAGCCGAAAGGCTCCGACATTCCGCTGCTCGGCAATCTCTTCGGCAGCACGCGGCGCGTGGCGCTGGCCATGGGGCACGAGTCTATCGGGGAACTGCGCGAGGTCGGCAAGCTGCTTTCTTTTTTGAAGGAACCGCAGCTGCCGCGCGGCATCGGCGATGCCATGAACAAACTCCCGGAGTTCAAACAGTTGCTGCATGTCCTGCCGCGGGTGGTGAGCGATGCGCCGTGCCGGCGGCACGTCATGGAAGGTGCGGACGTGGATTTGTCCAGACTTCCGGTTCAGACATGCTGGCCGGAGGACGCCGGACCGCTGATTACTTTCGGGCTCGTCATCACCAAGGGTCCGTACAAGGAGCGCGAGAACATCGGCATCTACCGACAGCAGCTGATCGGCCGGAACAAGGTCATCATGCGCTGGCTGCCGCATCGCGGCGGCGCGATCGATTTCCGCGAATGGAAGGAGGCGCATCCGGGACAACCTTTCCCGGTGGCGGTGGTGATCGGCGCCGATCCGGCGACGTTGGTCGCGGCGGTCACGCCGATTCCGGACACGCTCTCGGAATTCCAGTACGCCGGCCTGTTGCGCGGCGCGCGCAGCGAAGTGGTGTCGAGTCATGGCGGCGCGCTGCACGTTCCGGCCTCGGCCGAGATGGTGCTGGAAGGCCATATCGCGCCGGATGAAGAAGCGCTCGAAGGGCCGTTCGGTGATCATACCGGCTATTACAATTCGCGCGAAAAATTTCCGGTATTCACCGTCGAGCGCATCACGCATCGCGACCAACCCATCTATCACAGCGCCTACATGGGCCGTTCGCCGTACGACGAACCGTCGATACTGGCGATGGCGCTCAACGAAATATTCATTCCACTGCTGCAAAAACAGTTTCCGGAGATCGTGGATTTCTACCTGCCGCCCGAGGCCTGTTCCTACCGCGTGGCCTGCGTGAGCATCAGGAAGCGCTACGCCGGCCACGCCCGGCGCATCATGTTCGGCGTGTGGTCGTATCTGCGCCAGTTCACCTACACCAAGTTCGTGATCGTGACCGACGACGACATCAACGTGCGCGACTGGAAGGAAGTGATCTGGGCCCTGAGCACGCGCATGGACCCGGTGCGCGACGCCCTGCTCGTGGAGAACACGCCGATCGATTACCTCGATTTCGCCAGCCCCGCGTCGGGTCTCGGCGGCAAGATGGGGCTCGACGCCACCAGCAAGTGGCCGGGCGAGACGAGTCGCGAATGGGGTCGGCCCATCGCCATGAGCGAGGACGTGAAGCGGCGGGTGGATGAGATGTGGGCGGGGTTGGGTATTACTTAGTAGTCGAACGGCCTGCGGTCGCGATTATTTGAATCGGGTTCTCGCACCCGAGGGCGATCCCCGTAGGGCGCAATAGCGAAGCATATTGCGCCGTATGCATGCATCAGAATTATTTAATGTAGCGTGCGCTGCGCGCACGATTCAAAAGCATAATTGCGGGTGGCTCCGCCCCGGCACCCGGTTTTGTGTCGCCTCCGGCGACGCATACTTGTGGGTGGCTGACCCACGGCAGGTTCCTTTTCTTTGCTCGTGCAAAGAAAAGGAACCAAAAGAAACACGCCCCGGATGGCGCAAATACTCCCTCGCCCCCGCGGCTTTGGGTCCCGGCGCTGCCCCGACGCGACAATCCCTGTCGCGGCGGGGCAGGCGCAGACATCCCTGTCTGCGCCCCCTTCGGGGCGCGCGCCCAAAGCCTTGCGATGCTCGGGTGCGCCATACGGGGTTTTGAACACATCTCCGCGTATAGGTCTGAGGTGGTTTGCTCAAATCCCCGGAGCGCACGCCGCTTCACAAGACGAAGCGGCGTGCGCTCCGGGGCGGATTTCTTTTGGTGACTTTTCTTTGTCCGTCCAAAGAAAAGTCACCCAGGGTGCAGGGGCGGAGCCACCCGCAATTAGCTGTTCATTCGTGCGCGGAGCGCACACAAGAATCACTGCGCCGCGAACTGATCGAGAATCTCGCGAATATCCTTCTCCCAGCGCTGAAACCGGGATTGCAGCGGATCGATTTTGAAGAAGCCCTGAAGAATCGCCGGATTGTAGGCAAGCGCCAGGGCCGAGTTGCCTTCGGCGAAGATCACGATCTTCAGCGGCAGGTACGGCAGCAGTTCCGGGTAACGATCTTCGATCTCGCGCATCTCCTCCGGTTTGCCGAAGAACACCAGCCGGTATTCGGCGGTGGCGTAGCCGCCCGAAGCCAGGCCCACGTCCACGCGCTGGATGCGCGCGACCTTGTAGCCATGGTCCTGGATCGCGATCTGGAGGTCGTTGATGGCGTCGGCGAAAGGTCGCTCCGCCCGCACCATCAGCAATTCATCGGCGCGCGCCGGCAACGCCAGCAGCATCGCCGCCAGCCACGGGAAGAAAATATGGCGCAGCGCGCGAAATTTCAAAACGTCGCCTCCTCGAGTATGTCCACGTAAACCTTGTGCATCTTGTCGCACAGCTGATTCAGTTCCGAGTTGTTGAATATCGCGCTCAGGCGTTTCGGGTTGATCGTGCTGACCGACACCTTGCCGTCGCGCTCGCTCAGCGTGAAGCGGCACGGCAGGAACAGCCCCACGCGCGGGTCGATCTTGAGCGCCTGGTTGAGAAAATCGAAATCGCACGAATCGACGACCACATGACGTTTGTTTTCCCTGCTGTCCTCGGAAAACGTCCGGTCGAAAGACTCGGTGCGGATGAGCCGCATGTTGGCGGCGCCGATCGCCTCCTTGAGTCGCTCCACGGTCTTGTCCATGTCGTAAGGCGAGGCGCGTTCGATCACGGGCGGTTCGTCGGCCATGGATTGCACCGGATCGGGCAGCGTTTCGGGCTTGAACGCGCGCACGTAAACGACCAGGTCGTCGATGTCCTGTTCCTTCAGTCCCAGTTTGAGGAACGACGGCATGGGTGTGCCGCGGCGTCCGCGCATCAGGGTGGTCTTGATCGTGGCGTCGCTCGCAGCCGCGAGGAGTCCCGGATTGTTCAGCGCCGGCGCCAGCACCGGCAGGTCGCGCGGTCGCGAGAAGGTGACGCCGGTGCCGTGACCACCTTCGCCATGGGCACCGTGACAGGCGGCGCAGTATCGGGCGTAGAGTTTTCCGCCGCGTTCGACGTTTCCTTTAATGGACGATTTTTCAATCGCAGCTTTGGAGGTGCCGGTCGGCGCCCAGCCGCGAATGTACCGGATCAGGGTGTCGACCTCCGCGTCGCTCAGCTGCCGGAACGCCGGCATGACCCGGCCAGGGCGCCCGAGACGGATTGTTTTGCGCAGAAAATTGTCGTCGGCCGCCGCCAGAAAATCCGGTAACGCCAGCGGCACCCCCACGCCGCCCGTGCCCCGGCTGCCGTGACAGGCGGCGCAGTGGTGGGCGTAGAGCTTGGCCCCGTCATCCGTCGCCCAGGCTGCCGGCGCGGCGGAGCCCAGCGTGCAAACAACGCAAGCGGCGATGAAGCGATGAAGACGTTGGATCAGCGGCATTGTGGACATATTATTAAATTTTATCCGGAATAATCGCGGCGCGCGATTCCAACATTGACGGAAATCAATTCTTTTCCGGCTGATTTTGGAGGAAAATGCCATGCTTATGCCGGAAACGATTTCTCCCCATCAGCTGACGTTCGATCCTGACCTGATCCGCCGCTACGACAAGAGCGGGCCGCGTTATACCTCGTATCCGACGGCGGTGCAGTTTCACGCCGGTTTCACCGAGGCGGACTACCGCGCGTGGGCGCAACGCAGCAATGAAACGCCGACGCCGCGCCCGCTGTCGCTGTATTTCCATCTGCCGTTCTGCGACACCGTGTGTTTTTATTGCGCCTGCAACAAGGTCGTGACCAAGGACCGCAAGCGCGCCTCGCCCTATCTCGGCCGGCTGCATCGCGAGATCGCCATGCAGGGTCAGCTCTTCGATCGCTCCCGCACGGTGGAGCAGTTGCACTGGGGCGGTGGCACGCCGACTTTCATCAGCCACGAGGAAATGCGCGAGCTGATGAGCGTGACGCGCGAGCATTTCCGGTTGCGCGACGACGATCTCGGCGAATACGGCATCGAGGTCGATCCGCGCGAGATCCGCCCCGAGACGCTGGCGCAGCTGCGAAGCCTCGGGTTCAACCGCCTGAGCATGGGCGTGCAGGACTTCGAGCCCGTGGTGCAGAAAGCGGTGAACCGCCTCCAGAGCGAGGCGGAAACCTTCGCGGTGCTGACGCAGGCGCGCGCGCTCGGTTTCCGTTCCATCAACATGGACCTGATCTACGGCCTGCCGTTTCAAACGGTCGAGACCTTCGCGCGCACGCTGGAAAAAATCATCAGCGCCGGCCCGGACCGGCTGTCGGTGTTCAACTACGCGCACCTGCCGGAGATGTTCAAGCCGCAGCGCCGGATTCGCTCCGAGGATCTGCCGAGCCCGCAGGAGAAACTCAATATCCTGCAGCTCACCATCGAACGCCTGACGCAGGCCGGCTATGTGTACATCGGCATGGATCATTTCGCGCGTCCCGACGACGAGCTGGCCGTGGCGCAGCGCAACGGCACGCTGTACCGGAATTTCCAGGGCTACTCGACCCACGCCGAATGCGATCTGGTCGCCATGGGCATGACCGCGATCGGCATGGTCGGCGATTGCTACAGCCAGAACCAGAAAACGCTGGAGGATTATTACGCCGCGATCGACGCCGGCCGCCTGCCGGTGATGCGCGGCATCACGCTCGATGCGGACGACAAACTGCGGCGCGCGATCATCACGCAGCTGATCTGCCACTTCGCGCTCGATTTGAGGGCCGTCGAGCGCGAGCACGGCATCCGCTTTGCGGACTACTTTGCGGCGGAACTCGCCGACCTCAAAGTCATGCAGCAGGATGGCTTGCTGGACGTGGACGAGGCGTCGATCCGGGTCCGGCCGGCCGGCAAACTTCTCATTCGTAACATCTGCATGGTGTTCGATCGTTATCTGCGTCAGAAGCGGGAACAACGTTTCTCGAAAGTCATCTGAAACGCCATCCGCGATCCCGCGTGCGACGCGCGGGATCGTTTTTCGGTAACCAGTCCTCTTCAAGGAGATAAGTCATGAAAAAGAAAACATGCATCGCCGTTTTCGTCGTCGCGGTTCCGCTGCTGGGACAATCGGCGCTGGCACATCAGGGTGGCAAGGCCAGCGAAGGCTATGTCGGTGACGGCCGTACCGGCCACCTGGTTACGAATTCCGTGGGCCAGTGCCTGCACACGTCGTCCTGGAGCAAGGATCTGGCCGTGGAGGAGTGCGACGCCGGCATGATGCCGAAGAAGGCCGCCGCGGAACCCGCGCCGAAGCCGGCGCCCGTCGTCGCGAGGCCGGAACCGAAGCCGGAACCGGTCATCGAGAAAGTGTCGCTCAAGGCCGGCGCCCTGTTCGACGTCGGCAAGGCCGATCTCAAGCCGGCGGGTAAATCAGAACTGGACGCCATGGTAAGCAAGATCAAGGACAACAATACCCAGATCGAGCAGGTCACCGTTACCGGACACACCGACTCGGCGGGCGCAAGCGATTACAACCGCAAGCTCTCCGAGCGCCGCGCCGAGGCGGTCAAGGCCTATCTCGTGTCCAAAGGTCTGAGCGGCGATCGCATCGTCACCAAGGGCGCCGGCGATTCCGAACCGGTGGCGAGCAACAAGACCGCCGCGGGCCGCACGCAGAACCGCCGCGTCGATATCGACATCCGGGCGCAGCGGACGACGTCGGGGAATTAATGAACGATCCGGCGTTCATTCTGAATTCGGAAATTCCGCTTGCGACCAGGCGTTGCCTGTATTGCACCTCTCTGGTCAATGCCCAATAAGTGCTCCGGGCCGGGATGGTCGCGGCCGGCTTCGGGGCGACGCGCATAAGTCCTCGATTCCTTTGGGGTTCAAAATTGACTGAGCTTTCCAGTCCGGAAAGGCAGACAATGTCGGTGTGACGCCTTTAAACATTCGCTTGGGCGCGAAGTTTTAACCCATATTGTTTAAGTGGACTTATATAGACGCACTCGACCAATCCTGTTAAAAGAGACAGCCCGGGCACAAGGACAGGTCCTCATGCAAAAAAAAGAAGCCGCGACGGTGATCAACATCTCCAGCATCAAGGCGGCCTGCAAGGACTGTTCGCTGCGCGAGTTATGCCTGCCGCTCGGCCTGAACGAACCCGATCTCTCCGCGCTCGACAAGGCCATCAAACGCCGCCGTACCCTGAAGAAAGGCGAGTTACTCTATCGCTATGGTGATCCGCTGCGTTCGCTGTATGCCATCCGCTCCGGCACGCTCAAAACCACCGGCCTGATCGAGGATGGCCGCGCGCAGGTGACGGGTTTTTATCTGCCCGGTGAGCTGCTGGGCATCGACGCGATCAGCTCCGATCAGCATCCGTGCAGCGCCGAGGCGCTCGAAACATCCGAAGTTTGCGATATCCCGTTTGCTGCCCTCGAAGAGCTGGCGATGAAGGTGCCGGGCCTGCAACATCAGTTGCTGCGCATCATGAGCCGCGAGATCGTGCGCGACGAGGACATGTTGATGATGCTCGGGCGCATGAGCGCCGAAGAACGGCTGGCTTCCTGCCTCATGAGTTTCTCGCGCCGCCTCACGCGACTCGGCAACGGCGCGGTGGAATTCAGGCTCAGCATGTCGCGCCAGGATCTGGGCGATTACTTGGGGCTGGCGCTCGAAACCGTGAGCCGCCTGCTGTCCCGTTTCCAGGAAGAAAACCTGATCAGCGTCCACGGCCGTCAGATCGTGCTGCGCGATCTCGAACGGTTGCGCGCCATGGCCGCTGGCACGCCGCGCGAAAGCAGCGCGCGCGCCTGATCGCCCCGGTAAACTCCCGGATTCACGGATAGTTGACAATCGACCGCGCTTCCCCTAGCGTGGTCGCTGTTTTTTTGACCGGAACGATTCCCCCATGCCTCTCGATGCCGCCGATATCGCCGCGCTGTTTGAGCTCCCGTTCAGCGACCTGATCTACCGCGCCCAGACGCTGCATCGCCAGCACTTCGATCCGAACGCGGTGCAGCTGTCGACGCTGCTGTCCATCAAGACCGGCGGTTGTTCGGAGGATTGCGGCTATTGTTCCCAGTCGGCCCGGTTTCACACCGATGTCGAAAGCCAGCCGCTGATGTCGCAGGAAACCGTGATCGCCGCCGCGCAGGCCGCCAAGGCACGCGGCGCCACGCGCTTCTGCATGGGCGCGGCCTGGCGCGGGCCGAAGGAAAAAGACCTGGCGCAGGTCACCGAAATGGTGCGCGCGGTGAAGAGTCTGGGCATGGAAACCTGCGCCACGCTGGGGTTGCTGCGCGAAGGCCAGGCTGAACAACTGGCGCAAGCGGGTCTGGATTACTACAACCACAATCTCGATACGTCACGGTCGCATTACGACAACATCGTGCACACCCACAGCTACGACAACCGGCTGGATACGCTCAGGAAGGTGCGTGGTGCCGGGCTCAAGGTTTGCTGCGGCGGCATCATGGGCATGGGCGAGTCGCGCGCCGACCGTGCGCAGTTTCTGGCCGAACTGGCGGCGCTCGATCCGCCGCCGGAATCGGTGCCGATCAACCTGCTGGTGCACATCCCCGGCACGCCGCTGTCCGAGCCCGGGACTTCGGTGCTCGACCCCATCGAATTCGTACGCACGGTCGCGGCGGCGCGCATCGCCATGCCGGCCTCGTTCGTGCGGCTCTCCGCCGGGCGCAGCCAGATGCCGGATCATCTCCAGGCGCTGTGTTTCCTGGCCGGCGCCAATTCCATCTTCTACGGCGACCGTTTGCTGACGACCCCTAACCCGGAATCCGACGCCGACCTGAAGTTGTTCGAAAAGCTGGGGATCCGGCCCCTGAACCTCGAAATGCCGGAACCACAACGCAAAACCACTGAGGCCTGATTAATTTTAAAACGTAGGGTGCGCCATGCGCACCGATCGACAAAATGGCGCGTCGGGCGTGCAACCGGGACGCATCAAAACCCCGCCTACCCTACATCGGTATTTGTAGGGTGGGCACCGCCCACCATCGGGGCCGAAACTATCCGTGTACGGTTTTCCTGACTGAGGACTCATCCTGCGGTTTCACGGACACCGGCCGGATTTCGAATTCCATTTTCTCCAGATCGCCGAGCACATAGGTCGCCGGTGCGCTCACGCCGCCGACCGTGCCGGGGTCGACGCGCAGCGTTTCATTCCCTTTTATGTTCCGGATGCGTTCAATAACGGCGTGGTGCTCGTGGCCGTTGCACACCAGGTCGTGATTGCCGGTGAGCGCCATGGCCTTGGCGTAATGCGGATAGTGCACGAGGAATATCCGCTTTCCTGCCAGCGTGAACGACCCGTCCTGACCGTAGTAATGCACGTGGTTTTCCGGCTTGTTTGCGAGCTTCGCAAGATGAAACAGGTCGCCCATGTTGTTGCCATGCACGAGGTGTATCGGAAGCCCGAGCGAAATGACGGCGTGCAGTGTACTGGGCGCCACCAGATCGCCGCAGTGCAGTACCGCCCGCGCGCCCAAGTCCTTCGCCTCAGCCACGGCGGCTGCGAGATGGTCGCGATGATCGTGACTGTCGGAGACGATGCAGATTTTCATGGGGCTCGATTTTATCTAAATTACAAAGACAAGAGGTACAATAAATTCACCATATTCATCCGCGAAGGGAGACAGATGGTGATTACCCGCATGACTGCCAAAGGGTTGCTCTCGATTCCGTTGGAAATTCGGCAGAGGTTTAAAATGAAAAAAGGCGTCCGAATTCAGGTTGATGTGGATGAGCAAGCGTATAAAATCGTTCTTACGCCTATTACGCAACATACATAATAGACTAGCTGCGCATCACAAAGGCAAAAACCTTTTAAAGGCACTCGCTTTTAACAAGAAACGAGAACGAAAGCTTTAATGAAGTTTATTTGATTTTAAGTGGCCGATCTCTGAAAGATATGTTCGCGATGAAAAGCCATCGCTTCAGGATCTGGAGCGAACCGACTAGGTAATTGGAGAGACTGTCCCTCGATATCGAGTAAAGCCTGCCGCAACATATCAGGAGCATCAGCTACGCGTAAACGCGATGATAGGACTAGACGAAACGATGTATCAAAAGTGATTAAACCTCGGTCAAATGCGCGATCATAGAATGCATTGAGAGCGATACCATTTCGTGGGTCAGCGCGTCTTTCGGAATTTTCGCTCCATGGAATAATATGACTCGCAACCAGCAGTTCCGGAATAGCGATACCGGAGATCGCGCAACGATATTCATAGCTTGTAAGCACAGTTGTGCGGAAAAAACCTTGAACTCGGCGTACACGAACTCGACGTTCGATCTCTGTTGGTCCTTCAGGGCGTTCTATTTCAGATTCCGTAGGCGAGGATTTCGTGTCATCTAATTTGGCATAAGCCACCTCTGCTTCGTTTGCTACTGCTTCTGAATTTTTTGCAAAGGATTCCCACAATGAACGATCGGCACGACTGACATTGCCGAGCGCTGAGATATTACGGGCACGTTGAACAGGATCAAGGCTGGCAAAATTACATGCTTTCATCGCGACGGCAGATGGTGTTCTGCCAATCAAACGCGCAAGTTCGATAATTTCGGGAT
>JACQER010000063.1 GCA_016200465.1 Gammaproteobacteria bacterium | reverse complement strand
GTCCCTTCCATCTCGATATGCTCTTCTTTTGCCACGCGAAGCCCTGCTGCAGTTGACTGGCGGCGTATGATGCCGCAGTCGCGCGCGGGCGTAAAGCAGAATGATGCCGTCGGAAGACGACGGCGACGATCTACAGGACGCGTCCCCGTTCGCGCCCGGAATGACTGCCGACGTGGGTCGTCGGCAGCCAGGCGACGTAGGGATGCGCTGCCTCCGGACTGACGACCACCTGCATCATCAGGAACCGGGAGACCTCCTCCTGGTTTTTCATCTCCGGAAGGCTCTCCAGCAGCTTCTGGTAATGCCACGGGTTCAGATACAACAGGTTCGGATGCAACCCGTGTTCGCGGTGATAGTTTTCGACAAGCCGGTACAGAAAGCTGAGCATCGTGTTGCACCCCTCGCCGGACGGGCCGGCCACTACGTTCCATGAAAGGATGCAATGGACGTGCCAGGGAGTCACGGCTCCGGGTCAAGGCGGCTGTCGTGCGGGATCCAGTGCCCGTCGTGAAAGATTTCCAGCGGGCGGTAGCTGCCCTTGTAGGACATTTTCGGGCTTTCCCTGATCCAGTAGCCGAGATACAGCCACGGCAGGTGACGTTCCGCGGCCTGCGCCACCTGCCACAGCACCGCGTACACGCCGAGCGAGCGCTGTTTCTCGTCCGGGTCGAAGAAGGTGTACACCGCCGACAGCCCGTCGGGAAGGATGTCGGTGACCGCCACTCCCAGCAGATGTGTCTGGCGCCGGATTTCGTAGAACACGGTGTGGATATGTTGCGAAGCGAGGAAATTGATGTACTTCTTTGGATCGGGATCGTCCATGCCGCCGCCCGGATGGCGCGCGGTTTGATAACGCTGATAAAGCTCGAAGTGTTCCGGACTGTAGAGCGGCGGACGCGCGATGACCGACAAATCCTGGTTGCGTTTCCACACGCGACGCTGCGTGCGGTCGGGACGGAAACATTCGACGGGAATACGCACCGGAATACAGGCATGACACTCGCGGCAGTGCGGCCGGTAGATCAGGTCGCCGCTGCGCCGGAAACCGAGGCGCATGAAGCCGGCATACTGGCGACTGTCGAGCGGCTGGCGCGGATCGAGAAAAAGCGACGTCGCGGTGCGGCCCGGCAGGTAGCTGCACGGATGCGGCATCGAGAGGAAAATCTCCGGCGGTTTCTGGTGGCTGGTCATGATGTTACTTGAATGAACCAGATTAACAGGATAATCCTGAAATTAAATCCTGTGAATCCTGTCCCTTTAAATCGCCAAATCGGCATCGAAGCGCCAGCGGCCCGGGCGGTCGGGATGTTTGAGCGCCTGTTCCAGCCGCGCCATGAAATCACGGCGGCGTATTTCCTCCGCGCCCAGGCTGAAAAGGTGCGCCGAGGAAATCTGGCAATCGATGAACGCATAGCCCCAGCGTTCGAGCTGTTTCACCAGATGCACGAACGCCACCTTGGAAGCGTCGGTCTCGCGGCTGAACATGGATTCGCCGAAAAAGGCATTGCCCAGGGCGACGCCGTACAGGCCGCCAACGAGTTTTCCATCGCGCCGCGCTTCGACGGAATGCGCGTAACCTCGCCGGTGCAGCACGTCGTAGGCTTCGATCATTTCCGGTGTGATCCAGGTGCCGCCGCCCGCGCGGCCGGGACGCGGTTGCGCGCATGCCTGCATCACTTCACGAAAGGCGCCATCCAGGGCCACGTCGAATATTTTCCGGCACAGGGTCTTACGCAGGCTGCGCGACACGCGCAGCTTTTCCGGAAACAGCACCGCGCGCGGATCCGGCGACCACCACAGGATCGGCTGGCCCGGGTTATACCAGGGAAATATCCCGTGACGGTAAGCCTCGAGCAGGCGCTCGGCGCGCAGGTCGCCGCCGACCGCGAGCAGGCCTTCGGGCGAAGCCAGCTCCACCGGCGGGAAGCGCAGGTCCGTCGAATCGGGTCGCAGCACGAACATGGACATTATTTTTCCGCCAGCGGCGCCTTTTTGAAAGGCGCGTGTTCGTTGAGTTCGTTTACATAAGCATCCATGTCGAGGCGCTCGCGCGCCAGATAATCGGCGACGGCGCGGCTGAACCGCGGATGCACGAGGCGGTGCGCCGAGCGCGTGACCACGGGTGTGAACCCGCGCGCCAGCTTGTGTTCGCCCTGGGCCCCGGCCTCGAAGCGCCGGAGTCCGTGCGCGATGCAATATTCGATCGCGGTGTAATAGCAGGTTTCGAAATGCAGGCTGTGGTATTCCCCGCGGCTGCCCCAGTAGCGGCCGTAGAGAGTGTCCGCGCCGCGCAGATTGAGCGCGCCTGCCACGTAGTCCGCACCGCGGCGCGCGAACACCAGCACGACGCGGTCGCGCATGGCTTCGCTCAACCGGTGGAAGAATTCGCGCGACAGATAGGGAATGGCGCCGTGGGCGCGGATGGTGGAAAGATAAAACTCGTAAAAGATGTCCCAATGCGCGGTCTGGATCGAAGTGCCGCTCAGGGTTTCCATCGTGATGCCGGCTTCCTGCACGTGACGGCGCTCGCGTTTTAATTTCTTGCGCTTCTGCGCCGTGAAGCTGGACAGGAAATCGTCGAAATCGCGGTAGCCCGGGTTACTCCAGTGAAACTGGCAGCCGCTGCGCAGCAAGTGTCCTTCCGCTTCGAGCAGGCGCGCGTCCTCCGGCGTGAGAAACAGCCAGTGCAGCGAAGAGGCCCGGGATTCCTGCATGAGTTCCCGCGCAGCGTTGATAAGATGTGTTTTTATCGTCGACGCGGAATCGTTTTCCACCGTGAGCAGTCGCGCGCCGGTGACGGGTGTAAACGGCACGGCGGCCACGAGCTTGGGATAATATTCGAGGCCGGCCTGCTCATAGGCATTGGCCCAGGCCCAGTCGAACACGTATTCGCCGTAGGAATGATTTTTCAGGTATAGCGGCACGGCGCCGACGAGCGACCTCCCCGGCGTTCCGTCGTCACGCGCGATCAGGTGCCGCGGCCGCCAGCCGGTTTTGGCGCTGACACAGCCGGTGACTTCCAGCGCCAGCAGGAATTCATGACGCAAAAACGGATTGGCATCGCCGGCCAGCGCGTTCCATTCGGAGGCGGGAATTTTCTCCAGGCTGTCGATGACGCTGACCTGCATGGGTACATTTTAAACAGGTAACGCCGTGACGTGCACGGCATCGCGAATCAACCGGATGATTTATGCGCCAACAGCTGATTAACTTCCTCGTGTTAAGCGGGGGAGGGCGCGCCGGGAATCTTTCGCGGCATTGTCGGACAGTATGCCGCGCAGCAGGATGTCAACGAGCAGGCGGCTGTAGCGTTCTGGATCATGAGCGAACTTCACATCCGGAAAATGCCGCAGAACTTCCCGGGACTCGAAGAAGAACACACTGGCGCCGATGAGCAGGATGACGATCATGGCCGGGTCCATGTCGGCGCGCAGCTCGCCGCGGGCCTGGCCGGTGCGCAGGATTTCCACCAGCCGCGCGAAGTTGTCGCCGAAAACCTTTTCCGCCAGGTCGCGACCCTGGCGTTCGCCGTCCTTGAGCAGCTCGTGCAGGATCAAACGCGTGACTTTATGCGCTGTTCCGTCTTAGGATGTGATTGACCGATCGGTCAATCAGAAAATGTTAGCGCTGAAATTCCGCCGTTGCAATCAAGGGCGGAAGGCCGAAACCGGGCATCGGGCTGTCTGAACAGGAACGTTTTGTGATCATGACACAGTGGTTTAGGCTGATGGGCCGGCAACATTCACGAACCTCGGGCAGTCGGCTTCGCGGACTCCAATCGCCAAAAATTCCATGCGCCTGATGATTTCTGCAAGCATGCTCGTCCTGGCGCTGTCCGCCTGGGCGGAGGCGGCCACGGTGTTGAACTGGGAGGCCTGCGTCGAGGAAGCGGCCGCCAACAATCCCGACCTGCGCGCCGCGCGCGCCAGTCTCGAGGCGGCGGGCTTCAGCGCTGAAGGCGCCTACAGCGGCTATCTCCCGCAACTATCCGCCGGTGCCGCTTACACCGATACCTCGGGCTCGGCGGCAGCAACAACAACGTCGGACACGACCTACAGCACCACGGTTTCGCTCAGCCAGAACCTGTTCGCCGGATTTCAGGATCGCGCCAAGGTCGCACAGGGCGCGGCCAACCGTGACGCCGCCGCGGCCGGTCTCGCCGTGGCCAAGGCGAAGCTGAGCCAGGACCTCAAGTCCGCGTTCGTCGGTCTCCGTTATGCCCAGGACAACGTCAGCCTGACGGAAAACATCGCCAGGCGTCGGGAAGAAAATCTGCGTCTCGTCGAGCTGCGCTTCGAGAGCGGAAACGAGAACAAGGGTTCGTATCTGTTGACCAAGGCGTCGCTCGCGCAGGCACGCTACGACAATCTGCAAGCGCAGCAGGATCTGGTTTCGGCGCAGGCCCAGCTCGATCGCGTGCTGGGTCGCGGCGGGACGGAAGGACTTGAAGTTCGCGGCGACATTCCGCTCACCGAGCCCGGGAAAGCGCCGGACTTCCGGCAACTGGCGCGCGAGGTGCCCGATTACCAACAGGCGGCGGCGCAGCAGAAGTCCGCCGCCGCCGGTGTCACGCTGGCGCGTTCCGGTCTGTATCCCAGTCTCAATCTCTCGGGCAGTGTCGGGCGCGTCGGAGACAACTGGGCCCTCGACGACACGCGTCGCAGCGTGGGGCTGAATCTTAATATTCCACTTTACAGCGGCGGCAAGGATTACTACGCGACCAAAAGCGCGGTATCGAGCCTGGAGGCGGCGGCGTCGAACACCGATTCCTCGGAACATCAGTTGCTGGTCCGGCTCAAGCAGACCTACGCGAGCTACGTCGAATCGGCGGAGAAGCTCAAGGTCGACCGGGCGTTTCTCGATGCGGCCATGGCGCGCGCGGACATTGCGCGCGCCAAGTACAACAACGGACTGATGACGTTCGAAAACTGGGACATCATCGAAAATGATCTTATCCAGAGACAAAAATCATTCCTGCAAAGTCAGCGTGACCGGGTGGTGGCCGAAGCCGCCTGGGATCAGGCGCAGGGCAAAGGAGTCATTCCGTGACCGTCATTGAAACGATCAAGAAGTATCGGTGGGCCGTGGTGCTGGTCGTGCTGGCAGGATTGGCTGGCGGTGCGGCCATCTACTGGCGTGGCGGTGGTGAGACGCCGCCGGCCTATCGCGAAGTCACCGTCACCCGCGGCAATCTCGAAGTAACCATTCTCAGCACCGGTGTGGTGCAGCCCAAGAACCGCCTCGAAATAAAACCGCCGGTTGCCGGGCGCGCCGACGAGGTGTTGGTGGACGAGGGGCGGGTCGTGAAGAAGGGCCAGATACTGGCGTGGATGAGTTCGACCGAGCGCGCGGCGCTGATCGACGCGGCGCGCGCCAAGGGCCCGGAGGAGGTCAGGCGCTGGGAAGACATTTACCGCGCCACGCCCGTGCTCGCGCCGATCAATGGCACCGTGATTCTGCGCAATATCGAGCCCGGGCAGACCTTTACCAGCAGCGACGCCGTGTTCGTCATGTCCGATCTGCTCACCATCAAGGCGCAGGTGGACGAAACCGACATCGCGCAAGTCCGGCTGCGTCAGTCCGCGCATATCGCGCTGGACGCCTACCCGAATCAGCCCTTTTCGGGCCATGTGGATCAGATCGCCTACGATGCCAAGACGGTGAACAACGTGACGACCTACGAAGTGGACGTGCTGCCCGAGAAGACGCCCGCCTTCATGCGCAGCGGCATGACGGCCAACGTCAGTTTCGTGCTGTCCTCGCTCGAGAACGTGCTGCTGTTGCCGGGCGACGCGGTGAAATGGCGTGACGGCCATTCCTATGTGTTGCTCCCCTCGGCAAAGCCAACCGGCGCGCCGGTTGAAAAGGAGATCAAGACCGGCATGAGCGACGGCAAGCACGTTGAGGTATTGGAGGGAGTCGCCGAGGGCGACAAGCTGCTCGCCCTGCGTCTGCAGACCGGCGCCGGCACGGGTTCCGCTTCGAGTCCGCTCATGCCGTTCGGCAGGAGGCGCTGAAAGGTGCGGGAGTATTTTGTCGCTGTTGTCGAGCCGCCTGCGGCGGCGTATTACTTGTGGGTGGCTGACCCACGGCAGGTGACTTTCTCTTGTGCGCACAAGAGAAAGTCACCAAAGAGAATGCGCCCCGGTCGCTTCGCCGCCCAAACAACGGGCGGTACCCTGCGCGCCTCGCTGCGGCCGGGCGCTCGCCTAACTCGCCGGGCGCGAAATACGCGCCTCGGGCTCGATCAAAAGTCTCGCGACGACTCCCGGCCTTACTCGGTGCTCGGCTCGCTCCGACGGGGAGTTGAGCCACCCACCTCAGGTCAGTACGCGGAGGTGTTTTCAAACCCCCGTAG
>JACQER010000067.1 GCA_016200465.1 Gammaproteobacteria bacterium | reverse complement strand
CGTGAAACCCGCCGGTCAGCTTCATCAATTGCTGCGCGGCGTCGCGGTCCAGGCCGGCGAAGGTGAAATCATATATCAGGATGTCCGGCTCCATCAGCATCGCCCGCGCCAGCGCCACGGCGCGCCGTTCGTACAGGCTCAGCTGGCCGGGCAGATCGCCCATGCGCTGCTTCAGTCCGCCCTCGCCCGGTTCGAGCTGCTCGAACATTTCCGCCACCGGTCGTTCGGCCTGCTCCGCCGTCAGACCGCGGTGATACCACGCCGGCAGCAGCAGATTCTCCCACGCCTTGAGGTTGCTGATCAGGCCGCCATCCGCCGGCACCACGCCGACGCGCCGGAACAGCGCGAGCCGTTCGTTTTCCGCGTGCGCGAACAGATCCTCGCCGAAGAACAGAATCTTGCCGGAATCAGGCCGCCGCAAGCCGGCGAGCAGGCCGAATAAAATATTTTTCCGGTCTTCCGAATCGAACAGGATTTTGACCGTGGCTCCCCGTTCGAGATCGAACGACAGGTTGCGCACCGGTCCTTGCGTCACGCGTTCGAAACGGATCATGGGCCGTTGTCGTCCGTCGGCAACGCGTTACACGAAGAAGGCATAGGAAATGATTCCGTCAAGCAGGAAAACCGTCAGCAGGTTGCGCATGACGGCCCCGGTCGCGGCGCGCGGAATCGCGGTCACGGTGCCGGTGGCGCGCAGGCCGTAGTAACAGGAGGTGATCGAAATCACCAAGCCGAAAACAAAAGCCTTGAGCAGCGATACCAGCACCTCGGCCAGGCTCAGCGTCGTGATGACGCCTGAAAGGCTTTTGACGAATGGCATGAATCCCATGACGGAGGCGAACGCGTAACCCATGACGATCGCCGTCATCTGGAAATAGAAAGTGACCGCAACCACGGAGAGCGTGATGCCGACGATGCGCGGCACCATCAGATAGTCGCCGGGAGCAATGCCCATGAACCGCAAATGATCGATCTCGCCGCGGATTTTCATGCTCGCCAGTTCCGAGGCGGTGGCCGAACTGCTGCGCGCGATGATCACGATCGCGGACAGCAGCGGCCCGAGCTCGCGCACCACGGTCCAGAGCATGATTTTCGCGGTGAGCGCGATGTCCTGGCCCACCAGGCTGGTGACTTGAGTGGTGACCACGATGCCGGACAACGCGGCGATGACCGTCACCGCACCCAGCGCCTCGATGCCGGTGAAATAGATCTGCTTGAACAGAACCTGGCGTACCGGCGGTTTGCCCAGGGCGCCGAGACGCCGGAGGGTGTAAAAAAATAGTTCGTGGAAACCCTTCCAGTAATCCGTCGCGCCGAGCACCGCCCTGCCGATCCGTCCTGGATTGAGGAGCGTCGGGCTCACGGCGTGGCGCGGTTCAGGCGCGATAGATCAGCCCGGCGGCCGCGCCGGCGGCGATCGATTCGACCATACCGCCCAGGAACCAGTAGAACGCCAGCACGCCCGGAATCGGCAACACCGTGTACCAGACGAGGTTCGGCAGCACCGACAACAGCACGCCCACGTACAGGCCGTAGCGCAATCCCTGACCGAGACCCGGTTTGGCCGGCTCATAACCCTTGGTGTAGATCAGGGTGAAAAACGGGGCGAGGATCAGGTATCCCAGGAAGAACAACCACATCCTTTGCTGCATCTCTTGCGGCGGCCGCCAGACCGAAGCGGTCTGCTTATACAAATCCGTGAGCAAAACAGTATTGATAAACATGTCGAGCGCGGCAATGACGACCAGCACTGCGAGGCTCGCGAGCAACCAGCGTTTGACGTTCATGGCGACTCCTCCGTTGAGTTTGCGCGACACGCCGCGCTTCAGGCCTGGCCCGGAATCACCGGCGTGGGACTTTTGACGTCGAGGTTCTGCGCGCGGTGGCGCAGCGCGTGATCCATCAGCACCAGGGCAAGCATCGCCTCGGCAATCGGCGTGGCGCGAATGCCGACGCAGGGATCGTGACGGCCGGTGGTGGCGATGTCGACCGCCTTGCCGTTCACGTCCACCGTGCGACCGGGGAGACGGATGCTGGACGTGGGCTTGAGCGCCATGCTGACCACGACGTCCTGGCCGGTGGAAATGCCGCCGAGGATGCCGCCGGCATTGTTCGAGAGGAAACCCTTGGGCGTGATTTCATCGCGATGCTCGGTGCCCTTGTGCGCCACGGACCGGAAACCGGCGCCGATCTCGACGCCCTTCACGGCGTTGATGCTCATCATCGCGTAAGCGATGTCCGCATCGAGCCGGTCGAACACCGGTTCGCCCAGGCCCACGGGCACGTGCGACGCGACCACGTTGATGCGCGCGCCGATGGAATTGCCTTCCTTGCGCAGCGCGTCCATGTAGGCTTCGAGCTCCGGAACCTTCGAGGCATCGGGACAAAAGAAGGAATTATTCTCGACTTCGTTCCAATCCTTGAGTTCGAGCTGAATCGGCCCAAGCTGCGCGAGGTAACCGCGCACCGTCACGCCGTAGCGTTCGCGCAGATATTTCTTGGCGATCGCGCCGGCGGCCACGCGCATCGCGGTTTCGCGCGCCGACGAGCGCCCGCCGCCGCGGTAGTCGCGCAGGCCGTACTTCTGCATGTAGGTGTAATCCGCGTGACCGGGGCGGAAGCGGTCGAGGATTTTGGAGTAATCCTGCGAGCGCTGATCGGTGTTCTGGATCAGCAGGCCGATGGGCGTGCCGGTGGTCTTGCCCTCGAACACGCCGGAGAGAATTTTGACTTCGTCCGATTCGCGCCGCTGCGTGGTGTGTCGCGACTGGCCGGGCTTGCGCCGGTCGAGATCGGGCTGGATGTCGGCCTCGCTGAGCGCCATGCCGGGCGGACAGCCATCGACGATGGCGATGTAAGCCGGCCCGTGGGAT
>JACQER010000066.1 GCA_016200465.1 Gammaproteobacteria bacterium | reverse complement strand
GTTGTGTTCGGGCTGGCCGCGCTCGCGGCCGGCTGCGCCACCGCACCCCAGATTCCCCCGGTCGAAAATCCCGCCGCCACCTGGCAGCTGCGGCAGGCGCAGTTGCGCCCGATCACGGCTTGGAACATCCAGGGGCGTCTGGCGATGCGCACCGCCGAGGAAGGCTGGCAAGCGTCGCTGGAGTGGATGCGCGAGGGTGAACGGCATCGTATCGATCTCACCGGCCCGCTGGGCCGCGGCCACCTGCGGCTGACGCGCGACGAGCAAGGTGCGGAATTGCGCGATGCCGACCGGCACCGCTGGCACGCGGAAAATCCGGAACAGCTTTTATATCGCACCACCGGATGGCGGGTGCCGCTCGACGGACTCAATTACTGGGTGCTCGGACTGCCCCAGCCCGGTACCGCGGCGGAACAGGAACTGGATCCACAGGGGCGTCTGAAATCGCTGGTCCAGTCCGGCTGGGACGTCCGGTTTCTGGAATACACCCGCTACGGTTCGCTCGAGTTGCCGAGTAAACTCTTCATCAAGAGACACGATGGCGGCCCGAATGACGAACCGGCCAATCACGCTACGCTCGAGGTGCGCCTGGTCATTGAGCGTTGGACGCTGAATCAATAAAAAAACAGGAGCCATGACGGATGCAAACCTGGCCGGCGCCGGCAAAGCTGAATCTTTTTCTGCATGTCACGGGCCGGCGCGCGGACGGCTATCACACGCTGCAGACGGTTTTCCAGTTTCTGGATTACGGCGATGAACTGGAATTCACGGTCACGGACGACGGCCGCATCGCGCGCCTCACGCCGCTTCCGGGCGTGCCGGAGGACAGGGACCTCACGGTGCGCGCCGCGCGCCTGTTGCAGGAGACAGCGGGGATCCGCCGGGGTGCCCAGATCCGTCTGACCAAGCGCATCCCCGCCGGCGGCGGTCTGGGAGGCGGGAGCTCCGACGCCGCCACGACCCTTCTGGCCCTGAATGAATTGTGGGGTGCGAATCTGTCCCGTGCGGAGCTTGCAACACTTGGGCTCAAGCTCGGGGCGGATGTGCCGGTATTCGTCCAAGGCCAGGCGGCCTGGGCCGAGGGTATCGGTGAAATCCTCACCCCCCTCGAACCGGAACAGGCCTGGTATCTGGTCGTGGTGCCGCCGGTGCATGTCTCCACGGCGCAGGTTTTTGCCACCCTTGAATTGACACGTTATAGCCCGCCCCTCACAATACGCGACTTTCACGAAGGGCGCGGACTGCGAAACGACCTGGAACCGGTGGTGCGCAGCCGCTATCCGGAGGTGGACCGCGCGATGCGGTGGCTTTCCGAGTTCGGCGAGCCGCGCATGTCGGGTTCGGGCGGATGCGTGTTCCTGAAAGTGACGGGAGCGGATCGCGGCCGGCAGATTCTGGAAAGAATTCCCAAACCGTTTTCCGGTTTCGTGGCGCGAGGGATGAACCGGCATCCTTTATATATGATGCGGTGACATTCAGGTTCGGGACCGCGTGTCCGGTGCCCGACGTCAGCTCCGGTATTCCCGGGTTCCGACGGTTTCGTTATTACTGGGGCGTAGCCAAGCGGTAAGGCACCGGATTTTGATTCCGGCATTCCCAGGTTCGACGGATTCGCCGGGAGCGAATCCGGACAGCGGAGCGAAGCGACGCTGGCCCCGAAGGGGCGAGGCGCAGGGATGCGCCGAGCAATCCTGGCGCCGCGCCAGATAGAATTCAGGGGCGCAAATTTCTGGGGCGTAGCCAAGCGGTAAGGCACCGGATTTTGATTCCGGCATTCCCAGGTTCGAATCCTGGCGCCCCAACCAGTTTGAGTGGCTGACCATCCAGCACAGGGGAGATCGCGTGTCCTTGGACAACATGGTGGTTTTCACCGGGAATGCCAACCCGGCGCTGGCGGAACTGATCGTCCGGCATCTCGGGCTGCCGCTCGGCAAGGTGGTGGTCGGCCGTTTCTCGGATGGCGAGATTCAGGTCGAGGTCATGGAGCACGTGCGCGGCAAGGACGTTTTCATCGTCCAGCCGACCTGTGCTCCGAGCAACGACAATCTGATGGAGTTGCTGATCATGATCGACGCGGTGAAGCGCTCCTCGGCGCGGCGCATCACCGCGGTGATACCTTATTATGGTTACGCGCGTCAGGATCGCCGCCCGCGCACGGCGCGGGTGGCGATCACGGCCAAGCTGGTGGCGGACATGATCACCGTCTCCGGAGCGCACCGGGTGTTGACCATGGATCTGCATGCCGACCAGATCCAGGGATTTTTCAACATCCCGACCGACAACGTTTATTCGTCGCTGGTGTTGCTCGGCGACATCTGGCGGCAGGAGTTCGAGGATCTGCTCGTGGTATCGCCGGACGTGGGCGGCGTGGTGCGGGCGCGCGCGATGGCCAAGCACCTGGAAGCGGACCTGGCCATCATCGACAAGCGCCGCCCGAAGCCGAACGAGGCCAAGGTGATGCATATCATCGGCGAGGTCGAGGGCCGCACCTGCGTGTTGATGGACGACCTCGTGGATACCGCCGGCACGTTGTGCGAGGCGGCCGGGGCGCTCAAGGAACATGGCGCCAGGAAAGTGCTGGCGTATTGCACGCATCCGGTGTTGTCCGGAAGCGCGGTGGACCGGATCGGCAAGTCCCGGCTCGATGAGCTGGTGGTGACGGACACCATTCCGCTGCGGCCCGAGGCCAAGGCGTGCAAGCGCATCCGCCAGCTGAGCGTGGCCGAGCTGCTGGCCGAGTCCATGCGCCGGATCGCGCTGGATGATTCGGTGAGCGAGCTGTTCATGGAGTAAAAGTTTCGGGCCCGGGGCCTGTGCCCCGCGCCTTTTCTGTTCCCTCCGATCCTGGTCGCGGGAGAGGCGGGAGATGTTCAACAACCGTGGAGACTGACAATGAGCGCTAAATTTGAACTGACTGCCGAACCGCGCGCAGCGAAAGGTACGGGTGCGAGCCGCCGCCTTCGCCGCAGCGGCAAGATTCCCGCCATCCTGTACGGGGCGGGCAAGGAACCGATGATGGTCGCCCTCGACCAGAACATCATGCTGCGCCACCTGGCGAACGAGAAGTTTCACACCTCGATCCTGACCGTGAAGGTCGGCGGCGAGTCCGACCAGGCGATTCTGCGCGACTGGCACATGCACCCGTACAAGCCGGTGGTGATGCACATCGACCTGCAGCGCATCAGCGCCACCGAGAAGATTCACATGAAAGTGCCGTTGCACTTCACGGGTCAGGACGTGGCACCGGGCGTGAAGCTGGACGGCGGTATCGTCACGCATCTCATGACCGAAGTGGACATCACCTGTCTGCCCAAGGACCTGCCGGAATTCCTCACGGTGGACATGTCGGCGTTGCGTATCAACGAGTCGGTGCATCTCTCCAACATCAAGCTGCCCGAGGGCGTGACCATCACCAGCCTGGCGCACGGCGGTGACGACCTGGCGGTGGGCGCGATCACCACCATCAAAGTGGTGGAAGAAGCCCCCGTGGTGGCAGCGCCGGTGGAAGGCGAGGCGGCCGCGGCGGCGCCGGCCGAAGGCGAGGCGAAAGCCGGCGAGGCCAAGCCGGGCGAGGCGAAGAAGGCCGAAGCCCCCAAGGCGGAAGCGAAGAAGGAAGCGCCCAAGAAGGAAAGCAAGTAATCTCCGGCGCGGAGCGGCGACGTGGCGCAGGGGATTTCCCTCATCGTCGGCCTGGGAAACCCGGGCGCGGAGTATGCGGAAACCCGGCACAATGCCGGGTTCCGTTTTCTGGACATGCTCAGCGACGCCGCCGGCGAAAGACTGCGCAACGAATCGCGCTTTCTCGCGAACGTCGGCAAGCTGAACGTGAGTGGCCGGGACGTCTGGCTGCTCGAGCCGCAGACCTTCATGAACCGTAGCGGTGACGCGGTTTCCCGATTCGCCCACTATTACAAGATCCCGGCCGCGGAAATCCTGGTGGCGCACGACGAACTGGATCTGCCGCCGGGAACCGCGCGGCTCAAGGTCGGCGGCGGCGACGGTGGACACAACGGTCTTTCCGACGTCACCGCGAAGCTCGGCAGTTCCGATTACGCGCGCCTGCGCATCGGCATCGGTCATCCCGGCTCCAGCGCGCAGGTGGTGTCATACGTGCTGAAGAAGGCGCCGTCGGCGGAGCAGGCGCTGATCGACGCCGCCATCGCCAGCGCCAGGGCGCATGTCGCGGATATCGTGCACGGCCAGTTCCAGAAAGTCATGAACAGTCTGCACACACACAACCAGTAACGGGACCTCAAGATGGGATTCAAGTGCGGTATCGTCGGCCTGCCGAACGTGGGCAAGTCCACGCTGTTCAACGCGCTCACCAAGGCGGGCATCGCGGCGGAGAATTATCCGTTCTGCACCATCGATCCGAACGTCGGTATCGTCGAGGTGCCGGACCCGCGCCTGCAGAAGCTCGCGGAAATCGCCAAGCCGGAAAAGGTGCTCCCGACGACGATTGAATTCGTGGACATCGCCGGTCTGGTCGCCGGTGCTTCCAAGGGCGAAGGGCTGGGCAATAAATTCCTCGCGCACATCCGCGAGGTGGACGCGATCGCCCACGTGGTGCGCTGCTTCGAGGACGAGAACATCGTGCACGTCTCGGGCCGCATCCAGCCGCTCGCGGACATCGAAATCATCAATACCGAACTGGCGCTGGCCGATCTCGACACCGTCGAGAAGGGCATGCAGCGCGCCGACAAGGGCGCGAAAAGCGGGAACAAGGACGAGATCAAGTTGCGCGAACTGCTGGCGCGGGTGCGCACCGTTCTCGATTCAGGCAAACCGGTGCGCAGCCTCGGCCTGAGCGAAGAGGAGCACCGGTTGCTGAAACCGCTGTGCCTGCTGACCGACAAACCGCTCATGTATATAGCCAACGTGAATGAGACGGGCTTCACCAACAATCCCCATCTCGATCAGTTGCAACAGCTCGCACGCGCGGAAAATTCCCTGGTCGTGCCGATCTGCGCCCGCATCGAGGCGGAGCTGGCCGATATGGATGCCGAGGAAAAGAGAGTGTTCCTCGCCGACATGGGTCTGGACGAGCCGGGTCTGAACCGTGTCATCCGCGCCGGTTATCAATTGCTCGGCTTGCAGACTTTTTTCACCGTCGGCCCCAAGGAAGTGCGTGCCTGGACCGTGCGCCGGGGGGCGCACGCGCCCCAAGCCGCAGGTGTGATCCACACCGATTTCGAGCGCGGATTCATCCGCGCCGAGACCATTTCCTACGAGGATTTCGTCAACTGTCACGGAGAGCACGGCGCGCGCGAGGCGGGCAAACTGCGGCTCGAGGGCAAGGATTACGCGCTGCAGGACGGTGACGTCATGCACTTTCGCTTCAACGTGTAGCGTACCGTCCCGATTAAGACAGTCCCCGGCGCGTTTCCCTTGAGCCGATCTCAAAAATACCTTTAATGCAGGGTGTTTCTGCCGAATAGCCGGCGCAGTAGAGCGTGATCGGTATTCGCGCATACATTTTTGAGATCGGTTCTTGTCAGACCCGGCGGATACCGGTATCTTTTGCGGCCCTTTCGGCTAGGTAGCTCAGACGGTTAGAGCGCGGCACTCATAATGCTGAGGTCGGGAGTTCGATTCTCCCCCTAGCCACCATATTTCCCCCAGCCGCTAACGGTTCATTCCATTCCCGACAGCCCCCGATAACACCCTGAGACACGAGGAATTCACCGGCTATCCCCCGGGTTTCGCCATGTGTCGGTCGTGGCTTGTGGCCTGGCGATTCCTGGCCAAGACTCAATCCCAAGGGACGATCTGTGGGCAGAAGGGAATGACGGGCGATCCGCCCCTCCCGCAGACTTAATCCTGAGGAGGAGAAGTGTCATGTTGAAACTGAGTTTTTGGGTTGGTACCCCGTCGATAATCACTTACCTGGCGTCGACGAATTCTCAACTCCTGGAAAACATCTTTTATATTTTTGCTTTGTCGATCGCGGCGCTGGTGGTGGCGATCCTGTCCCAAATCAGCGAGAAGTCCAGACCCTAGGGATTATCGGCTGTCCTCCGAACGCGGGTGGTGCAAACCACCCGCGTTTTTTGTCTGCTGGTAATTTCCCGTTCCGGACGGTAGATTAGGTACCGATATCCCTCGCTATTCTCGGTACATGTCCCGCAAGCTGCATATCAAAACCTTCGGCTGCCAGATGAACGAGTACGACTCCGCGCGCATGGCAGACGCACTCGCCGCCAGTCACGGGCTGGAGACCACCGACGACCCGGCGCAGGCCGACGTGCTGCTGCTGAACACCTGCTCGATCCGCGAAAAGGCGCAGGAGAAGGTGTTTTCGCAGCTGGGAATGTGGCGCGAACTCAAGATAGTGCGACCGGACCTGGTGATCGGTGTCGGCGGCTGCGTCGCCAGTCAGGAAGGCGTGGCCATCGTGCGCCGTGCGCCGTACGTGGACATGGTATTCGGCCCGCAGACGCTGCACCGCCTGCCGCAGATGCTGGATGACGTGTTGGTCCACCGCCGGCCGGCGGTGGATATATCATTCCCCGAGATCGAGAAATTCGACCGCCTGCCCGAACCGCGCGTGGACGGCGTGCGCGCGTTCGTCTCGATCATGGAAGGTTGCAGCAAGTATTGCAGCTTCTGCGTTGTGCCCTACACGCGCGGCGAGGAATTCAGCCGGCCGTTCGACGACGTGCTCGCAGAAGCGGTGCATTTGGCCGAACGTGGCGTGCGCGAGGTCATCCTGCTCGGTCAGAACGTCAACGCCTATCGCGGTAAGATGCACACCGGTGAGTTTGCCGACCTCGCGCTGCTGATCCGCTATCTCGCCGAGATCGACGGCATCGGACGTATCCGTTTCACCACGTCGCACCCGCAGGTGTTCAACGAGCGGCTGATCGAGGCTTATGCCGAGGTGTCGAAACTCGCCGGTCATCTGCACCTGCCGGTGCAGAGCGGCAGCGACCGCATCCTCGCGCTCATGAAGCGCGGCCATACCGCACTCGAATACAAATCGAAGATCCGCCGGCTGCGCGAGGCGCGGCCGGACATCAGCGTGACGACCGACATCATCGTCGGTTTCCCGGGCGAGACCGAAACCGACTTTGCCGCGACCCTGAATCTGATGGAAGAAGTCGGCTTCGACGCTTCGTTCAGTTTCCTCTACAGCGCGCGCCCCGGGACGCTGGCGGCGGAACTGGCCGACGATACACCGCAAGCGGTGAAAGAAGCGCGGCTCGCGCGTCTGCAAAGCCGCAACATTGAAATGGCCGCCGCCATCAGCCGGCGCATGGTCGGGACGACGCAGCATATTCTGGTCGAGGGTCCGGCGCGCAAGTCGCCGAGCCAGTTCTGCGGACGCACCGGGAACAATCGCGTCGTCAACTTCGATGCCAGTGATCCTGGGCTGCTCGGCCGGTTCGTGGACGTGGAAATCACCGAGGCGCTGACCAATTCCCTGCGCGGACGGCTGTTTATTGAGGCGGCATCAACCAACGTAAATAGGCCCGATGGATTATCATTGCCGCAATCCCGGATCGAAGTCGTCTTGCCGCCTCAATAAACGGAAACTCATATGATTTTTGTTATTGACCCGGCGCACCCGGGTATCATCGAAGCCAGGGCAGCCCTTCGTGGGTCGCCTTTGTTCAAAAACTGCCGCGCCGGGTCAATAACGAGCCTTGCGCGCGCCGCGCTTGATTTGCGCCCGGTTATCCTTGATTAATATCTTATGATAATGTCTCCAGGCGGAGCGTGCCGCGCGATTGAAACCTAAACCCAAGCACATCGAATTCAGCCTTACCCCCACGGATAACCGCCGGCTCGCCAGCCTGTGCGGCAGTCACGACGAGCACCTCAAGCAGATCGAGGAATATCTGGGCGTCGAGATCGCCAACCGCGGTCATGTTTTCCGCGTGACCGGCGCGCCGGAGGAAAGCGGCGCCGCCACGCAACTGCTGAAGGACCTCTACGACGCCACCGAAAGCGACGAAGCGCTGACGCTCGCCGGCGTGCACGTCGCGCTGCAGAAGTTCGCGCTGCGCGGACCCGAGGAAGAGGACGATCGTGAAACCACGCTGCGTACTCCGAAGCGCATCGTCCGCGGGCGCGGCGCGCGCCAGCGCCAGTACATCCGGAACATCCTGACTCACGACATCAATTTCGGCATCGGTCCGGCCGGCACCGGCAAGACCTATCTGGCCGTGGCCTGCGCCGTCGAGGCGCTCGAAACCAACCGCGTGCAGCGCATTCTGCTGGTGCGGCCGGTGGTGGAGGCCGGCGAACGCCTGGGATTCCTGCCCGGCGATCTCGAGCAGAAGATCGATCCTTATCTGCGTCCGCTGTACGACGCACTGCACGAAATGCTCGGCTTCGAGAAGGTGGCGCGCCTCCTGGAGAAGAATATCATCACGCATCGGCTTCGGCACCACCGCGGTGATCACCGGCGACATCACCCAGATCGACCTGCGCCGCACCCAGCTCTCCGGTCTCAAGCAGGCGATGGAAATCCTGCGCAATGTCGAAGGCATCACCTTTACCCATTTCACCCCGCAGGATGTCGTGCGCCATGCGCTGGTGCAGAAGATCGTCGAGGCTTACGACCTGCATGACAGCGTCGTGGAATCACGGCACAAGAAAACCGGGGAATGAGGCTGCAACTGAGCGTGCAGTACGGCGTGGCGCGCGCCGGGTTACCCGCGGAATCCGCGCTGCGTCGCTGGGCGCACGCCGCGCTCACGGGCCTGCGGCGGCGTCGCGTGACGCTCGGCCTGCGCATCGTCGGCATGGCTGAATCGGCGTCGCTCAATTCACGTTTCCGCCGTCGGCGTCATCCGACCAACGTGCTGTCGTTTCCTTTCGAGGCGCCGCCCGGCACACGCAGCGACCTGCTCGGCGATCTGGTGATTTGCGCGCCGGTGGTGCGGCGCGAGGCGCGCACGCAGCGCAAGACCACGGATGCCCATTGGGCGCACATGGTGATTCACGGTATACTGCACCTGCGCGGTTACGATCACCGGAAGCGGCAGGACGCCCTGGTGATGGAAAGGATGGAAATCCGCCTGCTCAAGGAACTGGGTTACGCCAATCCCTATATTCAATGAACGATAAAAACGACGACAAGCCGGGCACCGAAGACACGGCGACCGCGCCGCGTTCGCTGCTCGACCGCCTGAGCCACGCACTCCTCGGAGAGCCGGCCACGCGCGACGACCTGCTCGAGGTTTTGCGCGAATCCGCCAAGCGCAACCTGCTCGACCGCGACTCGCTCGACATGATCGAGGGCGTGCTCCAGGTTTCCGAGATGAAGGTGCGCGACATCATGGTGCCGCGTTCGCAGATGGACGTGGTGGACAAGAACCAGAAGCCCGAGGAATACCTGCCGCTCGTGATCGAGTCCGGGCACTCGCGTTTTCCCATGGTCGACGGGGACAAGGACAGGATCATCGGCGTCCTGCTCGCCAAGGACCTGCTGCGTTATCTGTTCCTCGAGAAGAAAAAACGCGCGCAATTCAACGTGCATGACATGCTGCGCCCGGCGGTGTTCGTGCCGGAGAGCAAGCGCCTGAACGTGCTGTTGCGCGAGTTTCGCACCAGCCGTAACCACATGGCGATCGTCGTCGACGAATACGGCGGGGTGGCGGGACTGGTGACCATCGAGGACGTGCTGGAGCAGATCGTCGGCGAGATCGCGGACGAATACGACATCGACGACGATCTCATGGTCATGCCGCGCGACGGCGGAGAATACGTGGTCAAGGCGCTGGTCACGCTCGCCGATTTCAACGCGCGTCTCGGCAGCCAGCTCGCACACGAGGAAATCGAGACCGTCGGGGGCCTGGTCATGAACCGTCTGGGGCATGTTCCACGCCGCGGCGAGAAGATCGACATCGACGGCTTGCGTTTCGAGGTGTTGCGCGCCGACAGCCGCCGTGTTTATCTCCTGAAAGTGATTCCGGTTGAACAAGCGGGCCGGCAAAAAGCCAGGAAGTAATTTGCTCCGCCAACCGGTGGCGGCCGATGCGGCGGCGCTGGCCGCCGGCCTGCTGCTGCCGCTCGCGTTCTCCCCCTTCGACCTGTTCCCGCTCGCGGTGGTTTCTCCCGCCTTGTTGTTCGTGCTGTGGACGGACGTCAAGCCCGGCCGTGCGGCGTGGCGCGGTTTCCTGTACGGACTCGGCATGTTCGGACTCGGCGTGTCGTGGGTTTACGTCAGCATGCATTTGTACGGCAACATGCCCGCGCCGCTCGCCGTTCTGGCGGTGCTGCTGTTCGTCGCCGGACTGTCGTTGTATCCGGCCCTGTTCGGCTGGGTGCAGGCGCATTTTTTTGCGAAACGCGGAATCCGGCATGTACTGGTGCTGCTCCCGTCACTGTGGGTGCTGTTCGAATGGATACGCGGCTGGTTTCTCACCGGCTTTCCCTGGCTCAATCTGGGCGTCGTCTGGCTCCTGGGCTGGCTTGCCGGAAAAGTCGAATGGGTCCAACCCGCCGGTGATCCGCTGCAAGTCACGCTCATTCAGGGCAACGTGCCGCTCGCGAGCAAATGGCGTCCGGAAAACCGCGTCGCCATCATGAACCGCTACATGGTGCTCAGCGCCGAGGCGCCCCGGTCGGATTTGATCGTCTGGCCGGAATCGGCGTTGCCGGTTTATCTGGATGAAATCGATTCCGGATACCTCGACGGTTTGCGGCGCATCAGTCAGGCCGCGCGCGTGGATTTTCTGTTCGGCGTGGTGGAACGCGACAAGGACCGGCAACATTACTACAACAGCGTGGCGAGCGTCAGCCCGCAACCGGGCGTCTATCGCAAGCGGCACTTGGTGCCCTTCGGCGAATATCCGCCGCTCGAGCCGTTGTTTTCCTGGCTGATGCGAAACCTGCAGATTCCCATGTCGGATTTCAGTGCCGGCCTCCCGGATCAGCCGCTGTTGTTCGCCGCCGGCCAGGAGATCGGCGTGTCGGTCTGTTACGAGGATGCCTTCGGCGAGGAAGTCATCCGCGCCTTGCCGTCGGCGACGCTGCTGGTGAACGTGAGCGAAGACGCGTGGTTCGGTGATTCGCTGGCGCCGCATCAGCGCATTCAGATGGCGCGCATGCGCGCCATCGAGGCCGGCCGTCCGTTGCTGCGTGCCGCCAACACCGGGCCGCCAACACCGGGCCGTCGGTGGCGATCGACCATCACGGCCGCGTGACGGCGCGCGCGCCGCAGTTTCAGGCTTACGCGCTGACGACGTCGGTGCAGCCCATGCAGGGAGCAACCCCGTACGTTCGGTCCGGTAATTACCCCGTCGTTCTGCTGTTGATCATTCTGGTCGCCATCGAAGCATTGACATCCACGCACAAGACGGGAAAGTCGGCCGGAAATCGCTGATTCCCGCGCTGGGGCCGTCATGCCCTCGGCTGTATCCAATTCTTGCCTGCCTCCCCGGCTGACCTATTATTAAGGGTAAATCTTGAGCCCAGGCGCAAACGTCGCTCCGGGGATATGAATGGCAATCACTGAGCAGGAACTGCACCCGGCCGGGCCGGGTGCGTGGCAAACCGTCGGCGGCCCTTTGCTGACGCTTGCCGCCATTGCGCTCATCGTGATGCTGGGCCTGTCAGGATTCAGGATTCCCAACCCGCCGGCAATTCTGCTTCTCGTCGTTGCCTTCTCCGCCTTCTATGGCGGCACGCGCTCCGGCATGGTGAGCGCCGTGATCGCGTGGGTGTTCTTCGCCTACTACTTTTCGATTCCCGATCGGCCTTTCCAATATGCGGGAGAAAATTTCACCCGTGTCGTGATGTGGGCGGTCACGACGCCGGCCATGGCGGTGATGATCGGTTTCCTGCGGCGGCGCAGCGAGCGTATTCATGAGTTGACCTCGAAGAACCTGGCGCTGGAAACCCAGATCACCCAGCGCAAGCGTGCCGAAGAAGAGGTGCGTCTGCTGCAAGCCATGGCGGTGGCGGTCGGTGAAACGGCGGATCTGTACTCCGCGCTGGAAGTGGTGTTGCGCAAGGTGTGCGAGTCCACCGGCTGGCTGGTGGGACAGGCATGGATGCAGGGCGAGACCGGTCGACTCGAATGCGTGCCGGCCTGGCACACGAGCGTTTCGGGTCTGGAGTCCTTCAGGAAGACGAGTCTCGACATGACATTCGCACCCGGTGTCGGACTTCCCGGTCAGGCCTGGACGTCGAGGAGGCCGGTTTGGGCGCGGGATGTCACCCACGAAGGAAATTTCCCCCGCGCCAGAGCCGCATTACAGGTCGGCCTGCGGGCGGGACTGGCGGTTCCGGTAATGAGTGGCGCCGAAGTGATCGCGGTGCTGGAATTTTTCGTGCGCGAGCCGCGCGACGAAGACGAGCACCTCGCCGGGATTGTTTCCAGCATTGCCATCCAGTTGGGCTCGATGATCCGGCGCAAGCATACGGAACAGGCGTTGCACCGAAGCGAGAATCAGCTGCGCGCCATCATCGATGCGGAGCCGGAGTGCGTCAAGATCGTCGCCGGGGACGGAACACTGTTGCAGATGAACGCGGCGGGGCTGGCCATGATCGAGGCCGGCAGCGCCGAACAGGTGATCGGCAAGTCGGTGTTCGGCATACTGACGCCGGAGTACCGCGAGCCGTTCCGCACCTTCATGGAAAATGTGCTGAGCGGCAACAAGGGCACATTCGAATTCGAGATCATCGGGTTCAAGGGGACGCACCGGTGGCTGGAAACCCACGCTGTCTCCATGCCCAACGACCGTGGCGGTCCGCCGGTGATGCTCTGGTGGGCGTCGTGTTCCTCGACCTCGACCGTTTCAAATACATCAATGACAGCCTCGGGCACGAGAAGGGCGACAACCTGCTTCGCGAGGTTGCCATCCGGCTGGGAGGAGCCGTTCGCCGCGGCGACACCGTGGCGCGCCTGAGTGGCGACGAGTTCGCGCTGGTGCTCGCCGACATGCGGCACGTGGACGACGCCATCCATGTCGCCCAGAAAATCCTGGATGTTTTCCACCAGCCGTTTAACGTCGCCGGACACGAGTTGTTCGTGACCGCCAGCATGGGTATCACCCTGTATCCGTTCGATGACCGCGGCGCCCAGGAACTGCTGCGCAACGCCGACGTGGCCATGTACCGCGCCAAGGAATACGGCAAGAACAATTACCAGTTTTACGTCGCGGAAATGACCGCCAAGGCCACCGAACGGTTGTCACTGGAAAACGACCTGCGTTCCGCCCTGGCCCGGGGGGAACTCTCCCTGCATTACCAGCCGATCGCGGATTGCCGGTCCGGGCGCATCGTCGGCATGGAGGCCCTGCTGCGCTGGAAACATCCGACGCGCGGGATGATCTCGCCGGCGCTGTTCATTCCGCTCGCGGAGGAAACCGGCTTCATCATTCCCATCGGCGAGTGGGTGCTGCGCACCGCCTGCGAGCAATGCCGGCGCTGGCAGAAACAGGGATTCCCCTCGCTGTACGTGGCGGTGAATCTGTCCTCGCGGCAGTTTCACCAGAAGGACCTGCCGGCGTCTATATACCGGATACTGCACGAAACCGGTCTCAGTCCCGGCTCGCTGGGGCTGGAAATCACCGAAGGGTTGGTCATGCAACAGGCCGAGGCCTCCATCAGCACGCTGCGCGAGCTGAAGGCCATGGATATCCGGATCTCCATCGACGATTTCGGCACCGGCTATTCCAGCCTCAGCTACCTCAAGCGGTTCCCGATCAACATCCTCAAGGTCGATCAATCGTTCGTACGCGGCATCCCCGGCGACGCGGACGATGCGGCCATCGCCGGCACCATCATCACCATGGCGCACAGTCTCGGGCTCAGGGTGGTGGCCGAAGGAGTGGAAACCGTGGAACAACTCAACTTCATGCGCCAGCACGGCTGCGACGCCCTGCAGGGATATTATCTGAGCAAGCCGCTTCCGGCGGACCGGTTCGAGGAATTTCTCAAAAACGGAACCAGCCTGGCGAAGAACTGAAACCGGTCGATATCGTCCCGTCCGAAAACCGTCGCCAATATCCGGGTCGTACAATCCATTGAGCATCCCTCTGCGCGCCTCGTCGCAGAAATGATATGATGCGCCACCCGCCGCCCACGGGCCGGATAAACTCCCCAAGGAATGAGAAATGAAAAAATTCTTTATTGTTTCGTTGTTGATTTTTGTTCTTGCCGGCGCGGCCTACGCCGCGGAAAAGCCGGCCATCGGATACGTCAACCTGCATCGGGTGTTGCTGGAGAGCAAGGTGGGCAAGCGCAACAAGGTCGAGCTCGACAAGTTGATCAAGGAAAAGGAGAGCCTGATTGCCGGCGAAGAGGCCAAGCTCCAGGCGATGCAGCAGGCGTTCCAGAAGGATCAGCTGCTGATGACCGACGCGCAGAAGCTGGAAAAGCAGAAGGCGTTCCAGGAAAAAGCCGAGGCTTACCAGAAAATGGTCAACGAAGCGAAGCAGGACGTCAACAAGAAAGACAGCGAATTCGCCAACAAATCGCTCGCGGAAATCAAAACCGTGGTTGCCGCCCTCGCCAAGGAGACGAAGCTCAACATCGTGTTCGATGCCAACGAGCTGAGCGTGCTCTATGCCGACGACGGCATGGATCTGACGCAGAAGGTGATCGAGCGGTACGACGCGAAGTCCAAGTAATTTTTCTTCTCCCTCTGTTGTGCGCGCTTCGCGCACGATTTAAAAACCTGCTTGTGGGTGGCTGACCCACGGGCATCCAAGGTATCGCGCGCTTTGCGCGCGATTCAAAAGCTAATTGCGGGTGGCTCCGCCCCGGCACCCTGGGTGACTTCTCTTTGCTCGTGCAAAGAGAAGTCACCAAGAGAAAGCACGCCCGGAGCCGCCGACACCTCCTTGCGCTTCTCGCCAGCCATCGGCGCGTGCCCCAACTCGCCGGCCGTCCACAACACGGCTCGGGCTCAAACACGAGGCACGCGACAACCCCGATGGCCGACTGCGATGCTCGGCGGCGGCTACGGGGGCTTGAAAACACC